>JBAZTY010000001.1:0-433852 GCA_041661685.1 Patescibacteria group bacterium
TCTAATTAGAAGTTCTCTTAACAAGGATAACTTTTTCTTTTCGGCTCCCCCTACGGGGGAACCGCCGAAAAGAAAAAAAGAGTTATTCCTTATTAAAGAGAGAATTATATAAATTAACGAGAGATGTCAGAAAAGAATCAGCCTCATCAGGAGTAATTGCTCGCCCATACAATCCGCTGAAATATTCTTGGGTGTCAGATATCAGTTGGTCGTCATATTTAGTCATGATTTCAGCATAACAAAAGAGCCTTGCGTAAACTTGCCCGCAAGGCTCTTATAGATGTTTGGTCGTTTTTACAGGTATTTTGGATTAATCTTGCACCAACCTAATTGTTCCGTTGAGTTTAAAATAAAGTCATTTGTTTTAGTTTTAACATTTACTTTTGTATTTAAGTCTTCGCAGGCATGTCTGAATTTATTCCATCCCTTTATATTATCGTAATCCTCTTTAAGAAAATCTTCGGATATTTCCGAGAAGTCGGCTGGATCGGAAATATCGTCTTTAGAAAAAATGCACTCTAAAATATAATGGTCAGTTGGCCTATGTTTTTGTCGGGCGATTTGTATCTCTTCTCCTAAAAAGTGCAGTATACTTTTACCCTTATCAAACCATGGCTCTTTTTTAGTTTCCTTAGATAATTCTTCAATATCAATTTTGTCCAAGATATATTTAGCGGATATGAGTAAATTTGTTTTAGCAAAAACCGCAAAAGGCAGGCTGTTTAATTCTTCACCAACTTTGACTCTTATCGTAGAAGTTGGCAGTTCTTGCAAAATATTTAATTTATCGTCTATTTCTTCTTTATTTTTTAACTGTTCCTTTACTCTTCCCATACCCTCATAAACCATAACTAGTTGAGTAATAGCTAATGGGAGCATTTGTGCCATATTGGCGTGTTCCTGATTTTTTAGTTGTTCCAGACCGACGGCTATCGCCTTTTTATGCATGGGAACCTCAGAAATATCCTTAAATTCCATTATTTTGTGGACATTGGGAACTTCTTTAAAACAATTATTTTTAGCTATATATTCGTCCAATAGAGATATTTGCGCTTGGGCATATTCGAACTGAGGTTTTAATAGATTGGCTGTATATGGCTCGGATTTTATAAAATCAACGTATTCAAAAAGAATATCAAAGCCTTTGACGGTACCTGAATTTTTCTGGTATTTATCCAGCAGAATCTCAATTTTTTGTTTGATTTCGTGGGATTTCATAATTATAGTTTGGCACAAATTAGAGTTAAGGGCAATTAGTTAATTTTATTGATTTTTTGGGTATTTTGTGGTATTTTTAAAATATAAAAAATAAATGTTATGAAAGTTAATAAAATACAATTTTGGCTTATTGTATGTATTTTTGTCCCAGTATATGTTATAGGATTACTTGTTTTAATTTGGGATTATTTTTTAACCCATATTTCTGGGGATATAGCAAAAACAATTCTCGGAGTTTTATTATCAATACTTGTTATATATTCCCTTGAAAGAGGGGGAAATAAAATAGTAAAATTTTAGTCTATATTAAGCAAACTATTTATGAATAAAATCAAAACATATTTTAAATATGTATTAACTTTTGGAGCCTTTATTATATCTGGCTCTTTCCTTATTTTTTGGGCTTATATTACTTTTTTTAACGGCCCAGGAGCAATTGTTCACGACGGGAGAGAAGAAATTGCACAAATGAAACTGGAAGCCTCAAAAGAATCTGATAAAAAAGTGGTTGATTATTATTCTACGATAGATAATGGATTATTTTCATTAACTTTTCCATCCCAACCAGTTTGTACGGAAAAAACTAACTTAATCGAAGAGATAAAGTTGATTTCTAATACATGTATTTTAAAAGAGGAGAATGATTCCCGCCAATATCTGATTAACTGGGGTTCTTATCCAGATAGCATAAAAACACATAGTCCAAAAGATATTTTAGAGCAGACTTTGAATGAAAAAATGAAAATTACTAATTTAGAAATTTTGAGCCAAAAATTTATTGAACAACAAAAATATTTAACTTTGGAATATAGTACTAAAGCGGTGGATGGTATAAAGGCTGATGGAAAAATTATTTTTGCCGGAGCTAGTATATATGATCTAGTTTTTATACGCTATGTGGACGATAAGAACACATCTGATGCATTTTTTCAGTCGTTTAATTTAAAATAAAAAAGAATATGAAAAAATTTCTAAAATATGAAGAATGGATAAAAAATAGTGAAAAAGCAAAAGAAATTAATAGTTTAATGGTAAGCATGTTTGTAAGCATGTCAAATGGGCTACCAAAAGATGATAATTTAAAGAATTTAGATAAAATGATAAAGAATCTTTTTAAATTAAGAGTTAATTGGGCAAAAATGTTCTATAAAGTCTTTCCAAAAGAAGAAAGAGCGGATATATTTATAGGACCAAAAGAAGATAGAGAATAAAAAGGTATAAAAAATTTAAAAATATGGGTATCTTATTTACAATTTTAGGTGTTATTTCTATTTTTAGATTATGGGAAAATCATATAGGTTTTGCTATATTTATGATATTAGTTACTTTATATCAGGCATCATCTCTTAATGAAATAAAAAAAGAAATGAGAGGACAAACCAACAAAGACAGGTGGCAGGGTGGTATTAATTTAGCTAGTTCTATAATCATTTTGGGTTTTTTAATTTATTCATTTTTTTAAAAATATAACAATAAAAAAATATGGGATTTTTTTCATCTTCAATTGAGGAAAAGTTAGAAAAATTATATATAAGTATGTTTCAAAATATGGGAATGAGTATAAGTGATGCTCGTGCAACCGTAAGTCAAATGCTAGAAGATGCAAAAGAAAATGTTAGAAAAAATGGAGAAAGTCAAACATCCAAAGAGGCGATAGAATACTTTTTAACGGATGAAAAATTTAGTAAAAAATTAGAAATATTAAGAGCGGATGGAGTGAAAGATGATGATATTAGATGGTGGCTAAAAATGCAACCATTGGAAAGACAAATGATGTTAAAGATGGATGAATTAAACAAGACTGTCTTAATGATGAACTTAGTAGAAGAGGGAAAAGAAATGGATGAAGCAGAACGGCAAGTAAGAAAGTATCATCCTGTTTTTGGCGACTCGTTAGATGAAAAAAATTCAAAAGGCCAAGATAGGCCTATCCCAGAAATGTTAAAAGATAGAATAAATATTTATATAGAGAATAGAGTAAAATCAGACTTAGATCAATATAAAAAGGATATCGAAGAATCTTCAAGTTTTAATGCTCTAATCAGAAAAGAAGTTGTAGCTAAAAAATTGTAAATCATAAAAATATAAAAATATTTTAAGATATGAAAGACAGTAGTCGCGTTATTGCTACAAGAGAGTTATTATTACAACAAGGAGACAAGCCAGAGGAGGTTGAGGCGATACTTAATGTGATTAGAGCCCAAGAAAACACTGAAAAGAATGACTCTTTAAGGTCTTGGCTTGCTATTGTAATAAGTGGTTTAGCGATGGTTGTAAGCTTTGTGGCAATTTTTAAATAATCGTTCCAAGTGCGTCCCACCCTCTCCGCTTAGTAAATGTTATTTTCTCATATTAATGGTTGATTTTTTGTTTTTTTTGTGATATTATCGACATATTATTACAAAATAGATTAATGATATGATAAAATTTGAAAATATTGAAAAGGATCGCGGTCGAGAAAATTTTAGAATAGAGCGCGTTCTTGACAAGGGGGTAGGACTAATGAATGAAGATGCTATCCTGGACAGTCCTGAAATTTTTGGCGCTTTTGACGGCGCGACCGGATTGGACAAATATATCGACCCGCAGGGGCGGACCGGCGGCTATTTGGCTTCCCAAACAGCTAAAGAGATTTTTTCTAGAAATGACGCTTCGCTGGTCGATTTAGCTATATCCGCCAACCGAAAAATAAGGGAAGAAATGATTGATAAGAAAATTGACGTTGATAAGAGGGCTAATCTCTGGTGCACGACTTTTGCCGTGGCCCGTCTGAAGGAAAAACAGCTAGAATGGGCGCAAATCAGCGATGCCTCCATTTTACTTATCTATAGAGACGGTTCTTTCAAAATACTGGGCGGAGATTATAGTTTTGATCGACCATCTTTGGTGAAATGGAAAGAATTGTCGGACCAAGGGGAAACGGAAATTGGCAAAAAAATCCAAGATCAGCTTATTAAAGTGAGGGCAGGCGCGAATCAGAATTATGGAGTTTTAAACGGAGAAGAGAATATGATAAATTTTCTCAATAGCGGTTTAGAGCCGCTGGATAATGTAAAAGACATTTTGATATTTTCCGATGGTCTGCTGATACCCAAGACTGATCCCGAGGCTGCAGAAGATTTTTCCGCTATCGTTAAGTTATATTTAGAAGGCGGTTTGAATCGGGTCAAGGATTATGTCCGAGATTTGGAAAGCAGCGACCCGGAGTGCAGGAAGTTTCCGCGCTTTAAAGAACATGACGATATGGCGGCGGTCGCGATATCTTTTAGTCCCTCGAAATAAAAAAGCCAATCCGGAGATTGGCTTTAAGGGGGTTAGGCTACTAATTCTAGCCTCGTTTCCCAGATTTTTTTGATCTCGCGATTCCGTAGGTCAATAGAAGTAGTTTTGACGGAAGGAGATGACGAATGTCGGCAGAAGTCTTGGATGAAATATTTTTTGTATTCTTCAATAATTAACTTCTGGAGGCGCGGCTGGTCCTTGCACTGAATAGAGAAGTTAATCCACTCTTCATGGTCTTTGATTTTTGGAGCTAACAGCGCTAATAGCCTCTTGAAGGCAGGCGCGTCGCTTTTTATTATTAAGTTTCTGATTGAATCCAAACGAGCCTGGCGCTCTTTAATCGCGACTTGCAATCCTAGAGGGTCTTGGCGCTTATTCTTAAGCGGCCAAACCGTGAGAGGGTCGAGATGCTGGGCAGGGAATTCTTTAGCCGTGAGTCTTAATCCAATCGGATTATGGCAATCAGACAGGAGATTCACCATGTCGATCATGATATTCTCGGCGACCGTCGGGTAATAATGGATGCTTTTAATATATAGCAGGGCTGAGATTTTCATCGATTCTTGGCTGTTGTCAAGGGATATCGCTAATCTCTGCTTATTAAGGATGACTTTTCTGATTTCCGGAGCGTTGAGTGTCGTTTCATCATATAATCTTTCCCAATCTCGGAAAGAAAGTTTCGCTCTTTCTAACTTAGCGGCGGCCAGAATAATGAATTTCTTGTCTCTGCAATTATTGCAGGTTTTTACAAGTATTTCAGGCGATATCTCGGCGTCTCTAAGCTTGTTCCAGCCGAGATTTTTTAGCCGGCTATTATGAAGTTCTACCTGGTATATTTTAAACCAGAAAGAAAAAGGACTTTTTTGTTTTTCTAGGATCGCGATGATCCTCGGTCTCATTAGGGATTTAGAGTTTAAGCGGCGGTACATCGATAATAATTCCTCGCTCGAGAACGAGTCCTTGATCTGCAGCAGGCACCTATACAAATAGGCGCGCCTATGGTTGCTGATACTCGTCAGTCTGGTCATAGCCAGCAGTTTTTCTTTATCATTCTTGGCTAGGCGTAAAGCCAGCTTATATAACTTAGCGTCGAACTCTTGGTTCAAGACAGTTATTATTTCCGGCCAAGCTTTAGCGACAATCTTCATTGTTTCGAGCACTGGTCTCTTTTCTTTTTCTTCCAAATATTCGAGCATCATTTGTTTCTCTTCAAAAGTCTTGGCGAATGTTATCATTACCCCGACCGCTAGAGGCCTGATTGCCTTATTGAAGCGGTAAGCTTTGAAGAAATTAAGCCAGCCGATAAAGTCGCTAGCAATCTGGCTGAATACTGGTTTTAATTCATCATAGCGCTCTTTGGGCAAGCGGCAATATAATTGGCTTAATTCAGCCAGGGTTATATATTGTCTGGTTCCAAGAACGGCCATAATATTCTGTGAAAAAGTCGGTATGCCTAAGAGAACGATGAAGCTTTCTATCTTAGAAGCTAGGAATTTAGCGATTTTCCGATCATGGCCGGAAGTCTGCAGCATGCTTAAATTTTCCATTGTTATGTAGTTTTTATCGTTTATATTCGGTTTTTAAAGGACTTATTTGGTTTGCCAAATAAGGTATATTTGGTCAGAATAACTTAGCATTTTTATTGATATTTTGTCAATAGAACAAAAAAATACCCGGACAAATCCGGGTATTTTCTGTATTCGAGTTTATTTTAAACCGTTAGCGTTGAAATAGGCGGTATATTCCTTATCGGCGTTATTAATATGCCAGATCCACCAGTTATTTAAGAAGCTATTGATGGCAAACAGCGTCTTCTCGTTATTGTCGGCATCATACTCATTCTTCAAATCTTGGATTTTTTGACGATAGATATTGTGCATAGCGATATGCGCTTCCTCTTTCTCGTAATTATAGAGCGTGAAATAATGTTCTTCCGTGCTGAAATGATAATCCGCATAATCCAGCAGTTGTTTGAAGATCGGTTCGACGTCGACATTCTTGAATTTTTTTTCAGAGTAGAGAGTGAAGAGCTCATTGATGATGGCGATCAGCTTTTGGTGCTGCTCATCCAGCTCTTTGACGCCGACTGAGTATTCCTCGATCCAATTGATTATGGCCATATTTTTGTATTTTAATCCTATGTTTCTTATAAATATTATAGCATGATTTGAGTAATGGTCATAATTGTCAGGTCGTAGCTGCCGGCGGTAATTTAGCTGAAAGAAAAGGCTATTAGCTGCGTAATAAATAAAAACAGTCTTGACAGTTAGTATTTTTAGGATAATAATCTACTTGTAAAATTAGAAATTGCGGATGGATATTCGCCGACCTCGGCTCTAAATGATCACCGCTGCAATTGCGGAAAGTTGCTCTTCAAGGGGGATTTTAAAGGCCATATCGAGATCAAGTGCCTGCGTTGCGGGCAGATAAGGGATCTGTATGGGCCGGAAGAACGCGATTGTCGCATTAATAACCAAAGTTAAAATCATGGCGCTATCATGCCTGAGTTTTGCATGGTATGATTAAATTAGATTTCGTGATGTAAAAAATGAATACAGAAGCTCCTTCTAGAAGCTCAGACAAGTGTTGTTTGGGCTTTTTTGGTAATTTAGGCAGTTTAGAATAAATATAAAATTTACATATATTTTAAAAACATTAATCTAAAAGCTTATGAAAAAAATTAGCAAGATTTCAGCGGTCGTTCTAGTCGCAGCCTTTACGCTCGGTTTGTCGGGGCTAACTGCTGTACAGGCGGCGGCCACTTTACCAGTGCTAGGAGCGGCGGCGAGCTTTTCAATTTTAGCCAATACGGCGATTACTAACTCCCCGACTTCTGTTATTAGCGGCGATGTGGGCTTGAACGCCGCCGGCACTAATTATTCCGGTTTGACGACGGCGGAAGTGGCGGGCACGATATATGATACGAACGGTACTGGACCTGACGGGCCGACAGCTATCTTATCGCCGAGCGTTCAAGCCGACGCTAGCGCAGCGTTCACGACCGGTATTCCGAGCCAACCCCTGACCTCTAACCAAGGCCCAGTTCTTGATGGCTTAGTTCTTTCCTCGGGAGTCTATGACATTGGCGCCGGGCGTTTGAATGGCGGCATCCTGACTCTCGACGGTCCAGGTGTCTATATATTCAGGGCCTCTAGTGATTTAATCTCCTCTGGTTCGATTAATTTGATTAACGGAGCCAGGGCCTGTGATGTCTTCTGGCGCGTGGAAACATTAGCAACCATCAATGGCAGTTCATTTGTAGGTACGATCTTAGCTGGAACAGGCATCCATTTCGGCGCTAACGTTACTTTAGATGGCCGAGCTTTGGCTGTCGGCGGCGATGTTACTCTGTTAAGCGATACCATTACCGGTCCTACCTGTGCTTCTTCCGGGTCTAGTTCGATCCGTACCGGCACGATTAACGTCGTTAAGGTGGTTATCAATGATAACGGCGGCACTAAGACCGTCGCTGATTTTCCTTTATTTGTTAGCGATGAGCCGGTCGTTTCCGGCGTAACTAATACTTTCCGGGCGCCCGCCGGCGTCTATGTCGTCACCGAAACCGCTAACCCTAATTATACCCGGACATTTTCTGGAGATTGCGATGCCTCCGGCTATGTCAATCTTTCTCCGGGAGAGAATAAATTCTGCATCGTCACTAATAATGACATCGGTTCGCCCGTTGTCGCGCCTCCGGTTCCTCCGCTTATAGATGTGGTGAAAGTGCCTAATCCTCTAGCCTTACCGGGCGGGTCGGGCTTGGTAGAATATACCTATACCCTCCGCAATATCGGCACCGTGCCAGTCACCGACATTACGATGATCGGCGATACTTGCAGCCCGATTAAGTTGATTTCTGGAGATATGAATAATAATAGCAAGTTGGAGGTCAATGAGACTTGGAAATATACTTGTTCAACGACACTAACAGAAACTCATACAAATACCGTGGTCACGACTGGCTGGGCCAATGGCTTAAGCGCTGTTGATATCGCTAGCGCTCATGTTATCGTCGGCCTGCCGATAGTGCCGCCATTGATCCATGTGACTAAAGTTCCGAAGCCCTTAGCTTTGCTTGCTGGCGGCGGATGGGTCACGTATACCGAAAAGATAACCAATCCCGGTACTGTCGCGCTTAGCAATGTGACTCTGACCGATGATAAATGCAGCCCGATGAAGTATATCTCCGGCGATATCAATGGCGATTCTAAACTGGATACTACTGAAACCTGGGTTTATACTTGCCAATCCAATTTGGCCGTGACTACGACCAATACCGCTATCGCCACCGGCGAAGCGAATGGTCTGATCGCGAGAGACTTGGCGATTGCGACTGTCGTCGTGGCTACCGCGGTCCCGGCTCTGCCGAATACCGGCTTAGCTCCAGAAGGAAATATTTTGTGGCTCATGCTGGCCGGAGCTCTCGGATTGATTTCAGTCGCCCTAGTCATGATCTTGAAAAAACGCGCGTAATCTTATTGAGAGCCTAGCTACATATATGGCGATATTTTTCGCTTAAATATAAAGGCTCCGCTCGAGCGGAGCCTTTATTGATAAATTACTCTAGTCCATGAAATCAACAATATTTGCCAAGCGAGGGTCACTAAAGATTATCCTGATCGGAATAGCGTTTTCGTTGGGGGCTATTTTTTATCTTATTCCCATAAGATCAACTCAAAGCAGTCCGGCGCTGCCGGTCAAGGCAACGACTAGTTTTCTGAAACTAGAGCAGATAAAGAACGAGCCAGCGTCAACCAGCCCGGGCTTGCCCGTGCGTCTGAAGATTCCTAAGATTAAGGTCAATGCCGCCTTTGAGAGCGTCGGCCTGACGCCTAAGGGGGCGGTCGGCGTCCCGAAAAATTTTTCGAACGTCGCTTGGTTCAATATCAGTCCTCGTCCTGGAGAAAACGGTAGCGCGGTCGTGACCGGGCATTACGGCCGCAAGAATGGCAAGGGATCAGTCTTTGATAATCTGCATAAGCTGCGGCCGGGCGACAAGCTGTACGTTCAAGACAATAAAGGAGCGACGGCCGTCTTCGTGGTCCGTGAAAGCCGGCGCTATGATCCAAAAGCTAATGTCTCGGACATATTCAACGTGAACGACGGCAAAGTACATCTGAATCTTATCACCTGCGAAGGAGTTTGGGACCCGTCTTTGAAAAGTTATTCTAGGCGGTTAGTGGTGTTTACTGACCAGGAGTCAGGTAAAGAGGCAAAATGATCTAGAAAAGGTCTAATATCAAGACAAGAAAATAAATTATAATCAAGCTGATCAGCCCGACAAAGCCGGCGAAAATCTTTTCCTGGCTTTTTTTGACGCTGATCATTTCCGGGATAGCCGGCTGGCGGCGGCTCAAAGCTTGGAACCAGGAATTAGCCGCGATATTATCCATAAAGACCGAATTGATGTGTTTGAAATATTGCCAATAGCTCTCGCCGTGCTTCTTGATTGTCAGATAGATTAGGGCGATAACGGCCAAGATCGAGATTCCGACGCCGAGATGGCTCGACCATTTCGCGATAATGACAGCGATGAGGTTGCCGGAAAAATAGCCGAGACCGACATTCCAAAACGACCAGACTAGCGCGCTGGCTATATTCCAGAATAAGAAAGTTTTTTGCTTCATTTTCGAAGCGCCGGCGATAAAGGGAATGACGGCCCTGGTCGCGCCGAAGAAACGGCCCCAGAGAATGCTCTTAGTGCCATATTTTTTGAAGAATTCTTCGCCCTTGGCGAGCCAGGCGGTTTTGATTAGCCCTTTTTCTTCCAGCCATCTTCCGCCCCAGCGTCCAAGAGCATAGCCGCCCCAGTCGCCCAGCACGGCGCCGACAAAAGCAAAGATGATGAGACCCCAGACATTGAAAAAGCCCTGGGCCGCGAAGAAACTGCCGACGTTTATCATGGTCGCGCCCGGAAAGAACGCGCCTACGAAAGGCACGCACTCTACTAGCGCGATAAAGAAGAATAGCCAATTGCCGAGCCAGGCGAAGCGGCCGGAGATGGCCAGGAAGAAATTTAAACCTTGTTCCATAATTTTGATTTACCATATCATTATAGCAGTTTTTTCTGCGCGCGGGGAGATGGCGAGAAACTAGATAGGAGGTGGCAAAGCTTGAAAAAAATGTTAGAATTAAAGATATGAAAATACTCATCGTTATCACGAAAAGCGAGCTCGGCGGCGCCCAGAATTTCGCGCTAGATCTGGCGCGCGGACTGAAGTCAGCCGGGGAAGATGTTGCCCTCGCCGGTGGGCCGGGCGAATATCTCCCCCTAGAACTGGAAAAATCCGGTATTGCCTTCCGGCGCCTGAAGAATCTAGAGCGCAGCCGCAATCCTTTCAAGGGCTTGAGTTTTATGGCGGAACTGAAGAGCTATGTCGCGCAGGAGAAATTCGACGTCGTCCATCTCAATAGCACAAATGCGCTTTTGGGAGTCTGGGGATTGAGCCGCTTGCAACCGAAACCGCGCATCGTGTTTACGGTCCATGGTCTCTCGCTCCTAGATGGCGGGCATAAAGCTATCGGGATATTGCGAGCCGCTTACCGCCTTTTCTTCAAGGCCGCTTTCAGAAAATTAGATAATCTTGTCTTTGTTAGCCGCTTGAATCTTAAAGCAGCCATGGCCTCGGGCTTATTAGAAGGCGGATTGGCGGATAAGAGTCATTTGATTTATAACGGCCGCGATTTTGCGCCGGGGTATCTATTAGATAGGGAGGCGGCGCGCGGAGAACTCGCGAAAATATTAGGCTTGAGCCCGGAAGCAGCCGCGGATTTTCAGAAGGCTTTCATCTACGGCTCTATCGGGCGCTTAGCTTACCCGAAAAATTATGAATTCTTAATTAATGCTTATAAGGCCGTCAAGGCGATCCGGCCGAACGCGAAACTACTATTGATAGGCGAGGGGCCGGAACGGGCGAAATATGAAGGACTGGTCAAATCATATAAGCTCGAAAATGATGTCTGGCTAAGTGGCGAGATAAAAGACGCAAGCCGCTATCTCAGAGCTTTCAATCTATTCGTCTTGTCTTCTGTATTCGAAGGTTTGTCTTTAAGCCTGATTGAAGCGCTGCGCGCGGGCGTTCCGGCTCTGGCCAGCCGAGTCGGCGGGAACGAAGAGATAATCGGGCAGGAAAGGTGCTTCGAGCTTAACGACCAGGCCGGATTTCTGAGATTATTGGGTAATTCAGGGGAAGGCGAGAAGCCAGAGCCAGAAACGGGGCTGGCCGGACCGGATTTTTCAGCCGAGGCCATGGTTAAGGGGTATTTGGGGGTTTACAAATTTGTTTGACAGTTATAAATATTTAGTATATAATAAAATTAGCTTATATTAAGTAAAATTAAAGATATTTTAGATTAAATATTTAAGGCTATAACCTTAAATATAAGTTTTATAATTAAGGCTATAACCTTATGAAAAATTCAAAAAGGAGCTTGCAAATCGAACAACTGGATAAGAAAATAAAAACTTTTAAGAAGTTGGAACATCTTACGCCTTCCCATGGTTGGGTCTATGCTGTTAGGACGTCTTTAGGCATTTCTTTGGAACAATTAGGTAGAAAAATGGGGATAACCGCTCAGAGCGTAAGAGAACTTGAACAAAGAGAGAAAAATAGTTCAATCAGTTTAAAAAGTCTAGATGAAGCAGCTAGGGGATTAGGTTTGAAGTTAACTTATGGTTTCTCTGCTCCAGATAAGAATTTGAATGAGATGATCAAGCTTCGCGCCAACAAGATGGCTGAAAAAATAGTATCCAGGACTCACAAGACCATGCAATTAGAAAATCAAGCTAATTCAAGAGCGAGGATAAGAAAGGCCATAAGAGAAAAGGCCGCAGAAATCGCTGATAAAAATACCAAATATTTATGGGATTAATATTAGATTATATTGATGGACAATCTCCGCTCGACGAAGAAGAACGGGAGGGGCTGAAAATAAACAGTATCGCGACTCGTCATGATTTAGATGAATTTGAACAGCAGAATATTGAAGAAGCTATTGAATGGGTAATGAAGCAGAATATTTCGGTCGACAGGTTCCTCGCGGAAGAATTCGTTAGGGAACTGCATTTTCGAATGTTCGGTTCAGTTTGGACGTGGGCGGGGAAGTTCAGGAAATCCGGCAAGACCGTTGGCGTTGATTGGGTCTCCATCCCCATCGAACTTAAGAAGCTTCTGGACGATTGTCGTTATTGGCTAGATAATGAAATTTTTTCAGAAGAGGAAACGGCCGTCAGGCTAAAACATCGTTTGGTTTATATTCATCCGTTTCCAAACGGCAATGGGCGTCATTCTCGTTTAATGGCCGACGTCTTGATGGAAAAAGTGTTTCATAAGCCGATTTTTACTTGGGGCGGAGAAAATCTAGATTCCATCGGCGATATCCGTTCAAGATACATTCAGGCAATAAGAGAAGCGGATAATGGTAACTACCTACCTTTATTAGAGTTTGCAAAATCGTAAATTTTGGTTCTTATAGAAACTAGATTGTAATTGTTTACACTATATGATGTAAACAATTACAACAACTAGACTAATAATACCTTCGTCAGTTAGACTAATAATTAGACTTATAAATAGTGATATGTTGGCTTATTTGACCCCTCCTGACCTCTATTGACCCTATAAGAGGGGTGGCATATAATGAAAATAGGTCAAGCGGAAAGGCGTTAAAATAAGGCGCCAGAATAAAGCCAATAAATTTTGAATTATGCCCCAAATGATCAGTGAAGAAATCAAGCCTCATGCCGTCTATACGACCGGCGAAACGGAGAAGATCCTCAAGATCAGCAATAGCACCTTGAAGCGCCTCTTGAAGCAGGGGCTCTTGAAGGCGAATAAGGTCGGGAAGCAGTATCGCATCCTCGGCTTAGAGATTCTGAAAATCGTTTCACCGGCGGTAGAGCATAAGGCCGTCGAAGCTTATTTAGATTTGAAACATAAAGTTATAGAGAAGACTAAGGAGTGGTAGGATCATAATCCGCCGCTTTTTTATTATAAAAAAATGATTGATGCCTTATTCGACAAGATAAATGAATTCCTTCCGGAAAGATGGCGTTGGGTTCTGAGCCATGAAGGTTTTCGCAAGTATTCTAAGAATACCGGGTGGCTTTTTTTCGGGCAGATGTTTTCGCTCTTAGTCGCCTTTGTCGCTGGCATTATCGTCGCTCGATATCTCGGGCCGAAGAATTACGGACTTTTAAATTACTCCATCGGTTTTGCCAGCTTATTCTCTTTCATTACCGCCATCGGTTCGGATATCGTTATTTCGCGGGAGATCATTAAGGGTGGCGAGGACGCGGATAAGATCATGGGCTCCGGTTTCGTCTTGAAGCTTATCGGCGGCTCAGTCGCTTTCTTGGCCGCTTTATCTTTTTCCTTCATCTTCAACGACAGCGGTTTGATTCATCTCATGATCGCCATATACTCCCTGACTTTTATCGCCGCTTCTTTCCAAGTAACCGGATCATTCTTCCAGTCGAAAGTGATGGCGAAAAAGAATGTTGTTGCCCAAATTGTCGTTTCCGCCGTCTCCTTACTAGTCAAGTTAGTTATCATCAAGCTAGGACTAGGAATAATCTATCTAGTCGCGTCTTATGTGCTTGATGCCGCCCTTTTGGCTCTCTTGCTGCTTTTAGCTTATCTAGCTTCGGAAAAGAAAGTCTTCCGCTTCGATTTTGACCGTGCGCTTTTCTATAAGATTTTGAAATATTCTTGGCCCCTGATGCTGTCGGCCGCAGCTAGCTTCTTATTGTTGCGGATAGACCAGGTCATCATCGGCAAAGCCTTAGGTGATGTGGCCGTCGGCATCTATTCGGCCGCCGTGAAATTAGTGGAGATATTCTATTTCATTCCGACTCTCGTCTGCTACTCTCTCTTTCCCGCCATCGTTAACGCTAAACAGGGAAGCGATGCCTCTTTCGCTAAGCGACTGAAGTCCTTGTATCTCTTCATGTTCTTCGCCGCCCTCTTCTTGGCTGTTTTTCTGTCCTTATTTTCCAAGCCCATCATTTCCCTGATCTTCGGTCCTGAATATTCTGCCGCCGCCGGCATACTGAAGATATACGCCTGGTCGAATATCGGCATGTTCTTGGGTGCGACTATCAATTATCGCCTAGTCGTCGAGAATAAAGAAAAATTCATTTTCTTGGTGCAGATAGTCCTCGTCATCATCAACGTCGCTTTGAACCTAATACTCTTGCCGCTCTTCGGCATGGCCGGATCAGCCGTCGCCACGCTCATCTCTTACAGTTTATGGCCTCTGCTCATGTCTCTTAATAAGAAAGATAAGAATAATAATTGATTTATGCCCAAAGTTTCCGTAATCATCCCGGCCTATAATCGTGCGGACATTCTGCCTCGGACGATTAAGAGCGTCCTAAATCAGACTTTTAAGGATTTCGAATTAATCGTTATCGATGACGGCTCGGCTGACAATACCGGCGAAGTCGTCCGGAAGATGGCTATGACAGATTCCCGGATAAAATATATCTATCAGGTTAATTCCGGCGGCGCGGCCAATCCGAAGAATCAGGCTTTCCTTATCAGCTCCGGAGAATTCATCGCCTATCTCGATCATGACGATGAGTGGCTGCCGGCTAAGCTGGAAAAACAGCTGAAATTTTTTGCCGATCATCCCAATGATAATCTCGGCCTAGTCAGCTGTAATGTCATGATCGTCAATAACAGCAATAAAAATTCCGGCGGCATCCATAAGATGCATAAGTTCAATTCTATCCGCGACTTGCTCTTGGAGGGAGGGAATTACGCTTTCAGCAATAGTTCGATCATGGTGTCTAGAGCCGTCGTCGAGCAAGTTGGTCCGAGGGACGAGTCTCTGAAATTATTCGAGGATCAGGATATCTTCGTCCGGATAGCGGCTGCGGGCTATCGCTTTGATTTCGTTGACGAAGTCCTGATCAATTATTATATTGATGATGAGAACCTATCGAAGGATTTCACGAAAGCCGCGCCTGATTATGAACGTTTCGTAGCTAAGCACCTGAAGCTGCTGAGCGAGTATCCGGACATCCTGGCTATCCATTATCGGCATTTGGGAACTATGAATTTCCTGGCCGGCAGATCGAAGGAAGCGCGCCAGTATTTTCTTAAATCCCTCAAGGTCGATTTCACTTGGCGCAACCTGTTTACGGCCGCCTGTTCGCTCTTGGGCAAGAATATTTATTTATCTATACTTAACGCCAAGAAGCGCCGTGCGCTTTCGGCTTACTAATATGGAAGGGAATAATTTAGCTAGCCAAGAGCATTGGGATGAATCTTATAAGGATCTGACTTTCTTCAAGCCGTCATTTTCTGACCCGATCCGTCGAATCATCAAGGCTTATGCGCCCGCTCTCGGCGCGAATCGATCCGTTTTTGAAGTCGGCTGTTTTCCGGGCCGCTATCTGAGCGTCTTCGGAGACAGGGGGTGCGTCTTGAACGGCGTTGACCTGACTCCGCGCGTCCTGACTGATATGCCGCGCTGGCTAGCCGCTAACGGCTATAAGATCGGAGATTTTTATTGCGATAATTTTTTCAAGCTTGAGGCCGGAAAGACTTATGATATCGTCTGTTCTTTCGGGTTCATTGAACATTTTGTAAATTATGATGAGGTTTTGCGCCGACATCTATCCTTCATCTCTCCGGGCGGAATGCTGATTCTGACCACTCCGAATTTTCGCGGTTCTTTCCAGAAGATGCTCCATAGCCATCTGGATAGCGGCAACCTGGAGAGGCATTATCTGCCATCAATGGATCCGGTAGCTTGGAAGAAAATTTTAGTCGATTCCGGCTATGAAGTATTATTTTCCGGCTTCAAAGGCGGTTTTGATTTTTGGGCGGAAAGCGAATCTAAGAGCACTCTTAAAAAAGCTTTGATCAGGCTACTGAATCTATCGGGAAAGATTCTTAGATTCTTGCCGTTTAACAGCGTTAGTTTTTCTCCTTATGCCGTTATCATAGCTAAGAATAAAAATTTATGACCAACTATCTCAAGAAGATCTATAAGAAGATTTTTCCCGATTGGACTATTTATTTGCAGCGGGCAGCTAAGGGTTGCGACAGCCTGCTCGATTTAGCTTGCGGCTATAATTCATTAGCGCAATTTTTAGACGTTAAGCACAAGGTCGGGGTGGAGATGTTCGAAGATTATCTGCGGCAGAGCCGCGAGAAGGGGATACATGACGAATATTTTCAAGACAATATCCTGACGATCGAATTCCCGCCGCGCTCTTACGACTTGGTCTTGGCTTCTGAGATCATCGAACATCTTGATAAGGCCGATGGCTTTACTCTCCTTGATAATGCTGAAAGATGGGCTAAGAAAAAGGTCGTCATCGCCACCCCGAACGGCTATATCAAACAGGATTCTTACGATGATAATCCGCTCCAGATTCATAAGTCCGGCTGGAGCATTGAAGAATTCAAGCAACGCGGCTATCGCGTCAACGGCATCGGCGGACTTAAATTCATTAGGGGCGAAAGGGGTGAATATAAATATAAGCCTTATGCCTTGTGGCGCCTGATCAATGATATCGGACAGAAGATCGTCTATCATTTTCCGCGCTTAGCTTTTCAATTAATAGCCGTCAAAGACATCAAATAAGATGAATAATCAATCCAGCTATAATTTCACCGTCTGTACTCCGACTTTGAATCGCGCCAATCTCTTGGGGCGAGTTTATGATTCCCTGAAGCGACAGGACTATAAAGATTTCGAATGGCTGATTGTCGACGACGGCTCGACTGACAATACCGGAGTCTTGGCTGAATCTTGGATCAAGGAAGCGATATTGCCGATCAGATATATCAAGCAGGAAAATAAAGGCAAGCACGCAGCTTTGAATGTGGGGCTCGATAACGCGCGCGGCCGCTTATTCTTAGTGATTGATTCCGATGATTATTTCGTTGATAATGCTTTGAGCATCTTTTGGAAATATTGGCAGTCGCTAGCCGATCAGGCTTCATTTTCCGGAGTGCTGGCTAATTGCATGGATCCCGCCCATAATATTATCGGCAGCGAGTTTCCTGAAGATGTTTATGATTCTGATTTCATCGAGGTTTTCTATCGCCGGAAAGTAAGGGGCGATAAGTGCGGCTTCTTCGTGACCGATATCCTGCGAGCTTATAAGTTCCCGGTATTTCCTGGAGAGAATTTCTTGTCAGAAGCTCTAGTTTGGAATCGCCTCGCTTTGAAATATAAGACCCGTTTCATCAACGACCGCTTGCTAGTCGCCGACTATCAGCCGGGCGGATTATCTGATCGTTCGGTCGTTCTGAGGATGAAGAATCCATTGGGCGCAATCGTTTACTATCAAGAATTTTTAGATTTGCCGCTAGCTATATCTTGGAAGCTGAGGAACCTCGTCAATTATATCAGGTTCTCCCTGCACGGCCGGATAAATATCTGGAAGCAGGCCAGAGCGTTGAAGCCGGCGTATCTGAAATTTTTTTTCCCGTTTTTTCTGCCGCTAGGCTTGTTTTTCTTTTATTCAGATCGTCGCAAATAACTATCATATGAGATATCTTCTTATCAACTCGCTAAAGTTCGGTGGAGCAGAGAAAGTGGCGCAGATACTATCTGACGCCGGAGTTTTTGATAAGATCATCACGCTGGAAGATGAGCAGGACTTTCCGCTCGGCGTTCCGATTATGAAGCTTAGCGGGCATACTCAGGCGACAAGCAGCGCGCTCAAGACTATTTTCATTCCTGTCTATGCTTGGCGCTTGCGTCGGATTTTGAGAGGCGGAGACGTGGTAGTCAGCTTCATCGAACGGGCGAACTTCGTCAATATCTGCGCGAAGATCATATCCGGCCATAAGGCGGTTATCGCTTTGCATACCAATATCTCCTCATCGTTCAAGACTCTTAAGAAGTACCCTTATTATCTGCTTATCAAGATGCTTTATCCTCGAGCCGACGCTGTCATTTCCGTATCTAAAGGAATTAATGACGACTTCAAGAGGATTATCAGCTTTAAGCGCTATAATTCCGTCATCTATAATCCAATTGATCTGATTTCGGTTAATAGTCTGAAGTCTGAGGTCTTGGGTTTTTCCGATGAATTAATGCAAAACAGTCTCATTACCGTTGGCCGTCTATTTTATCAGAAGGCTCAATGGACGTTGCTGAAAACCTTCAGTGGCTTGCTAGGGAAGATCCCTGGCGCGAAACTATTTATTATCGGAGACGGCGATCTGCGCGGCCAGCTCTTAGCTTATGCCGCCGGATTAGGCCTGAAAGTATTTTCCGTCTTTTCTAATCCGATAGCAGAAATAGATTCTTCTTATGATGTCTATTTCCTAGGTTTTCAGAAGAACCCATATAAATTCATGGCTAGAGCGACTGTCTTTGTTCTTAGTTCTGTTTCCGAAGGCATGCCCATGGTCGTGCTTGAGGCTATGGCTTGCGGCTTGCCAGTCGTTTCTAGCGATTGTAATTACGGGCCGAGAGAGATACTCTTAAGCGGCGGGAAGAAATTCGGTTTGCTCGTGCCGGTCTTGGATTATAAGATATCCGAAGATATTGATACGGCCGATAAGGGGCATGGAGAGTGGCTCGAAGCTTTTTCTGGCCTCTTGAATGACGAAGAAAAGAGAAGGGAGTATCAGGAATTATCCTTAGCTCGAGCCGAAGACTTCTCGATAAGCCAGATAAAGGCTATCTGGCGGGAGCTTTTTGAAAAAATAGAGGATAAGAAAGAATAAATTATGACGCTGCGATTTTTAAACATCAAGAATGAGAAGATATCACAGGTCGTCTATTACGTCTTCTTTGCCGGAGCCGCGACCGTCTGCGATTTCGGCATATTATACCTTCTGACCGATAAGGCCCATTTCCATTATTTCATATCTGCGGCCATCTCTTATACCGTCGGTATGGCCGTCAATTATACTTTGAATAAATTCTTCAATTTTAAAGACAAGGATAAGAAGATCGCCCTGCAGTTCGGAGTCTTCGCCGGCGTCGCGCTCGTCGGGCTAGCTCTCAATCAGGCAATTATCAGCGCTTTAGTAGAATTATTCGGACTCTGGTATATGTTCGCCAAGGCTGTCAGCCTCTTGCTGGTGATGTTTTGGAGTTTCTGGGCGCATAAGAATATTACTTTCAACCTGAAGAGATTTCGCAAGAATAAAGATATTTTGGATAATAAATAAGACAGGAATAATCAATAAATATGGAAAACGAAGCAATGAAATCTAAGACGGTCCTGATCATTGGCGCCGGGCCGGCCGGTCTAGCGGCTGCCTATCAATTGCTTAAAGCCTCGGACATCAAGCCGATCATCATCGAACAGGAAAGCCAGGTCGGCGGCATCTCTAAGACTATAGAGCATAATGGTTATCGCATTGATATCGGTCCGCATCGTTTTTTCTCTAAAGTCGATCGCGTCAATGATTTTTGGCAAGAGATTCTCGGGCCTAAGGATGGGGAGTCTGGCGAAGGCGATTTTCTTTCGGTTAATCGGCTGACTCGGATATTCTTTCTTAAGAAGTTCTTCAATTACCCGATAAAGCTGAATTATCAGACTCTTTCTAATCTCGGTCCTTGGCGGGTGATTAAGATCGGCCTCAGCTATATCCGCATCCGCCTCTTTCCGATCCGTTCAGAAAAATCTCTGGCTGATTTTTATATCAATCGTTTTGGGAAAGAATTATATGAGACTTTCTTCATGGATTATACGGAGAAAGTCTGGGGGGTGCCTTGCGAGAAGATCCCGCCGTCTTGGGGCGGGCAGAGAGTCAAGGGCTTGTCTATCACCGAGGTTATCAAGCACGCCATTTTCGATATCTTCAAGAAGAAAGGAAAGAAAGTTGAGACGAGCCTGATAGAGAAATTCCATTATCCGCGTTATGGCGCCGGGCAGATGTATCAAGAGACCGCGAATCTGATCGAGAAGAGGGGCGGAATCATCAAGCTTAATCAGCGGGTGGCGAGCTTTGATATCAACGCGGACGGGAAATTGGGTTCAGCGACGATCCAGGATCTGAAATCCGGCACTTCCTACGAGATCATGGCTGATCATATAATATCCACGATGCCGGTGAAAGAATTAATCGCCTCATTGCGCGGTCCGGTTCCGGCCGCAGTCAAGGAAGTCGCCGCCGGCCTGGTCTATCGCGATTATATAATGGTCGGCTTATTATTCAAGAAGATGGTCTTCAATAAGGATTATCAGATCCTGCCGGATAATTGGATATATATCCAAGAGAGGGACGCGACTATCGGTCGCTTAGATATCTTCAATAATTTCAGTCCGGACATGCTCAAGGACAAGGATAATGTCTGGCTGGGCGGGGAATATTTCTGTTTCGAGGGGGATGAGTTCTGGAATAGGAGCGATGAGGCGATCAAAGACTTCGCGGCCAGGGAACTCGAGAGGATGAAGATGGTCGACAGAGCCGATCTCATAGATTATGTTGTTCTGAGGGTCAAGAAGACTTACCCGGCTTATTTCGGCTCTTATGACCGTTTCGGAGAGATAAGAAGCTATCTCGATAAGTTAGAGAATCTTTATCTCGTCGGCCGTAATGGCATGCATAAGTATAATAATATGGATCATTCCATCTTGTCCGGTTTCGTGGCCGCTGATAATATCATAGCCGGCGTAAGAACCAAGGATAATCTTTGGGATATTAATACTGAAGAAGAATATCATGAGACTAAGAAAGAGAATAAATAAATCCTTTTGGGAATATCTGGCATATTTTTTGGCAGCCACTTTTGCCGCTTATTTCTTCTATTTGTCTAAAGGCATTCATGGCTGGGAACATCTTTTGTCTACTTGGCAGGTTTTTTCAGGGCTTACACCGTTTATAGATTTTTTTGAGCATCATGGCCCGCTGCAATATTATCTATTCGCGCCGCTTTTTTATCTCGGCGGTTATAATTTTTTTCCTTTTTGGATGATAATCATAAATTCCTTGATTTGTGTTCTATTCATTAGGTATTTTTTTTGGAATTTTTCTTTTGGGATCAGGGGTAGGCTGATATTAGCGGCGGTTCTTATCTGGCTTTGGACGGTCATGTTTGGCGGCGTTTTCCTGCCCGAGCCATACGTCGCCTGTTTAGTGATTCTGATTTATCTGTTTTTTTCAAAGATCAGAGCGGAAGCTCAATCGCGGACTAATAATATCTATCTAGCCATTTTTGGAATCCTGTTCGGAGCGCTGTTTTTGATAAAATTCAACGCTTTCGTCCTGTTATCTTTCGGCCTCTGCCTTTATTGCCTGTTTAATTTCAAGAAGGAGCGGTCTCTGATAAATCTGAAAAACATCTCTCTCTTTGCCGCGGGGATGATCGCGCCGTTATTGCCGTTCCTATTCATATATCATGATAAGCTCAGGCAGGTCGCTTATCTGATGTTCACTTATAATTTCGGAGTAGTCTCTCGCTTAGCTCGCGCTTGGCCGCCGCAACCATTCAGTCTCTTCTTCCTGATTTTATCTGTCGATATTATCGTTTTGAGCGCGATATTCTTCAATAAAGAGAACAGGGAAAAATATTATAAACTGACTTTTCCAATCCTGTCTTCGCTGTGCTTACTACTGATGTCTTATCCTTTATATGGCAATTTCCATCTTCTTCCGGCCATGGTCGGTTTTCTAACGGGAATCTTGCTGTTCTTTAAAGAAAAGATCTATCGGCGGTTTGCCGTTCAGGTTTCCGACTATAAGAAATACGTCGCCAGCGCGTTAGTTCTCCTAGTCATCTCCTATGTGTTCTTAACTTTCGCTAATTTTGTCTTTTCATTGGGTAAAGAGACTTATCGCATCTTCTGGGTCAGGCCCGAAGAATTCTATCATTCTGACTTTGCTCCGGGCGCTGCAGCCTATATAGAAGAGCAGGAAAGATGCGAATATGTCTATGTCTATCCGGCTGATCAATATAATCTGCCGATGTATATCGAACTGCCCGATGTTAAGCGAATCCGATTCGCCTATCCTAATTGGAACTGGACCTTTACTGAGGATATGCAGGAAATGATCGTCGCTGAGCTGGAGGATAAGCGAGTCGATTGCCTCTTAGTCGCGGATAAGCCCATGGAGACTACTCTGCACAGCCAGATCATCGAAGATTACGTCAGAGATAATTATTCCAAGGTCGGGGAAGTGACTTGGCGGATTTACAGTTTCAAGAATTTGTTGCCATTCAAATTCATCACCGACTATAAGAAGAATGGCCAAGATTTCACTTATAGCCTATTCAAGATCAACTCGCGTTAGATTTCAAATAAACTTTATAATTATTTTAAGTCCGCTCGGGATATAGGCTAAGCTCCGTAAAATTATAAAAAAGCCGATGAATAGGTGATGAAACGATGATTTTTAGTCTTTGACAGCCTCGATTTTGAGGATTAAAATTAAGTGAATATACTTAATTTTAATTTGAAATATATGCCTTTAATAAATCCTAAGAAAACTATCGCTCTATTCGAAAATGATCCTGTTCGTCGCGTTTGGAACAAGGAAGAAGAAAAATGGTACTTTTCTTTAATCGATGTCATCGCTATTTTAACTAGCCAGGCCGATTTTAAAAAAGCCCAAAGCTACTGGACTACATTGAAGAGCCGTCTAAAAAAGGAAGGAAATGAGTCTGTCACAAAATGTGACAAACTTAAAATGCAATCATCTGACGGTAAATATTATTTAACTGACGCTGCCGATGTCGAAACTCTATTGCGTTTGATTCAGTCAATTCCTTCTCCGAAAGCTGAGCCGTTTAAGCTCTGGCTGGCTAAAGTAGGCTATGAAAGAATGCGGGAAAGTATTGATCCGGAATTGGCTATAAGCCGCGCGCGAAGAAATTGGCAATTGCGCGGCCATAGCCAGAAATGGATAGAACGGCGCATGCTTAGCGTCGAGACAAGAAATAAGCTGACGGATTATTGGTCAGAGCATGAAGTTAATAAAGCTGTAGAATATGCTAAGCTGACTAATATCATTCATGAAGAATGGAGTGGCTTATCGGTTAGAGAACATAAAGACCTGAAAGGCCTGGAGGCAGAAAATTTGCGCGATCATATGTCGGAAGCGGAATTAATCTTTACTTCTTGGCTGAATTATCCACTCGCGAAATTGCTGAAGCCGGTAAGGCTGTAGGATATGAGAAAAACGAGGCGGCGGCTCATAGGGGTGGCAAGATTTCTGGTAACGCGCGGAAAGAATTGGAAAGCCAAATCAGACGGAATGTTGTTACTGGTGGTAATAATTTAAGAATGAAGAAAATAAAATAAGTCGGTGACAAATTGTTACGGACTGAGGAAGATTTTGAGTTGTCCCCAAATCGGGGACAACTGTCGACAATTTGTCGATAGTTGAGTCCGTTACAAAAATAAACCCGAGGAATTTCTCCCTCGGGTTTATGGGTATCTCAACGAATAAATTCTTATCTCCCTCCTCTACTGAGCATGGTCGCTACTGTCCGCAGGGCGATGGACAAGTCTAGATAGAGAGAGCGATGTTTGAGATAGAATAAGTCGTATTGGAGTTTCTCCAAGCTATCTTCGACCGAAGGGGAATGGTAGCGGCCGGAAATCTGGTCCCAGCCGGTGAGCCCCGGCTTGATCAGGAGGCGGGTCTTGAAGAAGGGAATCTGCTTCTCGAGATCGGCGGTTATTTCCGGGCGTTCCGGGCGCGGGCCGATAAAGCTCATCTCGCCGCGCAGGATATTCCAAATTTGAGGAATTTCATCTAATCGCGTTTTGCGCAAGAAGTTGCCGAAGCCGGTGATACGCTTGTCGCCTTCTATGGTCATGGTCCTGGTGTTGTCCTCTTCTTTCATGGTCCGGAATTTTATCATCCAGAAAGGCTTCTCGTTGCGGCCCAGGCGGACTTGGCGGAAAAAGACTGGTCCGCGGCTCTCAAGCTTGATGATAATAGCGATGAGGGGCCAAAGGGGAAGAGTGATTAAGAGGACGATGATCGCCAGGATCGTGTCTATCAGCTGCTTGATGAAATTATAATAATTCTTGCCGCCTTCTTTCAGATTTTCCAGGAACCAGCCCGGTCCGATCTCTTCGACCGGAACTTTGCCGGTCAGGAGCTCATAAAAATCCGGGTAATCGAAGAAAGTGATATTAAGAGACAGGCAATTGAAGAGGACTTGGCGCAAGCTGCCGCTCAGTCCGAAATCTTCGCAGATGACGACGGTATGGATATCTTTCTCCTTGATGCTCTCGGCTAGGCTGGCGATCTCTTCTTGGTTCTTGAAAATAAGGGCGGCTTGATAGCCGGCGCCGGGGTTGTTCTGCAGGCCGGCCACGATCTTCTCCGTCTTCTGGTTGAAGCCGATAATCGCCAGGCTTTCTTTGGGGATGAAAGAATGGATCAGCCCCTGGTAAAGGCCGCGCCAGGCAAAGAAGAGCAGGCTGAAGAGACCTAGGAAGATCAGGAGATTGGTCTTAGGAGCGATGCTGGTATTGGAATTGAGATAGAAATAGAGGATGGATAAGCCGCCGCTCAAGACGATAGCGCTGACGAGCTTCTGGAAAAAGACGCGGCCGTTCGCTTTCAGGTTGAGATTATAGAAATCATTAATATAAAGGACAATTAGCCAAATAATGAAGACAACGAAAAAATAGCGGGAGTGCTCCAGCCAGGTGCTGGTCCAGAGTGGTTGCGGATAGCGGATGGCGATTGTCAAGAATAGCGCCAGATTAAGGCTGGCCAGGTCGCCGCAGAACAGAATGAATTTTCTAAAACGGTTTAGCATATTTTTAGCGGATTATGTTTTAAATATATCAGTTTAATCCCTAAAAATCAATAAAAAAATCGGTTTATTTTCTAGTTAGATATGCTATAATAAAGTCAGTTATCCGCGGCGATTTTTCTCGTCCATCGGGATAACGGCAAGATTTAATTTATTTTGCTAATATTAAATAAAATGT
The DNA here is from genome assembly GCA_041661685.1 of Patescibacteria group bacterium. Lineage (GTDB taxonomy): Bacteria > Patescibacteriota > Patescibacteriia > Patescibacteriales > UBA12465 > UBA12465. The sequence goes on from JBAZTY010000001.1 coordinate 25,385, forward strand.
TAAAGATAAAAAAATCCTGGCTGATTTTAGGGGTCTGTTTTTTTGTTTCCGCTTTATTTTTAGCCCCGTCAGTTTCAGAAGCGGCGGTCTGCGATCAGAATACGAACATTACTTTCGTGGCGCGCGATCCGGGCGGCTCGTATATCATGAATGCCCGCGTCGATGTCTATAAGCAGGAGCGAGACGCGAATGGCGTGACTAGACCGACGACGAAGTTTACCGGCGGCAATACCGATTCCGTCTTGGGGCGCGTGAATCTTAGTTGGCGCAATTCTAACGTCTCTTCCGATAATTATGTTATCCGCGTCCAGACTATTTCCAAGGATAACGCTAGTTTTTGGTTTTACGGAATAAATTTGGATTGTGGTGAGACTGCTTCCGTCGAAAGGACTTTGAGCGGCGCTTTATTTACGCTCTATGATTCTGATAATAATCTTCTGACTAATACCGCTTTCAATGTTTATTCGCAGACGACTGATACCGATGGCGCGCCGCTGAAGAACGAATTATTAGCCGGTCTCAATTCCGGTTCGACCGGCCGCGTCAAAACGTATCTCCCGCAGGGCAGCGTCCGCAGCCTCGACGGGACGCTGAAAGACCTTTACGCCATGGAGATAACCTATAATGGAGTCAAATCTTATTTCTATAATATTCAGATCTACGACGGCCAGCTGACGAACGTCAATTATTATTTAAGTGTCATCAAGGTCCGCTTGAAAGACGCCAGTGATAATAATGCGACCGGCGCGAAAGTCGAGGTCTATAACCAGAGTACGGATGCGAGCGATAATTATGTCAAAGGATCCAAGATCGGAGAATTCACTATCGGCGATAACGGCTACGGCTCAATGGAAATCGCTCCCGGCCTGTATATGCTGGCCGTCAAGAACGCGGACGGAACTTATAAATATTTTTGGGATAACCGGGTGGCTGATGGCGCTACCAGCCAATTCTTTTTGACTTTAGATAAAGCGTATTCTTCCTCTTCGTCTGATTCGACCTCCGCCAGCGGCGTCTGCAATAGCAGCTCTAATTTGAACCTAACTTTGCGCAATGCCGCCGGCGATATCGCCCCCGGATTAAAATTCGAGGTTTATACGCAGGCAGCTGACGCCAATGGCTTGCCCGCGGCGGGGACGAAAGTCTCGAGCGGCACGATCGATTCCGGCGGGCGCGCTACTGTTTCTTTCAAGCCGGATACTACTAAGACTTATGCTCTTAAGATCTGGGATAAGAAAGCCGACCTCGGCGAGTTCTGGTTCTTCGACGCTCTTAAATTCACTTGCGCTACGGATAAGACGATAGCGAAGACTATCCCGGTCCTGAAGATAATCCTGCGCGACGGAAAAGGAAATTTGAAGCGCAATCACGATTTTTCTTTGTCGGCCCAGCAATATGACGCCGATAATAATCCGATCATTCCTAACAACGGCTTGATCGCCAATATGAAGACCGATGCCGGCGGGCAGGCCTATATCTATGTCGCCCCCTATAACCCGTATCGCCGCAATCAGACCGGGCGTTATGTCGTCAGCTCGAAGAATGCCAGCGGCACGACGATCGTCTTATATAATATTATCGTTTCCGCGGACAAGGATACGACCTTCGAAGCGCGGATAAAAGAGAACGCGCCTTCGACCAGTTCGACTTCTTCTTCATCAGCCGCCGCGAATTCGGCCGCGAACTCAACCTCCTCTTCTAATTCTGCCGCTGCGGCCGCCTCCTCTCTGGCTCAGAGCCTGAAGGGCCGGATCTTATTGCAGGTCCAGGATAAGGGGCAGGCCTGGTATGTCAATCCGATAGACAGCAAGAAATATTATCTCGGCCGTCCGACTGACGCTTTTAATCTGATGCGCCGTTTCGGTTTAGGGATATCAAATGAGAATTTTACGGCTCTGGCGAAAAATCCGAGCGCTTGGAAGAACCTGGCCGGACGCATCCTGCTCAAGACTGAAGACAAGGGCATGGCTTATTACTTTGATCCGCTCAAGCTGAAACTGTATTATCTCGGCCGCCCGGCGGACGCTTTCAATGTTATCAGAAGCCGCGGCTTGGGGATAAGCAATGCTAACCTGGATAAGATCGCGACCGGAAAATAATTATGCATGATACGACCTATGGCCGAAATTGATTATAAATGGCCGACTATCGGCAATGAGAAAGTGATAGAATTCTTAGAGCGCGGCCTGAAAAATGACCGGATCGCCCAGACTTATGTTTTCACCGGCGCCGATGACTTAGGAAAATCAACGATTGCCTTGGCTTTTGCCGATAATCTGCAAGGCCATCCGCAAGGCTTCAATAGCGACCTGCATATTCTCGAGCCGGAAGCCGAGAAGAAGAGCATTTCGATCGAGGCCGTCCGAGAGTTCATCAAGACGCTTAATTTGAGTTCTTTCCTTAATTCCTATAAGATTGGAATCATCAAGCAGGCCGATCTTATGAGCCCGGAAGCGAAGAGCGCGCTGCTTAAGACCTTGGAAGAACCGAAAGAGAAGGTGATTATTATTTTACTGGCTGTGGATGAGCATAACTTGCCGGAAACGATCCTGTCGCGCGCCCAAGTCCTGTATTTCTATCCGGTGCCGGCCGCGACTATCTATGATTACCTCTTGAATAATCAGGGCGCCAATCGGAATCTGGCTAAAGACTTATCGTCTTTGGCCTTAGGCCGGCCCCTGGTCGCCTTGAAGTTATTCGAGAATCCGGGCGCCTACGAAGCCTATCTTGAAAAAGCGGCCAGCTGGCTCGAATTGATGCGCCTCGGCGCGAGCGATCGCTTGAGCGTCCTTGATAAGATTTTCATTGATAAGACCTGGAGCAAGTCGGCCGTCGAATCGGCCAATGCCGTGATCCTCATGGCCGAGGGTTTGGCCCGCGACCTGCTGCTCTTGAGCCTGGATAAGGATGAACATCTCCAGCACTCGGCTCTTAAATCAGAGTTAGAGAAGACTTTGGAATCTTTGGGAGTTAATAGGGTTGACGGTGGCGGCAATTTTAATGCGGCTGATCTATTGAATCAATTTCGCATATTAGCGCAGGCGAAAGAATATCTGGCCGGAAACGTCAACCCGCGCCTAGTGCTGGAACAGATTATTTTAAATTTTTAAAAATATGAATCGGAAAAACTTGAAAATGATTATCGCGCTCACGGCTATTATGATTACGGCCTCGGCCTGTTCAATTTCGACCTCCTCGACGGGAGGGAACTCCGCTAACGACAGCAGCCTATTCTTGTCGACTGACGCCGGCAATACTTGGCGCGCGGTGGCGAGCGTGCCGACTAACGATGGGCGCCTCCAGTCTATCAGCGACGTTAACGTCAATGTCATGTCTATGGATCCTCAGGATTCTCTGGCGGTCTATCTGGGAACTTTTGAGCGCGGCTTGTATTATACCTATAACGTTACTAAGGGCTGGATCGCGGTTTCCGGCTTGCCGGCGACGACTATCAGCGACGTCAAAGTCGATCCGAAGAATAAATGCGTGATCTATGCGGCTTTAGCCAATCGCGTCTATCGCTCGGCTGATTGCGCCCGGACCTGGGCGCAGATTTATTTCGACAATAATACCGGCGTGACCGTGAACGCCGTCGCCATCGATCATTATAATACCGCCAATATTTATATCGGCACGAGCCGCGGCGAGATAATCAAGAGCATCGATTCCGGCGCGGCTTGGCGGACTATCCAGCGGACGGATGAAGGCATCGCCCGCTTATTGGTCTCGCCCCTCGACAGCCGCTTGGTTTTCGTCGCTACGGCGAAGAATAAGATCTATAGCTTTACTTCCAATACCGATACTAACGCCGCTTATTCTTCCGATATCGAGCAGAATTTCATCGTCGATAATTGGACGGATCTGAACGCGGTGCTGAGCGATTTCGATCTGGGGAGCAGCTTCAAGGATGTCATCGTGAGCGCGAAAGACGGCTCGATCTTCCTGGCGACCGAGAAGCTCATTCTGCGCTCTCCGGATAACGGCATCACTTGGGAGAATATCAAACTGCTCCAGCCCGATAAGTCCGCGGCTATCAACGCTATCGCCATTGATCCGCAGAATTCCAGCAATATCTATTATGTGACCAATACGACTTTCTTCAAGTCGACTGACGGCGGCACGACCTGGACCACCAAGAATCTGCCGACCGCCCGCGCCGGCCGTACTCTGCTTATCGATTTTAATAATCCGAATAATATTTATTTAGGAACGGTTAAATTAAAATAATAATATTTAATAATAAAAATATATGAACCAGTATCTGCAAGCGAAACAAAATGAATTCACTAACGCCCTGGATTTCTTCAAGAAAGAGATCGGCGCCCTGCGCACCGGCCGCGCTAATCCGGCCGTGCTCGATAATGTCGAAGTCGAAGCTTATGGCGTCATGAATCCGCTCAACGCCGTCGGCAATATCGCTGTGGCCGATTCCCGCAGCATCATCATCGCGGCCTGGGATAAGACTGTCGTCAAGAATATCGAGAAAGCGCTGGTTGAAGCTGATTTGGGCTTAGGCGTAGTAAATGAGGGGGACAAGATTAGGCTGACCGTTCCGCCGCTCACCGAAGAAAACCGCAAGGAACTCGCGAAGAAGCTGAACGAAAAGATGGAGAAGGTCCGCATCATCCTGCGCGGCGCTCGGGACAACGTCAAGAATCTGATCGAGAAGGCCTATGAGGCTAAGGAGATTTCTGAGGATGATAAATTCCGCTTCATGAAGGAGCTGGACGAATTTTCCGCGAAGAAGAACGAGGAACTGAAAGATATCCGCGACCGCAAGGAGCAGGATATCATGGAGATCTAATCATAATCTATGTTATTAACAATAATCATCTTCCTGCTGGTCTTATCGGTGCTGGTGCTTGTCCATGAATTCGGGCATTTCTTGACCGCGCGCTTTTTCGGCGTCAAAGCGGAAGAATTCGGCCTAGGCTTTCCGCCGCGGGCTATCGGCTGGTATCGCAATCGTTTTGGCAAATGGCGGACGATCGCCGGTAATCGCAGCGTCGAGAGCCTGGAAGCGAGCGACAACGAAGCCCTGCACCCGGCGAAGCATGCCACTATTTATTCGCTCAATTGGCTGCCGCTCGGCGGATTCGTCAAGATAAAAGGCGAGAATGGCGGCGATAAGGACGAAGGCGACAGCTTCAGTTCTAAGAATATTACTCGGCGCATCGCTATCTTATCAGCCGGCGTGATTATGAATATTGTTCTCGCCTGGATTCTATTTTCTGTCGGTTATATGATCGGCTTGCCGCAATCTTCGGATACGCTTGGTAAGAAAGCGCGCGTCACCGACGCGCAAGTGCTGGTCCAGGAAGTCCTGCCGGAATCGGCCGCGGCTAGCGCCGGGCTTAAAGCCGGCGACGCTATCTTGCGTATCAATGATATGGGCATCGAGACCGAAAAGGTCTTGCAGGACGCGGTCGCGGCTAGCGCCGGCCGAGAAGCGGAGTTATTAATTAAAAGAGAAGGGGTTGAGCAGACCGTGAAAGTGACACCGCCGGTTAAAGAGGGCGGGCGCGCGACTATCGGTATCGCGATTTATTCTTCCGGGCTGGTCCGTTATCCTTTCTTTGTAGCTTTCTGGGAGGGCGCGAAGACGACGGGCTGGATTTTAGAGCAAATAGTCGTCGCTTTCGGCAACCTGTTCACGCAGATATTCCATGGCGATAATGTCGGCGATCAATTCGCCGGACCGGTCGGGATAGCTAAGATCACCGGGCAAGCGGCGCATCTTGGCTTCACTTACTTGCTTCAGTTCATGGCGCTCTTATCTTTGAATCTCGCGGTTATTAACATCGTCCCATTTCCGGCTCTAGACGGCGGGCGCATCCTGTTCCTGGCGATTGAGAAGATGAAGGGAAAGCCGGTGCGCAAAGAAGTGGAAGCGCTTATTCATAATATCGGCTTCTTACTGCTCATCGCTGTTATTATTTTCGTCACTTATAAGGATATTATTAAGCTGTTTTAAAAATATGCAAATCAAATTAAAATCCACTAAATTAGAGATGACTCCGGCTATCAAGAATTATATCCAAGAGAAGATGGATATGATTGAAAAATATTTGGGCGGTATCCAGATCTTGAATTGCGACGTGGAAATAGAGAAATCCGTCGGCGGCCAGCATAAAGGCGAAATTTTCCGCGCGGAGGTTAATCTACAATTGCCGCGCGAGATCTTGCGCGTCGAGAAGACCGAGGAGGATATGTATAAGGCGATTGATAAAGTTAAGGATCATCTGGAATTAGTCATCAAGAAATATAAGGAGAAGCTCTACGATCGCAAGAAGGCCGAAAAGCTCGGCGCTGAAGAATTGTCGGAAGAGGAATAAGTTTATTTTGGATTAAGATTTCAGAAAATGAAAAAGGCCTTGCTGGCGGCAGGGCCTTTTAGAACCGGATTTGTCATTTTTTTGACAAGAAGTCAATATTTATTTAATGAGAAATACGTATTATACTAATGTTAGAGCTAAAGAACTATTTTGCTTGATTTATTTTTTGTAATCTTGGCTAAATTATTTTAATGATATGAATATTTTTAAGCTATTCGGAGACGCTAATGAAAAGATGGTTAAGGCCATGAAACCGACGATTGATAAGATCGCTAGTTTTGAGCCGGAATTGCAGTCCATGGATGCTGACAAGTTGAAAGCGCAAACCGCTAAATTCAAAGAACGGTTAGCCAAGGGTGAGACTTTGGACGACCTTTTACCGGAAGCGTTCGCGACTATTAGAGAGGCGGCGCGCCGCATCCTGAACCAGCGCCATTTCGATGTCCAGCTCATCGGCGGCATCGTGCTGCATCGCGGCCAAATTGCGGAAATGAAGACTGGCGAAGGCAAGACCTTGGTTGCGACTTTACCATTATATCTTAATGCCTTGGCCGGCAAAGGCGTTCATCTTATTACCGTCAATGATTATTTGTCTCGTTTAGGCGCCGGCTGGATGGCTCCGGTATTCTATAGCTTAGGGCTCACGACTGGCGTCATCGTCCATGATATTGCTTACGTCTATGATCCGGAATATGTTGATGAGAGCCAATATGACGAGCGTTTGCAGCATTTTAAAAAGATTCCGCGTCGCGAGGCTTATGCTTGCGATATTACTTACGGCACCAATAACGAATTCGGCTTTGATTATCTGCGCGATAACATGGTCTATAATCTGGACCAAGCTGTCCAGCGCCCCCTTCATTACGCTATCGTCGATGAGATCGATTCTATTTTGATCGATGAGGCGCGGACGCCGCTTATTATCAGCGCTTCGGCCGAAGAGTCGACTGATAAGTATTTCAAATTCGCTCAGATAGTGGAACGCTTGGAAGAGAATGATGATTATAATGTTGATGAGAAAATGCGCGCCGCGACCCTGACTGAAGGCGGCATCAACAAGGTCGAGAAGATTCTCGGACTTGGCAATATCTATGTTGAGGGCGGAGTCAAAGAAGTCCATCATCTTGAGCAGGCCCTGAAAGCGCGTGTCTTATTCAAGCGCGATAAGGATTATGTCGTCAAAGACGGAGAAATAATCATCGTCGATGAATTTACCGGCCGCTTGATGCCCGGACGCCGCTATAGCGAGGGCTTGCATCAGGCCATCGAAGCGAAAGAAGGCGTGAAGGTTCAGAAAGAATCCCAGACCATGGCGACGATCACTTTCCAGAACTTGTTCCGTTTATATACGAAATTATCCGGCATGACCGGAACGGCCGCGACTGAAGCGGAAGAGTTCCATAAGATTTATAATTTAGAAACTATCATCATCCCGACGAATCGTCCGAATGTCCGCAAAGACCTAAATGATCTGATCTACCGCACGGAGATGGATAAATATCAGGCTGTCATCCGCGACACCAAAGAGAGAAGCCAAAAAGGCCAGCCGGTGCTTATCGGTACGATTTCAATTGAGAAGAACGAAGTTTTAGCAGAATTAATGGAACGCGAAGGCTTGCGTCCGCAGATGTTGAACGCTAAGAATCATCAAAAGGAAGCGGAAATTATCGCCCAGGCCGGGCGCAAAGGCGCTATCACGCTCGCGACGAATATGGCTGGCCGCGGCGTTGATATAATCTTAGGCGGCAATCCGCCGCTAGAAGCCGAACAAGCCGAGGTCCGCGCTCTGGGAGGCTTGCACGTCGTCGGCACCGAGCGCCATGAATCCCGCCGTATTGATAACCAGCTGCGTGGCCGCGCCGGACGCCAAGGCGACCCTGGTTCATCCCAGTTTTATGTTTCGACTGACGACGACCTGATGCGTATTTTTGGAGGCGACCGGATGAAGAATCTGATGAAGACTTTGCACGTCCCGGCCGACATGCCGATTGAGAACAAGATGATTTCCCGCTCAATCGAGAGCGCGCAGAAGAAAGTCGAAGGGAATAATTTCGATATCAGAAAGCACTTAGTCGAATATGACGATGTTATCAATAAGCATCGCTTAGGCATCTATCGCCGCCGCCGCGAAATTCTAGAGATTACTGAAGGCGTAAGAGCGGCTCAAGCTGAGGAAGCTAGCGTGGTCGAGTCTGCGCGCGCTTTAGGCGATATAATCTTAGAAATGGTTGATGCCGAAATCACTAAAGTCGTTAATTTTCATACGGCCGCCGATAACGCCTCTGAATGGAATGTTAAAGAGATTGCCGAGACTATGCGCACGATCTGGACCGGCGCGGATATGCTGGCCCCGATGGAAGAGATCGTGAAGAGCGGCCGTTCTAAGGATGATCTGAAAAATGAGATCCTAAATTTATTGATCACGGAAGCGAAGAAGAAATATCAGGCTTTGGATGCGATCTTCAGGGCCGCCAATCTCGAATTCAAGGAAGTCGAGAAGGGCGTGCTTATCCGTTCTATCGACCAGATGTGGGTAGAACATTTGGAAACTGTTGATTATCTGCGCCGCGGCATCGGCCTGCGCGGTTATGGCCAGCGCGATCCGCTCGTAGAATACAAAAAAGAAGCTTATCACTTATATCAGGAATTGAACGACCTTATCAGCCGCCAGGTCGTCTATTCTATCTTTAAGACCGCCGACGCCTTGACGATGGCGGCAGCGACGGAATTGAAATTATTCGCCGAAGCCCCGGAAAAGAAATTAGATTTCACCGGCGCGGTCAAGGAGATGCATAAGGAAGCGAGCGGGCGCAACACCGTTGATCTGGTTCATGAGAAAGCGAAAGACGAAAGCGGCGAGAAAGTCGGCCGCAATGATCCGTGCCCGTGCGGCAGCGGAAAAAAGTTTAAGCAGTGTTGCGGGAAATAATATGGATTTAAAAGAAACCTATAATAAAATCGCGTCCGACTGGCACCAGGATCATATGGCTGATGACTGGTGGATCGAAGGGACTAATAGATTTATTTCCTTGCTGAAGCCGGGAGATTTAGTCCTGGATGTTGGTTGCGCTGGAGGGCTAAAATCGAAATACTTTATCCAAAACAAATTACGAGTTGTTGGGATCGATATTTCGGAAAAAATGATTGAAATTGCGAAAAAAGAAGCTCCAACTGGCATTTTTTTCTCCTTGCCATTGGAAGATATTAGAAAATTGGATTATTCTTTTGAAGCGATATTCATGCAGGCGGTATTGCTTCATGTCCCTAAAAAAGAGGTATTTGCCAGGCTGCGTGAGGTGGTAGCTAAGTTAAAGCCAGGCGGCTATCTATATGTCGCCGTTAAAGAGTCGCATGTTAAGGGCGTAGAGGAAGAGATAAAGACCGAAAATGATTATGGCTATGAATATAAGAGATTTTTTAGTTATTTCACTCAATCTGAAATTGAAAAATATATTACAGACCTAGGGCTAGAAATTATTTTTTCCGATGTATCCGTCTCAGGGAGAACGAACTGGATTCAAGCAGTCGGCAGGAAATGATATTCAGCTAAGTATAATTGATACCACCAGAAATAATATGTTGAAACAAGAAAGGTTTAAATTGATTGCTTCTGTCTACGCCTTATTGATTAAAGATGATAGAATCTTGTTATTGCGTAGATTTCAGACAGGCTACGAAGACGGCAATTATGGATTAGTGGCCGGCCATGTCGATGGCAGAGAGACGATGAAAGAAGCGATGATGAGAGAAGCGCGCGAGGAGGCAGGTATTGATATAAATGATAATGATTTAGAATTGGCGCTAACCATGCATCGCTGGTGCGGAGATCATGAAAGGATAGATTTATTTTTTAAAGTGAAAGAATGGATTGGTATTCCAAAAAATATGGAACCGGAGAAATGTGATGAGTTATCATGGTTTCCGTTAGACAAATTGCCAAACAATACTATCCATTATATCAGAACCGCTATAGATTGTTATCTGAAAGATAAAAGTTATTGTGAGTTTGGTTGGGAGAAATAATTAAGCCTATATGAATTTAGAAACTTTTAGATGGCCAGCGCCGATTGATTCCTCCGACTCCGAAAATTCCGAGGAATTATTGGAGCGGGAAAGAGCCGACCAGATCATGGAAGAGCGGGAGACGGCGGAAATGGAGAAAACTGCCGAGCTGGTTGCGGAGCAGGAGAAGAGAGAGGAAGAAAAAAATAGCCATCGTCAGCCTAAGAGCGATAAAAAAGTTTATCCCAAAGCCCAGGTTCAAGCATATAGAACCAAGGAGACCGGAACTAAGACGGACAGCAAGCCGGTTGAAAATCCTGCAAAATTTAATCAGTGTAAGGAAGAGGACGGAGAGAATGATCGTCCCTATAGCGATATTTATCCTTATAGCCGCAATCTTAATCGACGTTAATCATTAAATCATATGTCTGACGAACAAAAAACGCCAAATACGAATTCTTTTCCCGCGATGGAAGAAGCTGTCCTAGATTTTTGGGAGAAGGCGGATATTTTCAATAAGACTTTGGAAAAAGACGCGCCCCGGGGCGACTATGTCTTCTATGATGGGCCGCCATTTGCGACCGGCACGCCGCATTATGGCCATATCGTGGCGTCTATCATGAAAGATATCGTCCCGCGCTATCAGACCATGCGCGGCTATCATGTTGATCGGAAATGGGGCTGGGATTGCCATGGCTTGCCGGTCGAGAATATCGTCGAGAAGCAGCTAGGCACCAAGACCAAGAAAGAAATCGAAGAGCTCGGCGTCGGAAAATTCAATGATCTCTGCCGCGCTAGCGTCATGACTTATGTCGATGAATGGAAGAAAGTCATCCGCCGCTTGGGACGCTGGGCTGATATGGAAAATTCCTATAAGACCATGGATTTGAATTTCATGGATTCTATTTGGTGGGCCTTCAAACAATTATGGGATAAAGATCTGATTTATAAGGATTACCGCTCCATGCATATCTGCCCGCGCTGCGAGACGACTTTGTCGCAATCTGAAGTGAGCGAAGGTTATCGCGATATCAAAGATTTATCAGTGATCGCGAAGTTTGAATTGCTAGACGAGCCAGGAACTTTCGTTCTCGCTTGGACGACGACGCCTTGGACTTTGATCGGCAATGTGGCTTTAGCAGTGGGGAAGAATATTGAATATGTAAAAGTTTATAGGGAGATAAATGGAAAAGGAGAAAATTATATTTTAGCAAAAGAAATATTTGATAATAAAGAAGGTGCAGTTGGCCAGGAATTTTCCAGAGTAAGATCAATAGCTGCGGATGAGATACCGCCCATAGTTAATTTAATCTCTTCTCTTAAAGGTTCCGATCTCGTCGGCAAATCATATAAGCCTCTTTTCAATTATTATTCTTCCGACAAATCTCTGGAGAACCACGATAACGGCTGGAAGATTTATGCCGGTGATTTCGTGACTACGACTGACGGCACCGGCGTCGTCCATATCGCTCCCGCTTTTGGTGAAGACGATATGAATCTCGGTAAGGTTAATAACTTGCCATTTGTCCAGCATGTCGGCATGGATGGCGTCTTTAAGCCGGAAGTTAAAGACTTTCCCGAACTGCACGTCAAGCCGTTAGATGATCATACTTCTACTGATGTAGAAATTATAAAATATCTGGCGAAGAACGGATTATTATTCTCTAAAGCGAAATACGAACACAGCTATCCGCATTGCTGGCGCTGCGATACGCCGCTAATCAATTACGCGACTTCTTCTTGGTTTGTCGGCGTCACGAAGATAAAAGAGCAATTACTGGAAAGTGCGAAGCATATCAATTGGTCGCCGGAATATCTGAAAGAAGGGCGTTTCGGTAATTGGCTCGAAGGCGCGCGCGATTGGTCTATCTCGCGCCAGCGTTTCTGGGCGAGCGCTATTCCGATCTGGGAATGTGCTTGCGGCGAGCGCCACGTCATCGGCAGTGTCGCGGAATTGGAAAAACTGACCGGCAAGACGATCGTCGATATCCATAAAGATAAGATTGATCCGCTGACTTTTGAATGTCCGAAATGCGGCGGCGGGATGAAGCGCGTTCCTGACGTTCTGGATTGCTGGTTCGAATCCGGCTCCATGCCGTTCGCGCAGCTGCATTATCCGATGGAAAATAAAGAGAGATTCGATAATAATTTTCCGGCGCAATTCATCGCCGAAGGCATTGATCAGACTAGGGCTTGGTTCTATTATCTTCATGTCATCGCCGGCGGAATCTTCGGCTGCCATTCTTTCCAGAACGTCATCGCTAACGGCATCGTCCTGGCCGAAGACGGCAAGAAGATGGCTAAGCGCTTGAAGAATTATCCGGATCCGATGGTCGTAATGGAAAAATACGGTTCCGACGCCTTGCGCGCTTATCTCGCGGCGGCGCCGGTCATGGCCGCCGAGAATCTTAATTTTTCTGAAGCCGGCGTCCAGGAATCGCTGCGCAAGAACTTAATGGTCTTATGGAACATTTATAAATTTTATGAGATGTTCGCCGTGGACGGAAATGATAAGCTTAAAGTCGGCGCCAGCCGGAATGTCTTAGACCAATGGATATTAGAAAAATTTAATTTGTTGGTTAAGGAGGTGACTGAATCTTTAGAAGCCTATAGCTTGCCGAAGGCGATGCGGCCGATTACCGAATTTATTGATGAGATGTCGACCTGGTATCTGCGCCGCAGCCGCGACCGTTTTAAATCCGAGGATGAAGCTGATAAGCAGGCGGCGCTAGCTGCGACTAAATATGTGTTGGTTGAACTCTCTAAGCTGATGGCGCCGTTCATGCCGTTCATAGCGGAGAATCTCTGGCAGAAGGCGAGCGGTAATGATTTTAAGGATGAAAGCCGTTCGGTCCATCTCGAGGCTTGGCCGGAAGAGATTGAATTGACGCATAAAAAGACTGAAGAAGATTCAGTCTTAGAGAAGATGGCTTTGGCTCGCCGCCTGGTCGAACTGGGCTTGGCGAAGCGCGATGAAGCCGGAATAAAAATCCGCCAGATGCTTTCTAAAATGACTGTGAAAGGCGTCGGCATCTTAGCTCCGGAATATTTGAGCCTGATTACCGACGAGCTTAATATCCAAGAGATAGATTTTTCCGTCGTCGCCACCGAGAAGATAGAAGTGGAATTGGATACGAATATCACTCCGGAACTTAAGAAGGAGGGAATCAAGCGCGAGCTCATCCGCTTCGTGAACATGCTCCGTAAAGATGCGGGCTTGAATCTTCAAGATAAGGCGGCTATTTATATCGCCGGAGCGGAAGCGACGATAGCCGAGGATATCAAGAAAATGAGCGCCGATATCCAGCGCGACACTCTCTCATCTTCTTTGGAAATAGTTTCGGAAATAAAAGCTGAATTCCGCAAGGAGATTAAAGTTGACGGCGTGAAGCTGGAGCTGGGGATCAAGAAAGTTTAATAAAAAAGGGCTGATTAATCTCAAGATCATATGACCACTAAAGAAATATTCAATCTGGCGATTTCCCTCGGCCAGAAAGCGGACTTACGCGGAGAAGAACGGGTTGCAAAATATCTAGCGCGCCAAAGGAAGAGATACGAAGAGCTGCCGGATAAAGCCAAGGCCGAATTTGATCCAGAGAAGTTCTCTAACCCTTATTCAGATTCCCGCCTCTTGGTTGATAATGGCAAGAAAGAAATCAAGAAGATATTGGCCGGCATAGATATGGGCGGTTCAGAATTATTATTAGCTAAACAGCTGGGTGATATTGATTTAGTTATTGCGCATCATCCCGAGGGCGTCGCTTTAGCCGATTTATCAGACGTCATGCATCTGCAGGCCGAAGTTCTGGCGGATTATGGCGTGCCGATAAATATCGCCGAGTCAGTCATCAAGCCGCGGATTTCCGAAGTGAGCCGCGAAATCTCGCCACTTAATCATGACCGCTCTGTCGATATGGCTCGTTTGCTTGGAATGGACTTCATGTGCGTCCATACTCCGGCTGATAATCTGGGCGCTAATTTTTTGGTTAAATTATTTAAAGAGAAAGAACGGGAATTGGAAAATGTTGGAGATATCTTAGAACTATTAAAAACTATTCCCGAATATCAGGCGGCGGCTCTTAAGAAAACCGGGCCGGTGCTTTTTTCCGGCGCGCCAGAACATAGCTGTGGCAAGATCGTCGTTACGGAATTTACCGGCGGCACTTCTGGATCCAAAGATATCTATGAGAAGATGGCGCAATACGGCATCGGCACGATCATCGGCATGCACATGACCGAAGAACATCGCAAGGAGGCTGAAAAATATCATATGAATGTGATTATCGCCGGCCACATGGCCTCGGATTCTTTAGGCATGAATTTATTTCTGGATGAGCTCGAGAAGCAGGGAATCGAAGTCATTCCGACTTCCGGCTTGATAAGGATAAAACGTTTTTAAAAAAGGAAAGAAAAAATTTCAGGCAAATAAAAAACCGAAAGATTGAACTTCCGGTTTTTGTTTCTCAGTCTTCGTCGCCAAGCTCTTAGGTTCTAGACTCATAGTCTTCATGAGTTGGCAGCCGCGAATTCTCAAATCTGATTATCGCTTCCCTTGTTAAGACTCTCTCATTTTTATTCGTTGTTTCGGCAATAAAATCTTCTAGTATCCGCATAACGCGAGCGCGGAATGATTCTTGCCTTTGATCGACGTCTCGCGTGAGATGTTTTTTAGTGATAATCAGGCCGATAAAATGTCTTTCGTCGTTGAAGATGTCGTCGTCTAATCCGGCTGTTTTATGTGCGACATTTTTCATGATGCAGTCAGCATAAATTTTCGCTAAGTCTTCCGTTGAGAAAGTTCTGTCCATGCTTTCCGTTATCAATTCCAGGACAATCTCTCTTTTTTTTTCATTCGAGAGATAGACTCTGATATCGAGGAGACATTTATTCAAAGAGGGAGCATCTTTAATCAGCGCTTTAACATAATTATCAAATTCAAAACTTTCTTCCCATAACTTGCGCAAGGGAAGAGCGTGGAAAAGCGCCAGAATGCAATAGAAGCTGTCATTTTCTGCTAGTCTTCTTTTTATATCGTTGACTATGAGCTTAAGGCTTATAGTCCGATAAAGACACCATAGAAGAGAACAGGCTATAAGCGCGGCGCCGGCAAAATAGTAAGCCATTAGAGTTTTCATGGTAGTTATCTTTAAAGTTAGACACTGGAAGCAACTTATTTTTAAAAGAGCTATTATTAACTTTATATATTACAATAATATTAAATTTCAGTCAATGATAATAAAAAAAGCTTCTTGGGGGAAGCTTTTTCTTTTAACTGTTCAGTTTTAATCACCAATCACTTAATCACTGCCTCCGAAAAGCATTTTCAGAGGTATGCGATAGGGTCGGAATTTGCATAACTCTTTCCAGCGATTAAATTTAATTATCGTGCCGGAAAAAGTCCAGCGATCAGTCCGGGCCACCGCGCCTCTGATCGCCAGAGAAGTCGTGACCGCAAGACTGATGATAGTGATGAAAAGCCAAAGATTCTGTTTGTGTATGGTTTCTTTTTTTTCAGCTATCTCTTGATTCAGAGCCTCAATTTTCTTCGTATCGTAATAATGATTTAAAGAAAATATTTGGTCTCCGTCAGCTTTGATTTCCGGCCAAGCGCCTTCGGGAATATTCAGGTTGCTAAGCGCGGAATTATCGAATTTTTTTATGCCTCGGGTAAAGGTTAGCCTGTAATCATTTTTATAATGATTAAGCACATACTCTGAATAGTAGTCGCCTTGTTTTATGACAATTACTTCTTCGGTAGTCTTGGCGCTGGCATAGCTAGTAATAGCTATAAGCAACAGCATCGATAAGATCATCTTTTTCATTGAAATTTTTTTATTAGACAATGTTAGACAATATTTTGAAAAGTACTATTATTCGGTAAAAAAGATTGTATCATTTAATTTTAATTTAGTCAATATTCCAAAAAATAATAATTTGGATTATACTTATAATATAAAAATTGGCTAATATATATGAAAAAAATAGAACTATTGGCTCCGGCTGGCAATATTATCAAGATGAAAACTGCCTACGCCTATGGCGCTGATGCGGTTTATTTAGGTATTCCGGATTTTTCTCTGCGCGTTAGAATCAATGATTTCGGCTTGAAGGAAGTGGGGGCGGCTATCAGGTATGCGCATGATCTGGGAAAAAAAGTCTATGTGACCATCAATATCTTCGCGCATAACGAGCATCTGAAAAAATTACCGGCGTATCTCCGGAAATTAAAAGCTATGCAAGCGGATGCGCTCATAATCTCTGATCCGGGGATAATCGCCCTCGTGAAGAAGGCCTGGCCGAAAGCGGAAATTCATCTGTCGACGCAAGCGAATTGCACTAATTCGGAAGCCGTGAAGTTCTGGGCGTGGCAGGGAGTGAAACGGATAATCTTGGGCCGGGAAGTGACTTTGAAAGAAATCAGTGAGATCCATCGCGCCGTTCCCAAAGTCGAATTAGAATATTTCGTCCATGGCGCAATGTGCATGGCTTATTCCGGCCGCTGCTTCTTATCTAAACTATTCGTCGATCGAAGCGGCAATCTCGGCGATTGCGCCCAGCCTTGCCGCTGGAAATATGATGTTAATCGCTATGGTTTAAAGGCAGAAGGCCATTCTGAAGAATTAGAATTAGTAGAAGAGAAGCACGGCGCTTATCTCTTGAATTCTAAAGACATGTGTTTGATAAAGTATTTGAAGGAACTGGCGGACGCGGGCATAACGAGCTTCAAGATCGAGGGTCGGGCTAAGAGCGTCTATTATCAAGCGACCGTCGTGGGCAGCTATCGCCGCGCTCTGACCGCGTTAGAGAAAAAAACTCCAGCCGCTAGATTAAAGAAAGAATTGGACTATCTTTTTTCTGAATTAAATACCAAGTTGATTCATCGCGGCTATACGGCTGGCTTCTTATTGGGCGGGAAGGCAGACCAGAATATTTCTGATTCACATCAGAAGAGCGCTTGGGAATTCTGCGGCCAGACTTTGGGCGAGATATCTGTTCAAACCCGCCGCCAGCTAGAAAAATTGAAGCTGGATAATCCGATCGTCTTCCAGGTTCATAACACTATTCATGCCGGCAGCGAAATAGAGATAATCAGGCCTGGATATGATATAATCAAGATACATCCAAGCGTTATCTGGAACGCTAAAACCGGAGAAGAGATAGAAGAAGCGCATGGCGGCGGAGGCGGCCAGATTGCGATTATCGGCCTGCCGGAAAACGCCGGACCGGTTCCTCCTTTATCAGTCATAAGAAGATTAGTAAAATAATAAGCCGGTAAAATAATAAAATTGTCTTAAAGATATGATTTCATTCTTGCGCGGCCGGATCATCAATAAAGGCCTTAATTACGCGATCCTAGAAACGCATGATATCGGCTATCAGGTCTTCATGGGAGAGACTTTGCTTAACGACTTGAAAATTGATAAAGAAGTAGAATTATATACTCATCATCAGATCAAGGAAGACGCCAGCGACCTATACGGCTTCAAGTCCTTGGAAGATTTAGAATTATTCGAACTCTTGCTGACTGTTTCCGGCGTCGGGCCGAAGTCGGCGCTCGGAGTGCTCAGTATCGCCACGGCTGGCGACATAAAAGAAGCGATCATCCGCGGTGATGCTAATCTCCTGACCAAGGTTTCCGGTATCGGCAAAAAAACGGCCGAACGTCTAGTTTTAGAATTAAAGACTAAGATAATGCGTATCGGCGGCGGCTCGACTGCCCTGAATTCCGCCATGTCTTCCGGCAGCGACGAGATAGATGCGCTTATGACTCTCGGTTATTCTTTATCGGAAGCGCGTGCGGCTTTGAATCTCGTAGATGCGAACTTAGTCGATAGCGGCGAAAGAGTGAAGGCGGCTTTAAAGAAAATGAGACAGAAATAATTTAGACGCGTGAATCTATAACCGCATGACGCTAGAAGACATAAATTTTTTTAAGTCCGAAAACGGACGCGAGCTATGGCAGCGATATGAATCTTATCAAGAAGAAGATTTGTATCGTTTGTTGTTTAAGAGCGCCGGCGGGCCGGAATATAAGTTTTTGCCTGGGATAGTGACGCTGATAAAATTAAGGCGCCAAGCCGCGAAAAAGTTTGTGCGCGCCGCGGAGATGCTCTTTACGCCGCTTAATCTGGAACAGTCGACGAGCGAAGCTATTTCTGAACATATTGCTCGCCGCTTCAAGCCGGAATGGAAAATTGTCGATTTGACCTGCGGTCTCGGCGGCAACCTGATTCCACTGGCGCAGCACTGCCAGTCAGCGGTTGCAGTCGATAAGTTGGATATTAATATCGCCTGCGCGCAAGCCAATGCCGCCGCTTACGGAGTCGCCAGCAAGATAGAATTTATTATTGGCGATGCCTATGAAAATATTAGTTCCGATGCCGACGCCTTTTTCCTTGATCCGGCGCGAGACAGGGAAGGCCAGACGAAAACGCGCTCCTTGGTTAATTCCGAGCCGGCTCTATTAAGAATACTGCCGGAAATATTCAAGATTACCCATAATGTCGGCGTGAAGATTTCCCCGGCCTTCGATTACAAGGAATTGGAAGCCTTGTCGGAGAAACCGGAGATAGAGATTATTGCCGAGGATAATAATTGTAAAGTGGCGATGCTTTGGTTCGGTGAGCTGAGGACTGAAGCCGCGCGTCGAGCAACTATCTTAGTCAAGAACGGCGTCTATGAGTTTATTGATTCCAAATCTCGTCCGCTTGTTCCGATAGTTCCAGAACCAGGGAACTTTCTTTATGAACCGAACAAAGCGATTATCAAAGCTCATCTGATTGAAGATCTGGCCGCTTCTTATGGTCTATCGAAAATCAATCGCCATCTGTCTTTTCTGACTGGCGATGTCCTGGTTGGAGCTGATAAGCCGGGAATTTTCCGCGTTTTCAAGATCAAGGCTTGTCGCCCCTTCGCACTTAAGGAATTAAAGTCATATTTGAAGGCCGAGGGCATTGAGCGCGTAAATATCATGACGAAAAGATTTCCGCTTTTGCCTGAAGAGCTGTATAAGAAATTGAAAGTGAAGGAAGGCGGCGATCTCTTCTTGATCGTGACGGTTTTAAGCGACGAAGAACGCTATTATCTGCTGGCTGAACGCGTTTAAATCGCCTTTACAAGAGCCGGTTTTTTGGTTAATATATAAATGATTAAACACTCTTATTTTTCATATTTATGCGCCAATCGCAACTTTTTACTAAGACTGTCAAAGAACTGCCTAAAGATGAAGCTAGCTATAATGCGCAAGCGCTTATTCGCGCCGGTTTTGTCGATAAAGTCGCGGCCGGAGTTTATTCTTATCTGCCTCTAGGCAAGCGCGTTTTGGATAAGATTTGCCGCGTTATCCGCGAAGAGATGGATGCTATCGGCGGTCAGGAAATATTGATGACCTCTTTAGTTCCGAAAGAAAATTTAGAAGCTTCTAATCGTTGGGCTAATTTCGATGTCTTGTTCCGTTTGACTGGCGGCGATAATAAGGAATACGCTCTAGGCGCGACGCACGAAGAGATTGTCTCCCCGCTCGTTAAGAAATTTATTTGTTCTTATAAAGATCTGCCTTTCGGCGTCTATCAGATTCAGACGAAGTTCCGTAATGAAAAAAGAGCTAAGGCCGGATTATTGCGCGGCCGCGAATTCTTGATGAAAGATCTTTATTCTTTTCATACCGATCAAACTGATCTCGACGCTTATTATGAGAAAGCTATCGAAGCGTATAAGAAGGTCTATCAGCGTCTCGGTTTGGGCGATATTACCTATGTGACCTATGCTTCCGGTGGAACTTTTTCAAAATATTCCCACGAGTTCCAGACTTTAGCCGAAGCTGGCGAAGACTTGATTTATATCTGCGATAAATGCCATATCGCTATCAATAAGGAAATAATTGCCGAACAGGATTCTTGCCCGATTTGCGGCAATAAGAAATTAACAGAAAAGAAAGCGATCGAAGTCGGCAATATCTTCAAGCTCGGTACGAAATTTTCGGCGCCTTTCAATATTTCTTACAAGGATAGCGCCGGCAAGGAGAATACTCCGGTAATGGGCTGCTACGGCATGGGGCCTAGTCGAGTCATGGGAACAATCGTGGAAACCTATCACGACGATAAGGGAATAGTTTGGCCGGAAAATATCGCGCCGTTCCAGATTCATCTGATATCCTTAAATGAGAATGACGCGGCGGCGCGTATTTATGAAGACCTGACTAAGGCCGGCTTTGAAGTC
This sequence comes from Patescibacteria group bacterium, assembly GCA_041661685.1. Classification (GTDB taxonomy): domain Bacteria; phylum Patescibacteriota; class Patescibacteriia; order Patescibacteriales; family UBA12465; genus UBA12465. The sequence continues at coordinate 45,940 of JBAZTY010000001.1, forward strand.
TTGTATGATGATCGCGAAGCATCAGCCGGAGAAAAATTCGCCGATGCCGATCTGATTGGCTGCCCATATCGTGTCGTCGTTAGCAAGAAAACTTTGGGTGAAGACAGCGTCGAGTTGAAACGCCGCTCCGAAGATAAAGGCGCCTTAATCAAGATCAAGGAGCTGGCCTCTAAATTAAAATAGCCATCAGCTAAATAACTTATGTTCAATAATCTTCTCGGAAAATTCAGCCATGACTTAGGGATAGACTTGGGAACCAAGAATACCCTGGTTTATGTCGTTGATAAAGGGTTGGTAATCAATGAACCTAGCGTCGTCGCTATCAATAAACGCACGAATGAAATTCTGGAAGTCGGCGAGGCAGCCAAGAAGATGGTCGGTAAGACGCCGGGCCATATCGAGGCGATCAAGCCGCTCGTCGAAGGAATTATCTCTGATTTTGAAGTGACGGAAAAGATGCTCAAGTATTTCATCAATAAGGTTCATACCGAGAATTTTACTTTAATCTCCCGGCCGCGCGTTGTCATCGGCATTCCGCTCGATCTGACTGAAGTAGAGAAGAAAGCGGTCGAGGATGCCGCTAAGTCTGCCGGCGCTCGTAAAGTTTATTTGATTGAAGAAGCGATGGCGGCCGCTATCGGCGCTCGTTTGCCCGTAACTGAAGCGACGGCGACTATGGTCGTCGATATCGGCGGCGGCACTACTGAAATCGCCGTCATTTCTCTCGGCGGCGTCGTTACTTGGAAATCTCTAAAAGCGGCCGGCAATGAATTTGATAACAACATTATTGAATATATCCGCGAAGAGTTTAATATTCTCATCGGGGAACAATTAGCGGAAGCGATCAAGATCTCTGTCGGTTCGGCTGTGCCTTTAGAAACGCCGACCGAAATCGAAGTGCGCGGCCGTGATCTTGTCACTGGTTTGCCAAAAGCTTTAATGGTTAGCGATAAACAGATTAGGGAAGCGATCAGCCGGACGGTCATCAAGATTATCGACAACATCAAGATGATTCTAGAAACGACTCCGCCGGAATTAGTCTCCGATATTTATGAGCGCGGCCTATATCTATCTGGCGGCGGCGCTTTATTGCGCGGTTTGGATAAGGCGATTTCTTTAGCCACCAAGATTCCCGTGAAGATTTCTGACGACCCTTTGACTTGCGTCGTGCGCGGCACTGGCATTCTTTTAACTGATAAGGAATTATTAGAAAAAGTCGTCTTACCTTCGAATACTGACTAATGCTGACTGATATGATCAGGATCAAGAAGAACAATCCGATCGTCCCTGGCCTGATAATAGCCGTCGCGCTGTTTTTTTTGCATATATCAGGATTCTTGCGTCCGTTGGAAAATTCTTTGTCTTACTTGATAAAGCCGATTGCCGGCCGGTTCTATACGGCCGGTACGGATATCAAGATGGCTTATGACGCTAATAATAATCCGGAAGATCCGAACGCGAGAGCCGAGCGCTTAGCCAAGGAAGTAGCCGTGTTGACGGTCGCTAATTCTCGCCGTTTGGAAATAGAGGAAGAGAATCGTAAATTACGAGAAGCTTTGAAATTCGTTAGTAATAATAGTTCTCGCGTCGTGGTCGCGAGCGTCATCGCTAAAGAAGCGGCCGCTGAAGATAGCCTAGGGCTAGTCATTAATCGCGGCGCCAAGGACGGTTTAGTCCCTGGCTTAGCGGTAGTGAGCGAAGAAGGACTCATAGTCGGCAAAGTTTTAGAAACTAAAGATACGACTGCTAAGATATGCCTGACGACGAATCCAAGCTGCCAATTAGCGGCGGCGATTCAGAATTCCGATAAGACTCAGGGAATCACCGACGGCGATCTCGGCCTGACGATTAAGATGAATTATATTCCCCAGTTAGAGAAGATAGCGCCAGGCGATATCGTCATAACTTCAGGCTTAGGCGAGCATATCGCCCGCGGCCTGGTCATCGGCCGGATCACGCAGGTATTCAACGAGAGCAACGAAGTCTGGCAGGAAGCGATTATCGAACCTTTGGCCGAACTTGATAATCTGACGATAGTTTCTATCCTTATCCCTTAATATTTCGGGAGTATGCTGAAAAAAATCTGGCAGATAGCATTTTTAATTTTACTGCTTTCAGGCGTCGCCATCGTCCAATTTTCTTTTATCTTCTCGTTACCGTCAGTTTTTAGCCAGATAAATTTGGCCGTAATTACTTTGATCTTCACGCTCTTCTTTTTCGGCTTCCGGTCTTCGCTTTATGCCGCACTCGTCCTCGGTTTCTGGCTTGATCTATTTTCCTTTTATTTTTTCGGCCTCTATCTTCTGCTTTTCTTGCTGACGGTCATGCTCGCTAATTGGATACTAGAAACCAGGCTGACTAACCGTTCTTTATATTCTTTTCTGTTGTTAATCCTGATAGCGACGGCCGCTTATGATTTCGCGGCTGCCTTCCTGGTTTATCTGGTTGGCGCCTCTATCGGATCTTTCTTCTTGTGGAACGGCGCTTTCTGGTCGAATCTCCTTTATCAGATACTTTGGAGCGAATCAGCCGGCTTATTGATGTTCAGCCTAGCCGGCGCTTTGACGCGCCGCTTCAAGCCGTTCTTCTTAGAGAGAAAATAATTTTTATCTTAGGAATAATTAATAATATAGCTGTTCATATATATGTATGATTTTATAACTATTGGAGGGACAACGCGCGACATCTCTTTTTTCACCGATCAAGGAGTGCTGATGAAAGACGAAACCGATATCTTGCGCCAAAAATTATTGGCGTTCGAGTCGGGCGCGAAGATAAAAGTCGATAAATTCTATTATTCTTACGGCGGAGGCGCGGCTAATGCCGCGGCTTGTCTCGCTAATTTCGGCTTCAGAACCGCCTGCCTCGCTCCGGTCGGGAGCGACAGGAACGGCCGCTTGATTGTCGAAAACCTGAGGGCACGCCGCGTTGATACTCGCATGATTGAAAGAATCAAGAACGAGGAGAGCGGATCATCTTTTATCCTAATCGCTCCGAATGGAGAGCGCATCATCTTTGCTCAGCGCGGCGCTAACAAGAACTTGGCGATAGATGAGAAAGATATTTCTTATCTGAAGAACACCAAGGGCATCTATATCGCGTCTCTAGCCGGAGATTGGCCAGGAAATTTGAGAAAGATCTTCTCGGTCGTCAGCAGCCAGGGACCGAATGTCTTTTGGAATCCGGGCATGACCCAACTTTTAGGCGGAGCGGATAAGATCAGGATGTATCTGAAGAAAACGACCGTTTTGGCTTGCAATAAAGACGAAGCGCTGGCTTTAGTCATGAACACCGAAGGCTATAAAAATGCCGATCATAAAGTCTTGAATGATACAGAGAGCCTGATCAAGATTATCCATAGTTTTGGCGCGAAGATTGTGGTGATAACCTTGGGTAGCGACGGCGTAGTGGTTTTTGACGGACAAAAGGTAATTCAGCATGATATCATCAAAGAAGAGAAGCGTGTTGATACGACCGGCGTCGGCGATATTTTTAATTCATCGTTTGCCGCTGCCTGGACCCTGTTTAAAGGTGATATCGATAAAGCTCTGCATCTGAGTTTACAGAATGCCGCCGCTAAGGTCGCTCATATCGGCGCTCAGAACAGCTTGATTAAGATTAATTAATTAATTAAGTCTAGAATAAGGCTAATATATATGATTAAAGGTGTCATTATCAAGAAGATAGAAAAGTACGAAGATAACCGCGGCTGGTTGGCGGAAATTTTCCGCCGCGATGAACTCGCTTTTGATATGTCTATGGCTTATGTCAGCCTGACAAGACCGGGCATAATTCGCGGCCCGCACGAGCACGTGAACCAGAGCGACTGTTTCGTCTTTCTCGGTCCGGGTGCTTTCCGTTTGTATCTCTGGGATCGCCGCGATACCTCAGTAACTAAAGGAGAAGCTTTAGAAATAGAGGTCGGAGAAAATAATCCGACTCTCGTCATTGTGCCTCCTGGCGTCGTTCATGGTTATAAATGTGTGTCCGATATTCCGGCTCTGAGCCTTAATCTGCCTGATAAATTATATAAAGGCGAAGGAAAGAAAGAAGAGATTGATGAGATTAGATGGGAAACTAAGGAGGATAGCCCTTACAGAATAAAATAACTATAAATATGAAATTATTAGTCACCGGCGGCGCTGGCTTTATCGGTTCTAACTTCATCCATTATTGGTTAAAGAATAATCCAGAAGACAGTCTCGTCAATTTGGATGCTCTGACTTATGCCGGCAATCTGGATAGCCTCAAGGATATTGAAACCAATCCTAATTATAAATTCGTCAAAGGCGATATCTGTGATGCGGCGCTGGTTAATGATCTGGTCAAGGGGATAGATGTTATCGTTCATTTTGCGGCGGAAAGCCATGTTGATCGTTCGATCAAGAATAGCGCCGATTTTATCCATACTAATGTGGAGGGGACGCGCGTGCTATTAGAGGCCGCGAAAAATAATGGCAATATCCGTTTCCATCATATTTCGACTGATGAAGTCTTCGGCGCCTTGGAATTCGGCGCGCCGAAATTCAATGAAAAGACTCCTTATGATCCGCGCTCCCCTTACAGTGCCTCTAAGGCCGGATCGGATCACCTGGTTCGTGCTTATTATCATACTTATAAGCTGCCGATTACTATTTCAAATTGCTCCAATAATTATGGCCCGTATCAATATCCGGAAAAGCTCATCCCGCTTTTTATCACTAATCTAATGGAAGGGAAGAAAGTTCCGGTTTACGGTGCTGGGGCGAACGTGCGCGATTGGATCCATGTCGATGATCATAATCGCGGCGTTGAGATGATAATTAAGCAGGGGCGCAGCGGCGAAACTTATTGCTTGGGAGGAGATAACGAGAAGACTAACCTGGAAATAACTAAGCTTATTCTCAAATTGATGGATAAAGATGAGGAGATGGTGGAATATGTGCCTGACCGTCTCGGTCACGACCTTAGATACGCCATAGATTTTTCTAAAGCGAAGAAAGAATTAGGCTGGGAGCCGCTCCAATCATTCGAGGAAGGCTTGCGCGCGACCGTGGAGTGGTATAAGGTGAATGTTGCTTGGTGGCAGAGACTAAAATAATCATTTACGGATAGCGGATTAACGTCTATCCCTGATAAAAATATGGAAAACAAAAAAATATTCATCATCGAAGATGACGCCAATATCCTGTATGGGCTAGAATCGCAATTTTCTGCTGATGAATTCGAAGTGGGAACGGCAACCGGCGATGAAGAAATTGAGGAATTGATGGAGGAACTTCGGGATTTTGAACCGGATTTTATTATTCTTGATCTGATATTGCCCAAGATCGACGGTTTCGAGATCGTCAAGAGATTAAAGTCTGATGATGAGCTTAATGATAAGCAGATTTTTATTTTCACCGATCTGAGCGACGAGGATAGCCGCCAGCGCAGTTTGCAGCTGGGCGCTGATTATGTTTTTTTTAAGGAAGAGTTTGATACTTTTGAATTTGTCGAGAAAGTCAAGCGTATTGTCGCTGTCCAGGAAAAGACTGTCGATCGCGATTACGAAGAATAGGCGTCTATCCGCCAGTTTCCGCTAGTTTGACTAATACCCCCAAAAATACTAAGATAGATTAGTGTTATATTTTTGCGTATGTTTATCAAAAGAATCGGGATTGATCTCGGTACAACCTATACTTTGATTCATCTGCCTAAGCGCGGTATCGTTATTAACGAGCCGAGCGTGGTGGCGGTTTCTATTCATGATAAGAAAATCTTGGCGGTCGGAAACGAAGCTAAGGATATGATCGGCCGTACTCCGGATACGATCATGGCCGTGCGCCCTTTGAAGGATGGGGTCATTGCCGATTATCGGGCGACCGAAGCCATGATCCGTTATTTCATTAATAAAACTTTAGGAGGCATCCGCTTATTCCGTCCGGAAGTCATGGTGGCTGTGCCGGCGGGCATTTCGTCTACCGAACGCCGCGCGGTCATCGAAGCGACTATCGCCGCTGGCGCTAAAGCCGCTTATATCATCAAGGAGCCAGTAGCGGCGGCTATCGGCGCTGATATTCCTATCGGCTCGGCTACCGGACATATGGTCATAGATATCGGCGGCGGAACGGCGGAAATGGCCGTCATCTCTTTAGGGGGCATTGTCGCATCTACTTCTGTGCGCGTCGGCGGCAATAAGTTCGATGCCGCGATTTTAGAATATATCCGCAAGAAATATAACCTGGCTATCGGCGAAAGGACGGCCGAAGAAATCAAGATCAATATCGGCTCTGCTTTATATATGGAAGATAAATTATATTTGGAAATACGCGGCCGCGATATCGTGACCGGCTTGCCGCGTAGCCTGACTGTTTCAAGCGACGACGTGACTGAAGCTATTCAGAATGAATTGGAAGCGATTATCGCCGCGGCTAAGAAGGTGCTGCAGAAGACGCCGCCGGAGTTATCGGCGGATATCATGGATAAGGGCATAGTCCTGACTGGCGGCAGCTCCTTGCTCCGCAATATCGATCAATTGATCGCTCGCACGACTGGCGTCTCCGCTTATGTCGCCGATGATGCCATGCTTTGCGTCGCCAAGGGCACCGGTATCGCGCTTGATAATTTGGATTCTTATAAACGCAGCATTCTAGCAACTAAATAATTAGCGGGTCAGGGATGATCGGCTAATTTTTATTTATTATGATAATCGGGATTGACGCCTCGCGCGCTAACTTGCTCCATAAGACTGGTACCGAATGGTACTCTTTTTACTTGATTAAGAATCTGGCGGAGATAGATAAGGTTAATACTTATTGGCTTTATCTTAATCAGCCGGCGCAGCCGGAATTAGCGGAGACGGTCAAGAATAATTCTAATTTTTCCTTCAAGCTCTTAAAGTGGCCATTCTTTTCTTTCTGGACTCTCGGCCGCCTGACTTTGGAGATGCTTTATCATCGTCCGGATGTTTTATTCATTCCGGCTCATACTTTGCCGCTATTTGGTCCGCGCCGCACCGTCAACACTATTCATGATATCGCTTTTGTCCGTGAGCAGAATCTTTATCGGGCGGTCAAGGCGAAGACCAGTATAGTCGGAACGCGCCAGCTGATTAATTTTTTCGTCAGACTTCTGACCCTGGGGCGTTATCGCTCCGATTCCGTCGATTATCTTTATTGGTCGACCGCTTTCGCCCTGCATCATGCCCAGAAGATCATCGCCGTCTCCGAATTCACTAAGCAGGATATCTTAAATCTCTATCCCAAGACTCCGGCTAGCAAGGTGGCCGTCGTCCATAACGGCTATAATGATAAGCTTTATCGCCGTTTGCCGGAAAACCCGGAGAAAACTGCGGCTGTTCTAGATAAATACGGTTTAGAAGCCCCCTATTTCTTGTATATCGGCCGTTTGGAAAAGAAAAAAAATATTCCGGCTTTAGTCGAGGCGTTCGCCTACTTGCGAGAGAATCATTCGGATATGAAAGCCAAGCTAGTTCTTATCGGCGATGCCGGTTTCGGATTTGATGAGATAAAGTATACTATTGAGGAGTTCAATCTCAATAACCAGGTAACCATGCCCGGCTGGGTAGCCGAAGAGGACATGCCTTATGTCATGAACGCTGCCGCCGCCTTTATTTTTCCATCTAAGCATGAAGGTTTCGGCATCCCGGTTTTGCAATCCCTGGCTTGCGGTATCCCGACCGCCGTTTCCGATATTCCTGTTCTCAGAGAAGTCGCTGGCGACGCTGCTTTATATTTCGATCAGAACGATAAGCGGGCGATAGCGGAGGCGATGGGGCGGATATTATCCGATAATGAGCTGAGAGAAAGCTTGATTTTGAAAGGGCTGGAACAGGCTAAGAAATTCAGCTGGCGCCGCTGTGCCGAAGAAACTTTAGAGGTTATTACGAGCCTGTAAATAATAATTAAGATATGTTAGTATTAAGGTGTTATATGAAGAAATTGATAACATCTTTTTTTATTCTGTCCCTTTTTTTGGCAGAACCTGTTTTGGCTAATATTACGCCGAACGATTTTTATTATGGTAATCAATGGTACCTATCGAAGATTAAGGCGGACAGCGCCTGGGATAAGATTACTGGCAGCCCGGATATGGTGATTGCGGTCATTGATTCCGGCATTCAGGTCAATCATCCTGACCTGAAAGATAATATTTGGAAGAATGCTCGAGAGATTTTTGGCAATAATATTGATGATGACGGTAATGGTTTTATTGATGATGTGAGCGGCTGGGATTTCGTCAATAATGCTCCGGATCCATCACCGAAATTCACGGTGGGCTGGACCGAGGCCGGAGTTTCTCACGGTACGATGGTCGCCGGCATCATCGCCGCGCGCGGCAACAACAGCGAAGGCGTCGCCGGCATTACCTGGCAGGCGCAAATCATGGCTCTTAAAGTTTTGAATGATAAGGGTGAAGGCAAATTGAGCAATGTTATCCGGGCAATCGATTATGCGATTGCTAACGGCGCCGATATAATAAATCTTAGTTTTGTTTCTTTTACTTATAGCGATGGCATGCAGGAGGCGATACGCCGGGCGCACAAGGCTGGCATTATGATTGTGGCTGCCGCCGGCAACGAACAGGCGGATGGCGTCGGTTATGATATTGAGAAGACCCCTATCTATCCAGCTTGTTATGACGGCGAACTCATCGGCGAGAATATGGTGATCGGCGTGGCCGCGACTGATGCGCTGGATCAGAAAGCGAAATTTTCTAGCTATGGTTCGCGCTGCGTTGATCTGGTCGCTCCCGGCATCAGCTTTTTTAGCGCCGTAACTGCCGGCAGCGTAGTTGATTTTTCCAATAAACTCTATGACGGCTACTGGTCGGGGACTTCCATGGCGGCGCCGCAAGTGACCGCAACCCTAGCCTTGATTGCCCAAGCTAATTCAGAATTGAGTCGTCGCGAGATAGTTAATATCCTCTTCGCTTCCACTGATAATATCAGTCGGCTGAATCCTGATTATGCAGGCCAGTTAGGTAACGGACGCTTGAATGTCAATCGAGCCGTCGAGATGGCCAAAGAGAAATTATATAGCCGTGTCGGCCGTATAGTCGTCTTGCCGCAGAGCTCTGCCAAGAGCAAACAGCCTAAGCTTACGGCTGCTACTGGAGACCTGGCTGATAAGTTGCCTCTGGATATCAAGGGCGGAGAAAGCGTAGCGATAGGAGACGTCAACGGCGATGGCTTGGAGGAGATAGTCATCGGCGCGGGAACGAGCGGTGAGCCGAAAATCATGATTTATAGCGAAAGCGGCCGGTTGATTAAGCAGATTCTGGCATATGATAAATATTTTCGCGGCGGCGTGAGCGTCGCCTTAGTAGATATTAACGGCGATGAACAGATGGAAATCGCCGCCGCCCAAGCAGCGCGAGGCACGGGCCAAGTGAAGATTTTTAATTATAGCGGGCAGCTAAAGAAGCAATTCTTAGTCGATAGCCGGTATTGGCGCGGCGGGCTTAATCTAGCGGCTGGCGATATCGATGGCAATGGCGATCAAGAGATAGTAGCCGCTTACGGCGCTGGCTCCGAGCCGATGATCAAGATGTTCCACACTGACGGGAAGATTCTGGGCGCTTTCCTGGCTTATGAAAAGAAATTTCGCGGCGGAGTGAAAGTGGCCGTCGCGAATTTAAATGGTCGTAAGAACCACAATCAGGCGGATATTATTGTTTCTCCCGGAAAAGGCCGAGACCCGCAAATTAAGATATTTGATAATCACGGCATCATGACTCGCCAGTTTTTAGCTTATAGCCGTAATTGGCAGGGCGGGGTGAATCTGTCCGCCGGCGATTTGAATAACGACGGTTTGCCGGAGATAGCAACCGCTGCCCAGGCGGGGGCCGCGCCGCATGTCCGTGTTTTCAGCGCTCGCGGTGAATTAATGGAATCATTTTACGCCTGGGAAGAAAACTGGAATGGCGGCGTTAATATTGGTATAATAAAGATCAGTAACTAATAACTATATGTCTAAACAAGTCATCTTTGATAAGAAGAACATCCTTGTCGCTGGCGGCGCCGGTTTTATCGGCTCCCATCTTTGCGACGAGCTGCTTAAGACCGATAAAGTCATCTGCGTGGATAACTTTATTACCGGCAACGAACGCAATATTGATCATCTGCTCGCCAATCCCGATTTTATTTTCATCAATTATGACCTGTCCAAGCCTCTAGATCTGGAAGCGATTCCGGAATTGAAAAAATTTAAGATAGAATTCCAGGGCCTGCAAGAGATTTATAATCTGGCTTGTCCGATGTCGCCGCGCCGTTTTCTGGAAAATCGCTTAGCCGCTATCATGGCTAATTCATATGTCGTCAAGAATCTTCTAGATATGGCCGTAAAGTACAACTCTAAGCTGCTGCAATTTTCATCTTCGGTCGTCTATGGCCCGCGCCGAGCAGATAATCCAGAATTAAAAGTGAAGGAAACTGATTTGGGCGCAGTCGATCAATTATCAGAACGCAGTTCTTATGACGAAGGCAAGCGTTTTGCCGAAACCATAGTTAGCAATTATCGGTCTCTCTATAATGTCGATGCGCGTATCATGCGCCTTTTTCGCGTCTACGGACCGCGCATGGAAGCTAACGACGATCAGATGATTCCTGATTTCATCAAGAATGCCCTAGATAATAATGATGTAATTATCAATGGCGACGAAAAATTTTCTTCGTCTTTCTGCTATATCGACGACATTATTGATGCGGTTGGAAAATTCATGAATTCTGAACTTTCCGGTCCGATTAATGTCGGCTCTGATGTGGACACTAATCTGACTGATATGGTCAAGATGATCATTTCGCTGACGGATTCAAGCTCTAAAATCACCTATGCCGAGAATAAACTGTTCCTGAGCGAATTAGTCCTGCCCGATATCCATCAGGCGCGCAACGAGCTCGGCTGGATGCCGGTCGTGACGCTCGAGAACGGATTAAAGAAGACAATTTTTGATATTGAGGCCAATAAGAGATTACAGGGATTCGGATCCTAATTAGCCATCAGGAGTATTTTTCCGATCAGATCGTTTTCATTCCCCGGCGCAAATAAGAGATCATCCTTTTCTATCAGTTCCGGAATGCCGCCGAGACGGGAAGCGATAACCGGCAGGCCAGCGGCATGGGCGCCATAAATAGTCGTCGGCGAATTCTCATAGCATAAAGAGGGAACGATCAAACAATCGCTCTCTTTTTTTATTTTTTCCGTCTCTTCATAAGAAAGCGGCCCTAGGATTTTAATACGCGCATCAGCTTTTGCCTCGGTTCGCGCTTTTTCTAGACTGCTGCCGCCGCCACGGATGGCAATCGTCAAAGTCAATTCCGGCCCATTTATCTTTTTAAAAGCGTTTATTAATAAGAATATTCCTTTTTGTTCTTCAATCTGGCCGATGAATAGGAAATTTTTAGCGGGGCCATTTTTAGTTTGGGACGCGGTTTCCATTCCTGGCCAGATGAAAGGGCGGACTTCTTGTTTAGAATCTTTAAAAAAACCACGCTGTTTATGCATTTCTAAAAGCCAATCGGAAGGGGAAATGATTTTATCCGGAGAAGAGAAAAGCAGGCGCGTCAAAGCCTGATATACTTTGGCGCCAAAATTATTTATCTTTTCTTCTTGTCCGAAGATCATTAGTCCCGAGGGATGAAGGAGCTGGATGTCGTGCAGGAAATGCTCGTGGCGGACAAGCAGTTTTTTTAAAACGACCGGAGTCATAAAACCTAGGCCCATCAGGTTATGAGTGACGACTAGGTCGGGCTTTTCCGATTCCAGGATGGTTTTTATCTGGCGCGCCTTGCCGAAAGAAAAAATATCGCCGATATGCCAGCTAGCGCGATAGCAACGAGAATGCTTATTCAAGTTATAGAATTCGGAGTCGATGTAATATATCTTTTCTGCGGTGGTTTTTGCTTCGTCATTACCGGCGATTTTCGGGCGCGTCGCGATCAAGAAAACCTGGTGTCCGGATTTTCGAAAATCATCAGCCATGAGCTTAACGGCTGTTTCTGCGCCGCCGCGGCTGTATTCCCCGTATAGATTATGCATCAAGCCTATCTTCATATCATTTGAATAATTCCCTAAACTTAGTTTTCATCAGATTATCGCCATATTTTTTTTCCGCCAGAGCCCTGGCTTTTTCTGCCATTTCTCCAGGCCTAAGCTTGTCACTCATGAATAGCCTTAGCTTCTGTTCTAGATCAAAAACGCTTCCGGGTTCAATCAGCAATCCTTCTTCGCCGTCGTTAAAAACCTGGCGGACGCCGGGCAAATTAGAAGCCATAACTGGAGCGCCACAGGCTAGAGCCTCTATCAGGACGATGCCGAAGGCTTCATTGCCGTTAATCGAGGGCAGTATCAAAAGATCAGCTTTCTGATAAGCGCGGACAAGCTCGGTTTCGCTTAATTTTCCGACGAAGCGGACTTTTTTATTAAGATTCAGTCGCAGCGCCAGCGCTTCATATTCTGGGCGTTTGTCGCCTTCGCCGGCGATAGTTAGTTCAAAATTAAGGCCGCCTAGGCCGGCAGCAGCGCGTAATAATACGTCTACCCCTTTAAAATAATGGGCCGTGTCGAGCGCGCCGACGAATAATAAATCGAAGCGATCCTTCTTGATGAATTTAGCGCTGACAAAATTTACTATTTCCTTAGCTTTAGCTAGGAGGATATTATTAGCTGGCGTCTTCATTCCACTCGGTCGGAATTTATCTAGATCGACGGAAAAGGGTATCTCGCGGAATTTTTCCGGGTGAGCCCCGTAGCCATCTTTTATCTGGCTATGTTTTACATAATCCAGGCTGGCTGTGACAATCAACTCCGCCTGTTTTAGCAGGGAGGCGCGGATGAAGCGGCTAGGCAGGCTTAGTATCTTAGCTAGCGGATTCAAACCGACGACGTCCATATGATAATGGATTATCAATTTTGGTTTCTTATGAAATATTTTGAAAAGCCAGACGATTTCTGCTGTGCCGAAATACGGATAATGAAGATAGATATAGTCGAATGATTTCAAGCGCCAGAGCAGGGAGCCCAAAACAGAACCGTGGCCATATTTCAGCCACGGTTTTGTATTATAAGGCGTGAAGTCGATGACTTCATGTTCGGTTCTTAGTATCTGGCTGATTCGATCGGCGCTGTTGCCCATACCGCCGGCATAAGGCGGGAAAGCGCAGACGATAGAAGCGATTTTCATGTTTATTTCTTTAAGGTTATCTGGCGGACGATTTCGGTGAGACTCCTGTCCATCTTAGCTAGATCAAGTCTGAGCCGGAAGACCAGATAGAATAAGGCCAAGACCGCAATATAGATCAAGAAGTTGATGCCGCTGCCGGAAAAGCCGAGCCAGGCAACGAGACGGTCGATCTGTTTGATAAAGATGATGGCCGCCGCGGCGATTAGCCAAAAGACGAGCCATAAGGTGAATTCATTATTGCTAATTTGATTTTTCTTTTTTTGCGTGACTAGGCGGAAAATAAAGAAGATGATGATAACGATAGCGATTATCTGCTGCAGCATAAATTTGTCTTTAAGCTTATTTATTTTATTATTTTATGGATCAATAGGTCTTTAGCGACCCGGAAACCGCCGGATAGCTTTTGGCCGAAATGATGATAGATGACGGTGATCGGAACTTCGGCGACTCTTAATTTTTCTTGGAAGGCCTTTATCTGGATCTCACTGTTATGGGCCATCTCTCGATTATTTATCCTAATCTTTTCGGCGGCCAAGCGGCTCATCGCCCGGAAGCCGTTCTGCGGGTCGCTCAGTTTTATGCCCAGTATTACGCGAGTGAAGATTTGTGCGAGCGGCATAATCAGGTATTTCTTGACCGGCGGCAGATTCGCTTTCTTGCCTAAGAAGCGGGAACCGAAGACGATATCGGCGCTTCCTTCTCTTATCGGCGCGGTCATATCTTTTATTTCCGTGGCCAAGAATTGATCGTCGGCATCGAAATGGACGATGATATCGGCGCCATGGTCGAGAGCATAATCGTTTCCGGTCTGAAGCGCTGCGCCCTGGCCGCGATTGATCGGATGGCGGAAGACGGTTGCGCCGGCTATCTCGGCGGCCGCAGCAGTATCGTCGCCAGAGCCGTCGTCTATGACAACGATCTCATCGACAAAAGGCCGGGCGCCGGCAATGACTTTAGCGATATTTTTTCCTTCGTTCCAAGCAGGGATGACGCAGATTATCTTCATATTAATCCTTCTTTCGTTTTTTTTGTTCTGTCATGAGCGAGCGGACAGAAGCCATCTTTGAGCGCTGTCTTTTCTAGCTCTTCGCAATAACTCTCTGGTTTCTGCTCGTGCTTTTCGATAAGCAGTTTTTTCAGAGTCGGCGTAATTTGTAAGACTTCGAATAAGCCGATTTCTTTCCGTTGATCGCGGCTGGCTTTTCCGGACTTTCTTTTCATGGCGGCCAGGCGTTGATTTACGATCATCTTAAGGTTATCCAGCTTTAATTTCAAGGGCAGCTTCGCGGCCACGATATTATGAAGCGTTTCGAAAGAATCGGCAGCAGTCATGGTCCCGAAGACTAGTCGGCCGCTGTTAGCCGCTCGGATAGCGTATTCTAGCGAGTCAGGCTCATCCAGATCGTCAGTAAAGATTATTTCTGAATCTAGTTTGAGCAGTTTTTCCCAGTTAGTCTTGGTCGGAAGCAGGGAAGCGACTCCCGGAATTTCATAGGCAGTTTGTTTTTGCAGGGAGTAGATGCTCTTGTTAGAATCGCCTAGTTCGAGAAGCAAGGAATTAAGCGTGGCACTCTTGCCTTCGCCTTCCGGAGAACTAATGATTACTAAGCCCGATTTCAGTTTCAGGGATTTCCTGATCTCTTGGAGCCCCGGCTTCTGCAGTCCGATCCTATTCAGGCGCCAGAGAGTGAACGGTCGGTCGATGAGATTGATGATGATTTTTTCTCCATTTGCTTCCGGCAGGATAGTCAGATAGAAATTAATGCAGCCGGATTTATGATGGAGCTTGCAGTATTTTTTAACAGTCAATTCCCCTGGAGCGATGGCCAGTATCTTTCTTAGGCTGGAGAATAATTCCGGGTCTAACTTCTTAGGCAAGATTAGGCTCTGCTTATCCCGTCCGGAAAAGTAGCAGTCTAGGACAAGCTGGTCGGCTCGTCTGGCGATGACCAGATTATCCGCCCCTTCGCCGGCGGCATAATTGAATATCTTGGTGATAATTTTTTGGCTCATAATATCTTAATTATAACATAGTTTTGTATTATTTTAAAATGTGATAAACTGAAAATAAATAGATTATTCTCTTATCTTTTTATGGTTTATTCTAATCTTTACGCCCGTTTTTACTCTTTTTGTCAAGAAATCAGAACCGCTGGCGCGGCGCTTTGGCGTTTTGCCCCCAGTCGTTTCTACCTGGGGCTGGCCGCTTTGTTTCAGGTTGTCCTCTGGCTACAGGCTGTTTTTATTTATAAGCATTTAAGCGGAGAGCTGTTAGTCCTCCATTATAATATTGATTTTGGCATTGATCTCGTCGGCGCGCCTTGGCATATTTTCTTCTATCCGCTCTATGCCTTAGGTATCTTGGCTTTGAATTGGATTATGGTTGCCGCTCTGCATCGCCGCCAATATTTTCGGCTATTCGCCAATATCTTGCTGGCGGCCGCTGAATTGTTTTCGCTGTTCATCAGCTTGGCGTTGATGTTCATTTATTTGATTAATTTTAGATAATTTCCTTATGATGGAATTCTACGTCGTTAAGATCTTGTTTTTTTCCGCCCTCGCTTTCATTTTTACGATTATTGTCGCGCCCATCCTGACCCATTATCTCTATAAATATAAATTAGGGAAGAAGATCCGGAACAGCGGAGAAACGCCGATTTTCAGCGAGCTTCATGCGCACAAGGAGGGAACGCCGACTATGGGAGGTGTCCTTATTTGGGGAACTGTCCTGATTTTTATTCTTGGCTTTTCCGTTTTAAGCAGCCTATTCCCGGGGAATATTTTTAAACATCTTAATTTTTTATCCCGCTCAGAAACATTATTGCCTTTAGGCGCCCTAATCATTTCCGCTCTTATCGGCCTGTTCGATGATTGGTTGGATGTGCGCGGCCAGGGTGTTCTTGGCGGTGGCGGCTTGAAATTGCGCCATCGCTTGCTCATATACACGCTAATTGCTATCGCGGGCGCGCTCTGGTTCTATTTCAAACTGGATTGGACGGTTTTTCATGTGCCTTTTTTGGGAAATTTTGAGATTGGCGCCTGGTATATCCCGATATTCATCTTTATTATCGTCGCCACTTCTTTTTCTGTTAATGAAACTGACGGCCTTGATGGTTTGGCTGGCGGAACCTTAATGATTGCTTTCGCCACTTATGGCATCATCGCTTTCATGTTGGGCCGTTATGAACTGGCGACTTTCTGCGGCGTCATCATCGGCGCTTTACTGGCTTTCCTATGGTTCAATATTCCGCCCGCCCGTTTTTATATGGGCGATACCGGCTCCATGAGCTTGGGCGTGACTCTCGGTATTATCGCAATGCTCACTAATAATTCGCTGCTCTTAATTTTTGTCGGATTGATTTTTTTATTAGAATCTTTATCAGTCATTATCCAAGTCTTGTCTAAGAGGCTGCGCGGCCGCAAAGTTTTCCTATCGGCGCCTATTCATCATCATTATCAGGCTAAAGGCTGGCCGGAAGCGAAGGTCGTCATGCGTTTCTGGGTGATAGCGATTATCGGCGCAGCTATCGGCTTGACCATCTTTTTGCTGGATCAGAAATTCTAACTATGTTCGGCATACACACGAAAAAAACATCGCCTCGTCCGGGTGAGCATGAACCCGATAAGAGCCTAATAACGGCTCTGTTCATTTTGCTCGTCGTCGGGTTAGTCATGCTTTTTAGCGCGTCTTCAGTTGTCTCCTACGCCCGTTACGGCAATACTTATCATTATCTTCTCCGCCAGGCTTTCAGTTTCGGTATCGCTTTGGTGGTCTTTTTTGCCGCCGCCCGTATTAATTATCATTGGTGGAAGAAGTTTGCCGGTTTCTTTTTGCTGTTTTCTATTATTCTACTCTTATTAGTCTTCATTCCCGGACTGCGTTCCGAATATGGAACTGCCCGCAGCTGGATTAATATTTTCGGCCAGTCTTTCCAGCCGTCGGAATTGGTGAAGGTTTCCTTCTTGATTTATTTGGCGACTTGGCTGGAAGCGAAGAAGGGAGATTTGAACAGTTTGACGAGCGGCGTTCTGCCATTCTTAGTGATACTCGGAGTGATCAGCATCTTGATGATTATGCAGCCGGATTTAGGAACCTTGTTTATTATCGCTTTTACGGCCGTAATCGTCTTTTTTTCCGGCGGCGGCAAAGTAATTCATATAATTATCGCGTTTCTTTTAGCCGCCTTGGCCCTATTCTTATTTCTCAGTTTGAACTCGAATTATCAAAGCGATCGCTTCAAGTGCTTGCAGGATCCAAGCTTTAGCGCTCAAGATAAGTGTTATCAGATAAATCAATCCTTGATAGCGGTCGGCTCCGGCGGCTTCTTCGGCCGCGGCCTCGGGCAGAGTCGCCAGAAGTTCATGTATCTGCCGGAAGTCTGGGGTGATTCGATTTTTCCGATCATCGCCGAAGAGACCGGATTTTTCTTCTCGACGCTTCTGATATTATTATATCTATTCCTTTTTTATCGCGGCCTGCTAGTTGCTCGTGGCGCTCCGGATATTTATGGTTCTTCTTTGGCAATCGGAATCGTCGCTTGGCTGGCAGTCCAAACTTTTTTAAATATCGGCGGCATGATTAATCTCATTCCGATGACCGGCGTGCCGCTGCCCTTTATTTCAGCCGGCGGCTCGGCAGCGCTTTCGTCTCTATTAGGTATGGGCATATTGGTCAATATCAGTAAACACGCGAAGATCCGCGGTTAGATTGAAAAAAATAATAAGAAGATATGGAAAATAATCAGACGACTAAAACGATAGTTTTCAGCGGCGGTGGCACAGGCGGGTCAGTGGCGCCGCTTTTAGCCGTAGCCGAAGAAATGCATCGAGGCGGCGGAGCTTCCGATTTGCGTTTCGTCTTCGTCGGTACGAAAGACGGCCTGGAAAGGGAAATGGTCGCCGCTTTCAATAAAGAAGTCGGTGCGATGGAATTTGTTCCGCTTATTAGCGGCAAATGGCGCCGTTATTTCTCTATTCATAATTTTTTAGATATCTTCAAGGTCATCGCCGCCTGGTTTCAGTCTTTTATCATATTGAAAAAGATAAATCCTGATATTGTGATCAGCGCCGGCGCTTTCGTCAGCGTGCCGCTAGTTTGGGCGGCGGCCGCCCAGAAAATCCCGATACTTGTCCATCAGCAGGATCTGCGCCCCGGATTAGCTAATAGACTGATGGCCCCTTGGGCGCGAGCTATTACCGTCGTCTTTGAAAAATCGTTGATCGATTACGGACCGAGAACTATTTTGGCTGGAAACCCGATACGCCAGCCAGTCAGCGCTCAGGATGAAAGCTTGGCTAAAGAGTTGCAAGCCGAATACTCGCTAGATAATTCTATTCCTTTAATATTGATTATCGGTGGCGGAACTGGCGCGACCGGAATAAATCGGCTGATATTCAAAGCCGCTCCCGAATTAGTTCACGATTGTCAGATTATTCATTTGACTGGGCGCGGCAAGCTGCCCGAAGATGCCAGCCTTCTGAGTATCAAGAATTATCATGTTTTGGAATTCCTGGATAATCGCGTCGTGTCCGCTCTGATGTCTATGTCGAATCTCGTTGTTTCTCGCGCCGGTCTTGGCGCTTTGACGGAATTATCTTATTGGCGCAAGCCAGCGCTGCTGATTCCGATGCCGCGGTCGCATCAGGAAGATAACGCCGCTTATTTCGCTAAGGCGCAGGCGGCCTTGTTTTTGTATCAATCCGAGTTATCTCCGGAAAAATTAGCCCTGGAAATAAGGAATATTTTAAACGATCCGGTGCGACTGAAGAATCTGGGCAACAACATCGGCAAGATCATGAAACGCGATGCCGCTGATACTATTTCCGGAATTATCTGGGAGATAATCAGCGGACGAGAATAAGGAAATAACAAAAATGAAGAAAAATAAAAGTCAGAAAATTTTTTATCTTATTGGCATCAAAGGCGTCGGCATGACCATGCTGGCCCAGTTTTTAGCAGCGCATGGCCATAACGTTTCCGGTTCTGATATTATCGATTCTTTCATGACCGATAAGGTCTTAAAGACAGGGAAGATAAAAGTCTTATCGCCGTTCGCGATTGAAAATATTCCGGCTCGTCCAGACGTGATCATCTATTCTTCCGCTTTTAATGAGAAGAACAATCCGGAGATGGCCCACATTAAGAAGTATCAGGCGCTATTTAAGAATATCCCGGTTTTGGCTTACGCCGAAGCTCTCGGCCAGATCTTTAATGAGTATTATGGCATTGCTGTCTGCGGTAGCCATGGCAAGACGACAACCTCCGCTTGGCTGGGCTATGTTCTGATGAAAGCCGGGAAGAAGCCGAATGTGCTCGTCGGTTCGCGCGTCCCTCAATTTAGCGGCAGCAGCCTGAAGGGTTCGTCGAAATACTTTGTCGCTGAAGTTGATGAATATCAGAATAAGCTGCAATATTTCCGGCCCGCTGGCGTCGTACTCAATAATATCGATTATGATCATCCGGATTATTTTAAGACCAAGGCGGCCTACGCCCAAGTTTTTGTTGATTTTATCAAGAAGATTCCAGCTTCAGGTTTCCTAATCGTCAACAATCGCGATGAAGCTAGTCAGAAGATAAAGAAAAATTGCCGCGGCCGAGTCTATTCTTATGACTTAGCGCCGAAAGCTGAGACTTTTGTCGAAGCTGAAGAAGCTGTCGGTGGTAAATCAGAATATCTAGCCTATGACTGGCGGTTGAAGAACGGCCATCAGATATTCAAAGTCGCTTATCGCGAGATCAGCCTGAAAGGCCAGACGCGCCTCGAAGCAGTCTCCGGCTTAGGAGAATTTAAGATCCGTCTTTGGGGGAAACATAATGTGCTTAACGCGCTCGCGGTCATCGCTGCTAGCCGTGAATTGAAAGTGCCGCTGGACAAGATCAGAAGCGGTTTAGCGTTATTTACCGGTACCGAACGCCGCGCCCAGATTTTGGGAAAATATCACGGCGCTCTGATTATCGATGACTACGCGCATCATCCGACGGAAATAGCCGCGACTCTTTCCGGTTTGCGCGCGCATTATCCGGATAAGAAAATAATTACGGTTTTTCATCCGCATACTTTTACGCGCACTAAAGCTCTTTTTAAAGACTTTGTGAAAAGCTTTGTCATGTCGGACGAATTAGTGATTCTAGATATTTACGGTTCGGCCCGGGAAAAACAGGGCGGAGTATCAAGCAGCCAATTAGCCGCCGCGATACTCAAATTAAATAAAGCTCGTAAGATAATCCAGCCAGTCAAGCATTTAGGCGCTATGAAGGAGGCGACTGCGTATCTGCGCCGGCATCTGACCTCTAAAGATGTCTTGCTGCTGATGGGGGCCGGCGATGTCTTTAGGATCGGAGAAGACTTGCTAAAATAGCAGAAATATTGTATTATTCTCATTTATGACCCAAGTAAACGAGAAAAAAAATGAGAAGGAGAGCATATCCTGGAAACGTTTCTGGATAGAATTATGGCGCTTATTAGCGTCTTTTAGGAAATTGTTCGGAACCATCACCCTCGTTATCTTGGCGGCGGCGCTTTTGGATTTAGGGAAGCCGTATATCTTGCAGCTGGTCATCGACAATCTGAATAATTTTTCCAATGAGAAGTTTCTCTTCTTGATCAAACTGATTGCTCTTTATTTAGCTACGGATGAAGTCCGCTCTTTCATCCAGTATTTGTCTGATCGTAAGATTTTGAGCTTATTGGTAAAAGTGGAATATTTCTTGGGCATGAAGGCTCAAGAAAAATTAGTCTCGCTCAGCCTCGGCTACCACGAGCGCCAGAATACCGGATCTAAGATAATCAAGATTGAGAAGGGAGTTGATAAGATTTCTGAATTTTTGAACAATATCTTCTGGGAAGTGCTCCCGACTGTCTTTCAGCTCGTCTTCACTCTCGTCGCTTTATTCTGGTCCGACTGGCGTATCGGCCTATCCTTCCTCATCTTCGCGCCGCTTTTCATCTTTATCACCTATTGGTCGAATAAGCGGATGTATCCGGTCATGAAGGCGATTTTTCGCTACTATGAAGACGCTTCTGGCAAGATGGGGCAGGCGATCATCAATATCAACGCGGTTCAGTCTTTTGTCCAAGAAGAGAACGAGCTAAAAGGCTTCAGCCGCATCAAGGAGCGTATTCGCGACAATGAGAATAAACAATATGGCTGGATGATGAAGATCGGCTTAGGGCGTAATTTCATCGTCGATGTCGGCCGTTCCGCCGTTTTATTCCTCGGCGTTTATTTGGTCTATAAAGGTTTGATGACTATCGGCTCTTTGATTTTCGTCTTTACGCTCAGCGAAAAGGCTTATGCTTCTTTATATCGTTTGTCTCGTTTTTATGATCGTATGGAAAAAGGCCGGGAAGGCGTTAGCCGTCTGATTGCCTTATTTAATGAAGAGAGCGAGATAATTAATTCGCCGGACGGCTTAAAGCCGCAAGATATCAAAGGCGAAATCAGCTTTGACCACGCTTCTTTCTATTATAATATTAATAAGCGCCCCGCTGTCAGCGATCTAAATTTCACGATTCAATCGGGCGGCGTCACAGCGCTCGTCGGTCCTTCCGGCGGCGGCAAGACGACTATTGCCCGTTTAGCCTATCGCCATTATGATCCTCAGAAAGGCCGTGTTTTGTTGGACGGAAAAGATTTGCGCGATTATGACTTGAAGAGCTTTAGGAAATTTTTAGCTATTGTCCCGCAAGAGGTAGAAATATTTGATCTGACTGTCGCAGAAAATATTGCCTACGCTCGGCCGGAAGCTACTCGCGAAGAGATAGTCGCGGCGGCTAAGATCGCCAATGCCGATGAATTCATCAACAAGCTCGACAAGAGCTACGAAACGATGACTGGAGAAAGAGGCATAAAATTATCCGGCGGCCAGCGCCAGCGCCTCGGCATTGCTCGGGCGATTCTAGCTAATCCGCGCATCCTCATCTTTGATGAAGCGACTTCTAATCTTGATAGCCAGAGCGAAGTTTTAATTCAAGACGCGATGAAGAAGATCAGTCAGAATCGAACTATGATAATCATCGCCCATCGTTTAAGTACTATAAAACAAGCTGATAATATTATTGTCCTTGAAGGCGGCAAGGTGGCCGAGCAGGGCAGCCATAAGGAATTGGCTTCGGCTCAAGGCGGCCTATATGCCAAACTCTTGAAGCTGCAGGCGATGGGGGAAGTGGATTAATTAATATTTTTTGGTTTTTTGTGATATTTTAAAATACTAATCTTGAGTTTTATGTATAAAGGATTTACTTCTGAGGACTATAAAAAATATTTTAATCTTTCGGCAGAGTATTCTGTTTCTGGATTGCTGTCTTCTGGCACCTGGAACGAAGAAGAATATTTTAAAGAAATACATGAAGTTCTTAAAGGTTTGAACATTGGGTACTCATCTAAGAGATTGGAAGGATTTCTGAGTCATATATATGAGATTAAGATAGATGGCAAGATCTACTGGTTGAGTTCATTATATGGTGGTGTTATGTTATCAGAATATATTCATTTGGCCTGTCTTTTTGGATCAAAAAAGAATATTCATATAGGAAGTTGTGGAGGACTCTATCCGAATATGAAAACATTGGATTTTTTGATTCCGAGTTATAGCTATGGCGACGAGAGCACCACTAGAATGTATGATCGTAAAATAACTGATAACAAACATTTTCCCAATGAAAGTTTATCTAATTTTCTCGTAGGAAGATTGCCAGCTAAAAGCAAGATTTGGCGCGGGCCAGTTACAACTTGCCAGGCTATGTTAGGCGAAACTTTCGAAGATGTGGCCGCTTGGTCAAAAGATGGCTATTATGGAGTAGACATGGAAACCTCCACCTTATTTTCTATTTCTAATTATTTTAAAGTTCCAAGCTCGGCGCTTTTATACGTGGCTGATAATTTAATAGAAAATTTTACAGTACTCGATGAAGAGTTTGTAAATAATAAAAAAGTACGGGATGAGATAAAAAATAATGTTTATCGTACAGGTCTGCTAACCTTGATTGAATACAGTCTAAGCTAGATAAAATTTATTATATTCATGCCAGTTTTTTGGTCAGATATCTTTGATCTAGCCACCTTTAATTGTGATTGACAAAATCCAAATAAAGATGTTAAATGATATGAATCCCAAAAAAGGGAATTGTATCTTTAACAATTAAATTCTGAAATCAAAAAAACCAAGAGATATGAAGACTATTACTAAAAGAGAGAATGATTATTCACAGTGGTATCTGGATGTTATCGCTGCGGCTGACCTCGCCGAACACTCGGTCGTTAGGGGGTGCATGGTCATAAAACCATACGGGTATGCTATCTGGGAAAAAATGGTTAGCGTTATTGATTCCATGCTGAAAGAAAAAGGAGTCAAAAATGCTTATTTTCCTATTTTTATTCCCGAAAGCTTCTTAGAGAGGGAGAAAAAGCACGTTAAGGGATTCTCGCCAGAGTTGGCAGTGGTCACTCATGGCGGAGGCAACAAGCTCCAAGAACCGCTTATTGTCAGACCGACATCGGAGACGATAATTTACGACTCTTTTTCTAAATGGATTAATTCTTATCGCGATTTGCCTATGCTAATAAATCAATGGGCAAACGTCGTGCGTTGGGAAATGAGGCCTAGATTATTCCTGCGTACTACGGAATTCTTATGGCAAGAGGGTCACACAGCTCATGTTTCTCTAGAAGAGGCGGACAAGTACGCTCTCGATATTCTAAACAATGTTTATAAAAGATTCGCCGAAGATTATATGGCTATGCCTGTCTATACTGGGCAGAAGTCGGAAGGTGAAAAATTTGCCGGTGCTTTTAAAACTTATTGTATCGAGGCAATGATGCAGGATGGAAAATCTCTTCAAGCCGGAACGTCCCATAATTTATCTGATAATTTTTCTAAATCTTTTAATGTTTCTTTTCTTGATGAAACCGGGAGAAAGAAGAATGTATTTCAGACAAGTTGGGGAGTTAGTACTAGATTGATTGGCGGTTTGATTATGAGTCATAGCGACGATAGGGGGCTTGTTCTGCCACCGAAGATAGCTCCGATTCATGTTGTTATTATACCCGTTAATCCAAATGAAAAGATTTTGGACACTATCCAATCAATAAGGCAGAGCCTATCTGGTATTCCTGTTGAAGTCGACTTGAGAGACAATCTTAATCCTGGAGAAAAATATTATGAGTGGGAGAAGAAGGGAATCCCGATCAGAATTGAAATCGGACCAAAAGATTTAGAAAAAGGAGAGATAGTTATGGTTCGTCGAGATTCTGGCGTTAAAAAATCTTGTCCTATTGCTGGAGTCAGATTAACGATTGAGAAAACATTATTAGACATTCAGGAAAATCTTTTTCTCAAGGCGTTGGATAGAAGGCAGAAAAGTAATGGAAAGGCAGACTCTTGGATCGCGTTTGAACAGAAAATCAGATCCGGAGGCTACGTATTTGCACATTGGTGTGAAGGTGAGGATTGTGAGGCTGACATCAAAAAGAAAACTAAAGCCGTCAGTCGATTCTTATCTTTTGACGCCGATGAGGAAGGCGGTGTCCATGTTTGTATAAACTGCGGAAAAAATGTAGTCGAAAAGAAACGTTGGGCATTTGCTAAGGCTTATTAACAAACCAAAAAAGAAAGGAGCGAAAAAATGTTTGATTCAGTAAGATTAGAGTTAACTGGCAGGTGTGATATGAAATGTCTTTACTGTCACGCAGGAGAAAAAAATACTGCCTGTTATAATGAAGAGGAGCTATCTCATGAGAGATGGTTAGAAATTATTGCCGAATGTAAAGAGCTTGGAGTGAAAAATTTTACGCTTACCGGCGGAGAACCTTTCCTTTATAGTCGCTGGCCGGAAATAGTCGAAGCCTGCGGTCAGGAATCAAGAGTAGTCATCTCTACAAACGGAAAGCACTTTTCACGTAGCAATATTGAAATCATCTCTACTTTTCCTCAGATTAAAGAGTTTAGAACTAGTCTGGATGGGTTAGAGACGAATGACCTGATACGCGATGGTAGCAGCTATAAGTCCGCCCTGGAAAATATCAGGCTTCTTAAAACTTTGCTGCCCGATCGAAAGATCATGATCCAAACGGTGATTTATGAACAGAATATCCCTGAGATTTCGCCGCTCTATGAAGAATTGAAAGGTATAGGGATTTACTGTTGGCGCTTAAGCCAGCTTTGGAAGACGGTTAGAACTCAGAAAAATCGTCATATTGTGGATTTTTCTGATTATAACAAACTTTTTGATGTTTATGCTGAAATCATAAAAAAACATCAATCAGACGCCAAGCCCTTTCTCTTGAGGATAGACAATGTTTATTATTCCTGGATAGATAAGGAGGATTATGCTCCAATGGACTTATTCGGTCATCCTTGCGAATATAATTTCGCCCATCTTTGCATTAATGCCAACGGCGATTTAATTTTTTGTCCAGCCATGAATGTCAGCTATGGGTCTGTTAAGGAGCGCCAGATTAAAGATGTAGTAGAAAATTCTGAATGGTTCGATCGTTTCAAAAAAATTACTGTTAAATCGCTCGGTTGCGGAAATTGCCGTTACATTAAGATATGTGGTGGAGGTTGCCGCGCCGATGCCTTAAGATGGTTAGGAAAGACGGAAGATATTGACCCCAATTCTTGTTGCATGATGCCTAGAATTGAAAACCTCATTCTGCCTTTGCTTGGAGAGGAAGAAAGACTCGCGTTTTCTGCCTTGATAAATAAAGATGGAATATATCCCCGTTTTTGTGGAGATAATATTGAAGTAGTAGTTAGTTCATTCTTAAAAAAAGGAGAACAGTAACATGGTACTCAAAAACAAACAGCCGAGCTAGCCTGAGCGCAGTTCGCTAGAAGTAAGGCCAAACATGACGAAATGTTTGGCCTTTTTATTTTGTAAATATTACTCGTAGTTTACTGAATGAAATTTTTCGATTATAATAAAAATATGCTTAATATAGAGAAAAACAAGGATTTAACTCCCTATACGACCCTGAAAATCGGCGCTCCGGCCGAGTTTTTCGCTGTTATCAAGAGCCGAGAAGATCTGGATGAAGCCATTCTATGGGCGAAGAGAAATAAGAAAGTTATCTGGGTTTTGGGCGGAGGTTCCAACGTCTTGATTTCTAAGAAAGTAAAGGGCTTGGTCTTGAAGAATGAAATCAAGGGGATGGAGATAAAGAAAGATGATGCTTTATCTGCTATCGTTGAAGCTGAGTCGGGAGAAAGCTGGACTCGTTTTGTTAATTTTACCGTTGAAAATAATCTAAGCGGATTGGAGAATCTGTTTTTGATCTATGGAACTGTTGGCGCTGCTCCGGTCCAGAATATCGGCGCTTATGGTATGGAATTAAAAGACGTCTTTCATTCGCTCGTAGCGATTGATTTGAAAACTGGAAGAGAGAAAATTTTTAAATCAGCTGATTGCCGTTTTGGTTATCGCGACAGTATTTTTAAGAATAAGCTGAAGGGCCGTTACTTTATTTATTCCGTGGCTTTGAAATTGAGCAAGAAGCCAGAGCTTAAATTAGACTACGGTTCGCTGCGAGAAAAATTATTAGAGCAGGGGATTGAGAATCCTTCTTCAAGAGACGTTATTGCCGTCATCACTGAGATTAGGAACAGTAAATTGCCGAATCCGGGCGTGTTACCTAACGCTGGATCTTTTTTTAAGAATATAGAAGTGAGCATGGCTGTTTATAAGAGGTTATTAAAAAAATACCCGGCCATGCCGTCTTTTCCGGTCTCGACGATGCGCATTAAGATTCCGGCTGGCTGGCTGATAGAAACTGCCGGCTTTAAGGGCAAGAGATTCCAGTCAGTCGGCATGTATGAGAAGCAGGCTCTAATCTTCGTCAATTATGGCGGTGCGACCGCCAGCCAGGCTACCGCATTAGTCAAGAAGATAAAAGTTGCTATCAAGAAAAAATTCGGCCTTGATTTAGAAGAGGAAGTTAATATAATATAAAGAGGCTGATATAATAAAATCTCCTAAACATATGACCTCAAGCGAACTCCGCCAAAAATATCTGGATTTTTTTAAGAGCTATGATCACGCTGTGATTTCTAGCGCTTCTTTGATTCCGGAAAATGATCCGACTGTCCTGTTCACGACCGCCGGCATGCATCCTTTAGTCCCATATCTATTGGGCGAAAAGCATCCGGCTGGAAAGCGCCTGACCAACGCCCAGAAATGCATTCGCACCGGCGATATTGAAGAAGTCGGCGACGCGACTCATCATACTTTTTTTGAAATGATGGGTAACTGGTCATTGGGAGATTATTTTAAGAAAGAAGCTATTAATTTTAGCTGGGAATTTTTAACTAGTGATAAATGGCTCAATCTTGATAAGGATCGCTTGGCTGTTTCCGTCTTTAAGGGCGATACTGATGCGCCTTTTGACGAGGAAGCTTATAATTTATGGGTAGAAATATTTAAGCAAAATAATTTGCCGTTAGAACGCATCGCTAAATTGCCGAAAAAAAATAATTGGTGGGGCCCGGCTGGAATAACCGGACCGTGCGGACCCGATACAGAAATATTTTATTGGACCGGCGAGGCCGCGCATACCCCCGGCAGTTTCAATGATGATAATGATTCTTGGGTGGAGATCTGGAATAACGTTTTCATGCAATATAATAAAAATGTCGCCGGAAAATTCGAGCCTTTAGTCCAGAAAAATGTAGACACTGGCTTGGGCCTGGAAAGAGTACTCGCTGTCATGAATGGCCTGGATGATAATTACAAAACCGATTTATTCATTAATATCATTAAGAAGATAGAAGAGCTGAGTAGCCATAAATATGGGGAGAATACGGAAACAACGCGCGCGATGCGCATCATCGCCGACCACCTCAAGGCCGCAACTTTTATTGTTGGCGACAATCGCGGAGTCGCTCCGTCTAATACTGATCAAGGTTATGTTGTTCGTCGTTTAATTAGGCGCGCTATTCGCTATGGACGCCAATTGGGTATCGCTAAGGAACTATGGACGGCCGATATCGCCACTATCGCGATTAATGATTATAAAGATATCTATCCGGAATTTGAAAAAAATAAAGCTTTCATTCTTGACAATCTGAATAAGGAAGAAGAAAAATTTAATCGGACTTTAGAAAAAGGCCTGATTGAGTTCAATAAATTATCCGTTAACGGCATCAGCGGGGAAGAAGCCTTCAATCTTTATCAGAGCTACGGTTTCCCATTGGAAATAACCGAAGAATTAGCTAAAGAGAAAGGCGTGACTATCGATCGCGCTGGTTTTGAAGTTGAACTCAAAAAGCATCAAGACCTATCTCGCACCGCTTCGGCCGGAAAATTTAAAGGCGGTTTGGCTGACGCCGGCGAGGAGACTGTTAAGCTGCATACGGCTGCGCATTTGCTTCTGGCCGCTTTGCGCCGTGTCTTGGGAGATCATGTTTTACAGAAGGGCGCTAACATCACCCCCGAGCGTTTGCGCCTTGATTTTTCTCATCCAGAAAAGATGACGCCTGATCAGATAAGCCAGGTCGAGAAT
Organism: Patescibacteria group bacterium; assembly: GCA_041661685.1. Lineage (GTDB taxonomy): Bacteria > Patescibacteriota > Patescibacteriia > Patescibacteriales > UBA12465 > UBA12465. The sequence goes on from JBAZTY010000001.1 coordinate 74,602, forward strand.
CTCGTTAATGAAGCTATCAAGAGCGATTTTAAAGTAATCTGCGAAGAATTAACTTTAGAAGAAGCAAAAAGGCGGGGCGCGATGGGAGTTTTTGATTCGAAATATGGAGAAAAAGTGAAGGTTTATACGGTCTGTCATTTGGGAGAGGGTAATAATCTTTCCCCAGAATCTCTAAAATCAGCCTTTTCGCAGGAAATCTGCGGCGGCCCCAATGTAGAAAATACGCAGATATTAGGACATTTTTCTATTCAGAAGGAAGAGGCTTCAAGTGCCGGAGTTAGGAGAATTAAGGCTATCTTAACGAAATAACCCCGTCTATTGACAACTTCCAAACTTATCTCTATAATAATTTTATTAAGATCAAGCGAAAAAATATCTTAAATAATTTTTAAAGAATTTTGATAAAACGCTCTTAGGCCTTTATCAAATTTTTTTGTGTTAATGTCAAACGAAAAAGAAAATAATAACGACGGTTCCGCTACGCTCAACGCCAAAGACTTCATTGAGATGCAGGGCGAAGTATTGGAACTGATGCCCGCGGCCAGCTTTAAGGTCGGCTTGGAAAATGGGCATGAAATTTTAGCTCACCTATCGGGAAAAATGCGGATGAATAAAATTCGCTTGCTTCCGGGTGATAAGGTCAAGCTGCAGATCAGCCCCTATGACCTGACCAAGGGCCGGATAACTTATCGCATGTAATTCACGTTAATTAGATAAATCTTTTATATGAAAGTAAGAGCCAGTGCTAAAAAAATTTGTAAAGATTGTAAAGTGGTCCGCCGCAAAGGCTGCGTCCATGTTATTTGTAAAAATCCTAAACATAAACAAAGACAAGGTTAATCTTTTAATATTATGGCAGTAAGAATCGCGGGAGTTAACATCCCTAATGACAAAAGAATCGAAATCGCTCTGACTTATATCCACGGCATCGGGACCACTCGGGCTACTAAGATTTTGGCCGAGGCTAAGGTCAACAAGGATATCAGAGTCAAAGATTTGAAAGAAACTGAAGTTAATACGCTTCGGGAAATTGTTGAGAAGAAATACACGGTTGAAGGCGATCTGCGCCGTGAGGTGTCTAGCAATATCAAGCGTTTAAGAGAAATCGGCTGCTATCGCGGTTTACGCCACGCTAAGCACCTTCCGGTTCGCGGACAGCGCACTAAGACTAATAGCCGCACGGTTAGAGGCAATAAGCGCGTAACCATGGGCAGCGGCAAGAGCAAGGCTGGCTTACAGAAGACTTAATCCAATAATTTGAGCATTACGAACTAAGAATTAAATTATGTCAGAAGAAGTAAAAAAAGAAGAAACCCCGATAATCGGCGGAACTAATAAAGAAGAAACCAGCGAGCCTAAAGAAGAAAAAGAGGCCCCGGAGTTTTCTTTTGATTCAGCTGTCGAGGAATTACCCGAAGAAATCAAGCAGAAACTGGAAAAGAATAAGGCTGCTAGAGCGAAAAAAAAGCTGATCAAGAAGAAAAAGAAGAAGACCGCTAAGGTCGTTAAGATTGGCCGCGCTTATATTCAGGCGACTTATAACAACACCATGATCACTCTGACGGACCCCAATGGCGATGTGATTTCTTGGGCGAGCGCCGGTTTAGCCGGTTTCAAGGGCGCTAAGAAAGCGACTCCTTATGCTGCTCAAATCATCACTAAGATCGCTTCTCAGAAAGCCAGAGAAGAATACGGACTGGAAGAAGTGAGCGTTTTCGTTTCCGGCGTCGGCACCGGCCGTGAAGCGGCTATCCGCGCTTTGAATGCCAATGGCCTGAACGTCACCTCGATTAAAGATATGACCTCCGTGCCTCATAATGGTTGCCGTCCGAAGAAACCGAGAAGAGTCTAATCATAATTATAAAAAAGACATAAAGTCATTAACGATACAAAGCTATGGGAAGAAATATTGACAGCACATGCAGCCAGTGCCGCCGTTCCGGTGAGAAGCTGTTCTTAAAAGGAGACCGCTGTTCCACTCCGAAATGCGCGATGATCAAGCGTAATTACGCTCCTGGTTTTCATGGTCCTAAGGGCCGCAAGCGCTTAAGCGACTACGGAGCTCAGTTAGCGGAAAAACAGAAAGCCAAGAAATTCTATGGCTTGCTAGAAAAGCAATTCCGCTTGACTCTGGAGAAGGCTTCTAAGAAACAAGGCGATGCCGGTAAGAATTTTTTACGTGCCCTAGAAATGCGTTTGGACAACGTCGTTTATCGCTTGGGCTGGGCCACGTCTCGCGCGGCTGCTCGCCAATTAGTCAACCATGGTCATTTCACCGTTGATGCTCGTAAGGCTGATATCCCGTCTTTCTCCGTTAAGGCCGGCCAGACTATCAAGGTCAAGAAGAATAGCGCTAATAGCCCTTACTTCAAGAAAGCCGTTGAGCATCTCAAGAAAGCAGATCGTCCGAGCTGGTTGAACTTTGACGCCAAGGATTTGAGCGCTAAAGTTCTGCATGAGCCTAAAGACGCTGATTTGCCTCAGAATCTTAACGTTCAAGTGATCATTGAGTATTACTCAAAATAATCTCAAATAATACGGGCGACTCGCCCGTATACATAAAAAAATATGCAAAACATTGCACTGCCAAAAAAAATTGAATTCAAAGCCGGTAAGGATGTCCATGAGGGTATCGTTACGGTTGAACCTTTATTTCCGGGTTACGGCATGACTTTAGGTAATTCTTTGCGCCGCGTTCTCTTGTCCTCTCTCCCGGGAGCCGCTGTTATCGGCGCTAAGATAAAAGGTGCCAGTCATGAATTCATGGCTCTGCCTCATGTTAAGGAAGATGTCTTAGAAATTTTATTAAACCTCAAGCAATTGCGCCTTAAGACTTTTACGGAAGAAGAAGTGCGTTTGGACCTTAAGGTTAAGGGTAAGAAAACCGTTAAGGCGAGCGATATCACCAAGAACTCCGAAGTAGAGATTAAGAATCCGGAATTAGTTATCGCTCATATCACTGATGAAGCCGGCAGCCTGGACATAGAAATAACCGTTCAAGAAGGCCGCGGCTATAAGATGTCTGAAAATGTGAAGAAAGATACCCGCGAAATCGGCTATATCGAAATCGATTCTGTCTTTTCTCCGGTTACCCTCGTCAGCATCAGCGTGGAGAATACCCGCGTCGGTAAGATGACTAACTGGGATAAATTAGTTTTAGATATTAAGACTGACGGAACCATTACTGCCGAAAACGCTTTTAATGAAGCGGTTAAGATCCTAGTCGATCAATACTCCTCATTCCTGGCTATCTCTGGCCAGAAGGAAGAGAAGACAGTCGCCGCTCCAGAAGCTATAGCCGAAGAAACCGAAGAAGTTGAAGAAGCTAAGGAAGAAAAGGCTGAAAAGAAAGAAAAGAAAGCTAAAAAAATTAAGAAATAATTCGTAATCGTAATTGAACTGATATGCGTCACAGAAACAAAAACAAGATTTTGGATCGCCAGAAAGGTCCGCGCGAACTGATGCTTCGTAACCTAGCTTCTAGTATTTTAATATACGAGAAAGTTAAGACGACTAAAGCCAAAGCTCAGGCTGTCCGTCCTTTAGTGGAAAAGATGATCACCTCTTCCAAGGCCGGAGATCTGACCGCTCGTCGCGGCTTGATCAAAGTCTTATTACAGAAGAATGCCGTCAAGAAAGCGATTGAAGTGCTCGGCGTCCGCTACAAGACTCGTCCGGGCGGCTATACTCGCACTACTAAATTAGGAACTCGTCAGGGTGATGGCGCGGAGATGGTCCAGATTGAATTAGTATAAATATCATATGAAAAATATTGAAAGAAAATTAATAAAGATTGACGCTACCGGCAAGGCCATCGGACGCATGGCGACCGTTATCGCTCTTACCTTAAGAGGGAAGATGAAACCGGAATATCAGGCGCATTTGGATTTGGGCGATATCGTCGAAGTTTCCAATCTGGCGAAAGCTAAATTCACCGGCAAGAAGCTGGGTCAGAAAGAATATCATCATTACTCCGGTTATCTCGGCGGCTTGAAGACCAAGAAGATGTCCGAAATGTTCGTTAAGGATCCGGGTGAAGTCTTATTCAGAGCCGTGCGCGAGATGCTTCCTCCGACGAAGTTGCGCACTGATATGCTCAAAAGATTAATTATCAAATAATATGGCAGAAAGAAAAGCAAAACCAGCTAAAGCTAAAGAGCTTGAGATCGGAGAAGTCCTGATCACTGAAACCCCCTTGGAAGAAGAGAAGGAATGGGCGAAGAATGAAGTCGCTGAATTCAAAGGCAAATATATCAAGGCTGTCGGCCGCCGCAAGACTGCGGTCGCTAAGGTCCGTTTATATGAAGGTGGCAAGGGCATCATCATGATCAATGGTATGCGCGCTAGCCAGTATTTTCCTGGTGAAGGCGCCAGCTTGATTTCTCAGCCTTTAAAGGCGACCGGTCATGGCCGCGATTATAATTTTTCCGTCATCGCTCAAGGCGGCGGCAAGCAGGGTCAGATCGGCGCTGTCCGTTTAGGCATTGCTCGTGCTGTCTTCGCGCTTGATCCAGCCACTAAGGAGGCTTTGAAGGTCAATGATTTCTTAACTCGCGATCCGAGACAGGTGGAAAGAAAGAAACCGGGTCTGCGCAAAGCCAGAAAGGCCCCGCAATGGAGCAAACGTTAATCTGCCAAATTACCTCTATATACGAAAACGTCCGTCTATTCGGACGTTTTTTGTTATCCTTGGATATTCTGATATAATATAAAATATGGAAAATCTCTTGAAAAAACTGGAAGAGCTGCGAGAATGCTTTCTGAAGACGAAGGCGCTTTTAGATATTGATCGCAAGACCGTGCAAGAGAAGGAGCTACGCCTCAGGATGTCGGAACCTGATTTCTGGGATGACCGCGAGAGTGCGGTTAAGATTGGCCGGGAAGCGGAAGAATTATCTTTAGAAACTAAGGAATGGCGAGCCTTGGAAAAAGAGATTAGAGAAGCGGAAGAGATGGCGGCTCTGGCGAGCCATGAAGCGGAAGCCAGCTCTGAAGCCAACGGAGAACTAGCAACCGATATGGAGAAAAAATATCTAGAATTGGAAGATAAATTCACTCACCTGGAGTTCGTCTCGCTCTTTTCTGAGAAATATGACCATGATAACGCCTTGATAGCTATTCATGCCGGTACGGGCGGCATAGACGCTCAGGATTGGGCTCAAATGCTTGAGCGCATGTACTTGCGCTTTGCCGAGCGCCAAGGCTGGAAGGCGGAAATTATGGATAGGAATTATGGCAATGAAGCGGGTATCAAGAGTTCTGTAATACGCATATCCGGCGCTTGGGTTTATGGCTATCTGAAAAGCGAAAACGGCCCGCATCGGCTATTGCGCAATTCACCTTTTAACGCCGATGGCCTGCGCCAGACTTCTTATGCGCTCGTCGAAGTTATTCCGGAGATAAAGGACGACGGGACTATAGTGATTAAAGATGAGGACGTGCGCATTGATGTTTTTCGTTCCAGTGGTCCGGGCGGCCAGAGCGTTAACACGACTGACTCGGCTGTGCGCTTAGTCCATATTCCGACTGGCATTACTGTTTCTTGCCAGAGCGAACGCTCACAGCATCAGAATAAAGAGAATGCTTTTAAGATTTTGAAAGCGAAATTATATCAGCGCGCTTTAGAAGAAAGAGAGACTGAAGAACGGCGGCTGAAAGGCGAAGTCCAGAAAGCGGCTTGGAGCTCGCAGATTCGGTCTTATTGCTTGTATGGCAAGCGTTATATAAAGGATCATCGGACTGAATATGAAACTTCCAATGTCGATGCCGTGCTCGATGGCGCGCTTGAACCTTTTATGGAAGCGTATTTAAGATGGTTGAAGAAGTAACCCCGTCCAAGGACTTTATCTTTTCTTCATCTCCGATTTGTTAGAATGTCGCTATTAAACTAGCGGCATTTTTTTATGGAGAAATTAAAGTTCTGGCGTTCGCCGTCTAAAATTTTGTTGGCTATAAATTTATTTTTTATCCTCCTTATCTTTATTCTCGGGTTTTTCCCGTCTATTTTTAAAAAAGAGATCGGGGCGGGTGACTTCGCTTTATATAACGGCCAGAAGATAGCTTTTACCGGCCGCGTCTGCGAAGAAGCGGATGTCGATTATAAGAGCCGGAGACTGACGTTATGCGTCGAAGGTCAGGCAAAAGGCCATGTGCTATTAACGACTAATCTATACCCCATCTATGATTACGGCGATTTTTTAAGCATCAGCGGGGAATTGCAAGCGCCGCCGATTATTGAAGGCTTTGACTACGAAAGTTATTTGGCGCGCTATGACATCTATTCGGTGATGTATTATCCGAAAATAGGGATTGCGACCGAGACTCTCGCTTGGCCACAAAAAACTTATCAAGAATTGATAAAAGGTAAACAATATTTAAAATCTATTATCGATTCTAATTTGCCCGAACCAGAAGCTGGGCTAGCAGATGCGCTTCTGCTGGGTTATCGTCGGACCGTGATGAGGGAAGATTTAGATATCTTCGCGCGCGTGGGATTGAGCCATATGATTGCTATTTCCGGTTCGCATATCACGATTCTTAGCGCCATGGCTCTGAATTTTTTGTTGGCGCTCGGTTTTAATCGTCGGCGTGCCTTGAAACTTATTTTCCTATTTCTATTTCTATATCCCCTCATCACCGGCCTATCGGCGTCAGCTGTTCGCTCCGCTCTTATGGGAGCTTTGGCTTTTCTGGCAATTTACTATGAGCGGCTTAGTTCTTTAATCCGTGCTTTAGTTTTTGCGGCCGCGCTCATGCTAGCGTTCAACCCGCACCTCTTGCGTGACGATATTGGTTTTCAATTATCTTTTTTGGCGCTCTTAGGAATAATTTATATCTATCCCTTGGGCGAAAGAATAACGCTGCGATTCTTAGAGAAGAGAAGATGGCGCACTAAACTAAAGAATATTTTTAAGAACATCTCGGACACTATCGTTCTGACTATCGTTTCCCAGATAGTTATTTTGCCAATAGCCTTGATAGACTTCCAACAGTTCTCCATAATCGCGCCGCTAGCTAACGTTTTAGTCTTGTGGACATTCGCCCCGCTTCTCGCCGCGCTTATTATCGGAATTATAGCTACGGCCTTGATTCCGTTCTTGGGAGTATTGTTTTTGATGCCCGCTTATTTCTTGTTGAGATTTATTTTTTTTATTTCGGAGATTTTAGCCCGGCCGTCTTGGGCGGCAGTTTCCGTTTCCGGATTTAATTGGTATCAGGGGATATTATATTATTTATTTTTATCCCTAGGCGTTATTTTAATTAGAAAATCTATAAAATCAAAAGATGGCCTTAAACCTTGATAAAAATAAAATATTATGTTAATTTTAAATATTAAATCTGGGGCCTTATTTCGGCTCGATTTAATTAAAAAAGAACATTAATAACCTTAATATTAACTAAAGAAAGGAATTAAATCATGGACAAAAAAATTGTCAGAGCAGCCATTTGGGCTTTTGTTAAAGATAATCAGCTTAATCAGGCTTTGTCAGCTCTCCAATATCTCGACTCTATGAAAGATAGAGACAGTCTCCTGGCTAGTATTTCGAATAGTTATCTAGAAGAGATAAGCCATGCGGACAGATTCAGCAGCTTTAATAGTATGACTGAGGCCACTTGGAATGATCTTCTGCGATGTTTTAAATCAGCTTATATCGTCTCTGAAAAGATAGATGATATTGAGCGGCGCTGGATCATGAATAAGAAGATTATTAAAAAAGGTTTGGAGTATATCAAAAAAATGAACGCCCCGGTCGATAAGCTGGCTAATTTCTTGTATGATCTGGTGCTCTTATCGCCAGAAGAAGATTCCGATGTGTTCATTCGAAAGATGATGAATGTTTATCTAGGAGTGCAGAATCTTGAGGGGACAAAGATATTTGGGCTTTCTCAATTGATGTCTGCTGAACCGGCTTTGTTGGAGGCTGAAAGGCTTCTAGAAATTTTTATCAGATGGGGCGATTATGACGCTATCAAAGCCATCGGAGATACATATGGCAAGCTCGGAACCGTCGCTGCCAATAGATGGAAAGAAATAATTATAAATTGTTTGGAACGGAAAGGGCGAGATGAGGCCATTAAGGCGTTGTCTATAATAAGCAATAATAGTGAACGCTGGGATTATGCTGAATTATTAGGCGCAGATTTAAAATCAAATGAACAAGAGAAAAATTAAAATCGATTTAATCAGAGAAGAGGCATTAAAATATGCCTCTTTTTCATATCCACCTCATAACAAAAAAGACGTCTGACGACGCCTTTTTTATATTTTTGATTTGAAAATTTTATTTTTTCTCCTTCTTAGCTCTAGTCTTGCTCATTGGTTTGACCGGAGCTTTCCCAGGTTTTCTCGGAGTCTTAACGCGTTTTGGCTTATCGATCGTGCGTAAGCAGGACGTGCACAGCTTAGCTTTCATGCCGCCGATAGTCTTGCTCTGTAAATTGATATTCTGTCTCTTTAAGGTTTTGATCTTGGAATGAGAACGGCTGGCACCCTTAGTCGCGCTGCGTCCGCATAAATCGCATTTTTTCGCCATATTGCTTGTGGTTAATCTTCTTATTTTTTAATGGTTTTATTCTAACAGCATTTTTAAAATTAATCAAGTTATGCTACAATATCTTCATATGATTGAAATATTTCAAATAATCGTCCTAATCTTATCAGCTATCGCCCATGAGTACATGCATGGCTGGATGGCTTTTCGCTTAGGTGATGAAACGGCTAAGAATGCTGGCCGCTTGACTATGAATCCGTTAGCGCACCTAGAATGGTTCGGGTCTTTATTCTTGCCCCTAGTAATGATTTTGTCGGGCATGCCCTTTGTCTTCGGTTGGGCTAAGCCAGTTCCTTATAACCCTTTCAATCTCAGAGATAAGAAATACGGGGAAGCGAAGGTGGCCCTGGCCGGTCCCTTGGCTAATCTGATAATAGCGGTATTTTTTGGCTTATGTTTAAGGTTTTTACCGTTTTTTAGCATTTATTTCTCTGGACTTTTAGGAATTATTGTCTATATAAACCTTGTCCTGATGATTTTTAACTTAGTGCCGATTCCTCCTTTGGACGGTTCTAAGATACTGGGGGCTTTTTTGCCGGCCAATCTCAGAGAACGCTATTTGGGCAGCGAAAGGATTGGTTTTATTTTTGTTATCCTCTTTGTGATGCTCGCCGGGAACCTAATCATGCCGATAGTTAATTTTTTGTTTAAAGTTATTGTCGGAGCTTAGAACGTTTTGATGCGTTTTAGCTAATAATAGCAATTCGGATAGTTTTCGGTTGACCTTGACTTATGTTTTATATTTTGTTAAATTAAATTAGTAATAAAAAAGTCTAAAAGTCATCCTGAATATTCAGGATTATTTTTGATTATCAAGATCATAACGTTTATGCCAACTATTAACCAATTGGTACGCCAGGGACGCAAATCTCTTGGAAAGAGACGCAACGCAATTGCTCTTCATTCCAGCCTTGATTCTCTGCATCGTAAGAAGAAAACTACCGCTCAAGGCGCTCCTTTTAAACAAGGCGTCTGCTTAAAGGTAACTACGACCACCCCGAAGAAACCGAACTCCGCTTTACGTAAGATTGCGCGCGTCCGCTTGTCTAACGGCATGGAAGTAACCGCTTATATCCCGGGTATGGGCCATAACTTGCAGGAGCACTCTATCGTGCTCGTGAAAGGCGGTAAGACTAAAGATTTGCCTGGTGTCCGCTATAAGATCGTCCGCGGCGTCTTTGACGCATCGGGGGTAGAAGCTCGCCGTCAGGGTAGAAGCTGCTATGGCGCGAAGAAACCGAAAGTCAAATAAACGTTCAATTTTCAATTTTTAAATAAAAAATATGAGAGGTAAACCAGCACCTAAAAGAACAATCGAAGGCGACGCTAAATATAACGATACTAACATCGCCAAGTTTATTAATTACGTCATGGAACGCGGCAAGAAAAGCGGCGCTGAAAAGATCGTCTATGGCGCTTTCGAAATCCTGAAAGACAAGACCAAACAGGATCCTCGCCATATCTTCAATAAGGCGATTAAGAAAGTCTCCCCGCTCGTTGAAGTTCGAGGTAAGCGCGTTGGCGGCGCCAACTATCAGGTTCCTTTCCAGGTTCGCGGCGAAAGACGCTATTTCTTGGCTTGTAACTGGATAATCAATGCTGCTAATGACCGCAAGGGTCGCTCTACTGCCGAGAAATTATCTACCGAGATTCTCGATGCTTCTAACGGCGAAGGTACGGCTGTTAAGAAGAGAGAGGCCGTCCATAAGATGGCTGAGGCAAACAAAGCCTTCGCTCACTTTTCTAGATAATCTTATTTTTGGAGAACTTCTTTGTCAGAGTTTCCAGTGCTCGTTCGCCGTATGTTAATACGGCTCACTACGCGCTTCAACTCTTCCTCGAATTTCTCTCAAAAATAAAATTATCTCATTTGACAGGGTTAACATATTAATTTAAATATCTCACTTTATAATCTCATATGGCCCGAGACTACGCATTGGAAAACATTAGAAATATTGGCATCATGGCGCACATCGACGCCGGCAAAACTACTTTTACCGAGCGTGTTTTGTTTTATACCGGCAAGAAGCATAAGATCGGCGAAGTTCATGAGGGCGCCGCGGAAATGGATTGGATGGAGCAGGAGAAGGAAAGAGGCATCACCATCACCTCGGCCGCTACTACTTGTTTTTGGAAACAGAATAAGATCAATATTATTGATACTCCAGGGCACGTCGATTTCACTGTCGAAGTTGAACGCTCTTTGCGTGTTTTAGACGGCGCTATCGCTGTTTTCGACGGTCAGGCCGGCGTTGAGCCGCAGTCCGAGACTGTCTGGCGCCAAGCCGATAAATACAATGTTCCTCGCCTGTGCTTCGTCAATAAGATGGATAAGATGGGCGCGGATTTTTACATGAGTCTTAATTCCATCAAGACTAGATTGAATCAGAAAGCTGTCGCTATCCAGCTGCCGATCGGCGCGGAAAGCAATCTCAGCGGCGTCATTGATTTGTTATCTCAGAAGGCTTATCAGTTCACTGGCATGAACGGCGTGAATATTGAAGAGATTCCGGTTCCGGAAGATATGGAAGAGAAGGTTGCTAAGTTCCATAATGAATTAATCGAAAAAGCCGTGGAATGCGATGAAGGAACAATGGAAAAATATTTGAGTGGAGCAGAAATATCTTCCGAAGAATTGAAGGCAGCTATCAGAAAGGGCGTAATCGCTAATGCGATTTATCCAGTCTTATGTGGTACCGCTTTGCAGAATATCGGCGTTCAGTTGGCTTTAGACGCGGTCAATGATTATCTCCCGTCTCCTTTGGATGTTCCGAAATTGGAAGTGACCGATATGAATGATGCGGAGAATAAGATTACTATCTATGCTGAAGACGGCAAGCCTTTTGTCGGCTTAGCTTTTAAGATTGCCACCGATCCGTTCGTCGGCAAGCTTTGTTTTGTCCGCGTTTATCAAGGCGTCTTGACCGCTGGTTCCTATATTCTCAACTCTTCTAAAGATAACAAAGAAAGAGTCGGACGTTTGGTGCGCATGCACGCTAACCATCGCGAGGAAATCAAGGAAGTTTGTGCTGGCGATATTGCCGCCGTTATCGGTTTGAAGAGCACGACTACTGGCAATACCTTATGCGACGAGAGCAATCCGGTCTTATTAGAATCTATCGTTTTCCCGGAACCGGTCATTAAGATCGCCGTTGAGCCGAAGACTAAGGCTGATCAAGAGAAGATGGGAGTTGCTTTACAGCGCTTGGCTGAAGAAGACCCGACTTTCCGCGTCGAGACCGATCCGGAAACTAATCAGGTTCTTATCTCCGGCATGGGTGAACTTCATTTGGAAATCATCGTCGATCGCATGAAGCGCGAATTCGGCGTCGAAGCTAACGTCGGCAACCCTCAAGTATCTTATCGCGAAACCATCACGAAAATGGCTGAAGCGGAGCATAAATATGTTAAGCAGTCTGGCGGTAAAGGGCAATATGGACATTGTGCTTTGCGCGTCGAACCGCTTGAAGCCGGCAAAGGTTTCGAGTTTGCTGATGAAGTCAAGGGCGGGGTCATTCCTCGTGAGTTTATTCCAGCGATTGAAAAGGGTGTTAAGGAAGCGATTCTCAGCGGTACTGTGGCCGGATACCCGATGGTTGATGTCAGAGCGGCCGTTTATTACGGTTCTTATCATGAAGTCGACTCTTCGGAAATAGCCTTTAAATTAGCGGCTATCTTCGCTTTCAAGGAAGCTTGTCAGAAAGCCGGCGCTATTCTACTCGAACCAATCATGAAAGTTGAAGTCACTACTCCGGAGGAATATATGGGCAACATTATCGGCGATCTTAGTTCGAAGAGAGGACAGATCGAAGAGATGTCTGATCGCGCGAATATCAAAGTCGTCAAGGCCAAAGTTCCATTATCAGAAATGTTCGGCTATTCTACTGGCTTACGTTCTATGAGCCAAGGCCGCGCTAATTATGTGATGGAATTCTCTCATTACGCCGAAGTGCCGAAGAATATTTTAGAGGCTATTAAGGAGAAGCAAGGGAAGTAAAGAATTATATTTTTTTCACTCAGGATTTTTTCTGTGGCAATCCGCCAGCTGGCGGATTACTCTACGAAAAAATATTCGTTCCAAAAATATAATTTTTTACAACAATTTATACTAATAGTATTTACATATGTTCCCAGAGCAATTGAAAAAAATTTTGAATCTAGTAAAAAAGACCGGCGACCGGGTAATAATTTTTGATGCCAGCGCTCCAGACGACTCTTATGTGATTATGGGCCTTGATAATTATGCCGCTAGCCTGGATAATGCTCCAGCTGTTAAAATCGCCAAGATTCAAGAAGCTCCAGCAAATACCCCGATTATGGCTGATTTATCAGCAAATTCCGAAGAAAAGGAAAATTTGACAGAAGAAGATTTAACTGATAAGATTAATCGCGAAATCTCGATGTGGAAAAATCGAGAAAATTCTGTTTTCTTGGGGGAAGAGAATAAGCCTAAAAAGGCTTGGCAAATTCCTTCGAAAGTGAAGGATAAAGCCCAAGAAATTGAGTAAAGATAGGGAAAACAAGCTTAGTAGAGTTATAAATAATTTAAATAACAATTAATTAATTAAGTTCGGCTGGTTTCCTGGGTTAATCCAGGAAAGAAACCCCGTGGTAAACGGGGGCCTAACACCAAAAAACATGGCAACAGAAAAATTTGAACGCACCAAGCCCCATGTTAACGTCGGTACTATCGGCCACGTTGACCATGGGAAGACTACTTTAACCGCCGCGATGTTAGCCGTTTTCAATGCCAAGGGCATGAAGGCTTCTCACAAAGGCGTCGGTGAAATCGATGCCGCTCCTGAAGAAAAAGAGAGAGGCATCACTATCGCCACCGCTCACGTCGAGTATGAGTCCGAAAAGAGACATTATGCTCACGTTGATTGTCCGGGTCACGCCGATTATGTTAAGAACATGATCACTGGCGCCGCTCAGATGGATGGCGCTATCTTGGTAGTTGCTGCGACTGATGGCCCTATGCCTCAGACCAGAGAACACATCTTATTGGCTCGCCAGGTCGGCGTCCCTTATATCATCGTCTTCTTAAATAAGTGCGATATGGTTGAAGATAAAGAATTGATCGACCTCGTCGAAGAAGAAATCCGTGATTTATTGAAGAAATATGAATTCCCAGGTGACACCACCCCGATCATCAGAGGTTCCGCCTTGAAGGCTTTAGAGAACCCGACCGGTCCGGATGCCGAACCGATCATGAAGCTGATGGAAACCTTGGATTCTTATATCCCTGAGCCTACTCGCGATGTCAATCTTCCTTACTTGATGCCTATTGAGGATATCTTCTCAATCGAAGGCCGCGGCACTGTCGTTACCGGCCGCATCGAGAGAGGTATGGTCAAAGTCGGCGATGAAGTTGAGATCGTCGGTTTGATGGATACCAAGAAGACTACTGTTACCGGCATTGAAATGTTCAACAAGTCCCTGGATTCAGGCATGGCTGGCGATAACGCCGGTATCTTGCTCCGTGGTACTAAGAAGAACGAAGTCGAGCGCGGCCAGGTTTTATGCAAACCGGGTACTATCACTCCTCACACTGAATTCACTGCAGAAGTTTACGTCCTGTCTAAGGATGAAGGCGGACGCCATAAGCCGTTCTTCAACGGCTATAAGCCGCAATTCTACTTCAAGACTACTGATGTTACTGGCGATATTAATTTACCTGCCGGCACTGAAATGGTCATGCCTGGAGATACTACTAACTTAACTATTAAGTTAATTGCTCCGATTGCTCTTGAAGACAAGCAGAAATTCACCATTCGCGAAGGCGGTCGTACCGTTGGCGCGGGTGTCGTTACTAAGATTTTAAAGTAACCACTTTAACCCGCTCTTACCTTTAAGGGCGGGTTTGTAGTGTATATTTTAAATAATAATTATGTCCGAAAACAAAAAAGAAGAAAAAGAATTCAAACAGAGAATCAGGATCAAGATCAAGGCGTTTGATCATAAGATCATTGATCAATCCACTAAGACTATCGTGGAAACCATTGGACGCAGCGACGCTCAGTTTTTTGGGCCGATTCCGCTTCCGACCGAGATCCGTAAATACACGGTCAACCGTTCTACTTTTGTTCACAAGGATGCTCGCGATCAATATGAAATGCGTATTCATAAGCGCATGATTGATATTATCGATCCGACCGCGAAAACCATTGAAGATTTGACTAACCTTAGCTTACCGGCCGGGGTTGACGTAGAAATAAAAATGTAGTAGAATTTAAAAGTAATATTTAATTAGTTAAGAGGCGCTTGAATAACTCTGTCTCAATAGAAAGTGTTTAAGCGAAAATTAGCTAAATTTGGAGGAAAATCAGCTGGGAAAACACAATTATAAAAAATAGGGGAATAATCATTTTTTATTATTTGGTTTTAAAGCTGGTTTCTAAGCCAGTTTTTGTTTATTTAAGGTCCAGAAAATTATATGAAATTTATCAGCGGAAAAAAATTAAGCATGACTCAGATCTGGTCCGGCGATGCGGTAATGGCCGTCACCCCGGTTTTAGCTGGTCCGTGCACTATTACTCAAGTGAAGTCTAAAGCGAAAGACGGATATGAAGCTTTACAGTTAGCCTTTGGCGAACGTAAAGAAAAGAATATCAACAAGCCGCAGTTAGGCCATTTTAAGAAGGCGGGCGTTAAGCCGGCTCATGTTCGTGAATTCAGAATGGATAACGCCGCTGATTTTAAGATCGGTGATGTCGTCAGCGCTGACGCTTTCGCGGTCGGTGATAGAATCGATGTCATCGGTACTTCTAAGGGTAAAGGTTTTCAAGGCGTTGTTAAGCGTCATCATTTCGCCGGTTTCCGCAAGACTCACGGCAATAAGGATCAGGAGAGAATGGGCGGTTCTGTCGGCGCCAAAGGTCCGGCTCACGTTTTCAAAGGCACGCGCATGGGTGGCCGTATGGGCGGAGACAGGGTCACTACCACCAATCTTGAAGTTGCTGCTATTGATGAGGAGAAGAATATCATCTTTGTCAAAGGCGCAGTTCCAGGAGCTATCAACGGTTTTGTCATGATTAAGGGTGATGGCGAATTAAAGGTTAATACTAAAAAAGCTATCAACGCTGCTCCGGCCGAAGAGATTAAGGAAGAAGCTCCGGTAGCGGAGGCTCCAGCAGAAGAAGTGAAGACGGAAGAAGTGAAGGCGGAAGAAGCGAAATAATATTAAATAGCGAATTACGAATCGTATGAAAATAAAAGTTTATAACCAATCTGCTGTGGCCGTTAAGGATTTAGAGCTATCAGCTAAAATCTTCGGAATCAAGCCTAACAATGAATTATTGCATCAGGCTGTCATCGCCCAACAGGCTAACGCCCGTCAGGTTTTGGCTCATACCAAAGATAGAAGCGAAGTCTCCGGCGGCGGCAAGAAGCCTTGGAAACAGAAAGGCACTGGCCGCGCTCGCGTCGGCTCCAGCCGTTCTCCTATCTGGATTGGCGGCGGCGTCACTTTCGGTCCGAGAAAAGATCGCAACTTCAAACAGAAGATAAATCAGAAGATGAAGCAGAAAGCGATGTTCATGGCTTTATCGGATAAGGCTTTGACCAGCACTTTAGTAGTTCTTGACAGCCTTGATTTCAATGAATATAAGACTAAGGATTTTAACACGATGTTGACCGCCATGGAAAAGAAAGTTCTGGCCAATGATCGCCGCGATGTCCTGATAATCAATGATTCTAAGAACGAGAAGACCCAATATTCCGGCCGTAACCTGAAAGGCGTCAAGATCATCAATTTAGAAAACATCAACTTGCTTGATATTTTGAATTATAAAAATTTATTAGTAACGGAAAACGCCGTTAAGACCTTAACGGACCGTTATAGCAAGAACTTAAAGTAATTAATCATATGGCTTTATTCGGAAATAAGAAAATAGACGAAGACAAGAAGAAACCGGCCGCTAAATCCGCCGTTAAGAAACCGGTGGCTAAGGCAGCCAAGAAAGATGAAGTTAAGGAAGAAGAGGGAACCAGCATGCAGGATCTTTATAGCGGAACCAAAGCGGTTTCCGGCTCTAAGAAGGCGGCTGTCTCTACTTCTAAAGCTAACGAATCTTATCGCGTGCTTGTGAGTCCTCTCATTACGGAGAAGGCGACTACTCTTGTCGGCGAAAATAAATACGTTTTTGTCGTAGCTTCTGGCGCTAATAAGATTGAGATCGCTAAAGCGATCAAGGCGACTTACGGCGTTACGCCGCTCCAGGTTAATGTCATCAATGTTTCCGGAAAGAAGGTTGCTCGCGGACGCATTGCGGGCCAGAGAAGCGATTGGCGCAAAGCGATCGTCACTCTCGCCAAGGGCGAAGCCATCAAGATTTACGAAGGCGTTTAATTTTTCAATTTTCAATTTTTCAATTCTTAATCTGTATATATGGGTATCAAAAAAGTAAAAGCGAATACTCCGGGAAGACGCGAAGCTACCTTCGATGATTTTAAGGATGTCACTCGGGTTATTCCGGAAAAGAGACTGATCGTCATCAAGAAGAAAAGAGGCGGTCGCAATTCTCAAGGAAAGATCACCGTCCGTCATCATGGCGGCGGTTCTAAGCGTTATATCCGCTTAGTTGATTTCAAGCGCGATAAATTCAACGTGGAAGCGACAGTCGCCTCTATTGAATATGATCCTAACAGAGGCTCTCGCGTCGCTTTACTGCATTACGCTGATGGCGCTAAGAGATATATCATCGCCCCGGTTGATTTGAATGTCGGCGATAAGGTCATGAGTTCCAAGGAGCTCATCGAAATCAAAACCGGCAACGCTTTGCCTTTGCAATTCATTCCGGCCGGTATGCCTGTCTGTTGCGTTGAATTAGAGCCGGGCCAAGGAGCTAAGATCGCTCGCGGCGCTGGCAATATCGTTTATGTCATGGGTATCGAAGGAAAGTATGCGCAGTTAAAAATGCCGTCCGGAGAGATTCGCCAGGTCAAGAAAGAGTGCTTATGCACTGTCGGCCGCGCCAGTAATCCTGATCATCGTCATATCTCCTTGGGCAAAGCCGGACGCAGCCGCCACTTAGGCATCCGTCCGACTGTTAGAGGCACCGCTATGAATCCGGTTGATCATCCACACGGCGGCGGTGAAGGCAAACAGTCTATCGGTTTGCGTCATCCTAAGACTCTATGGGGTAAGCCAGCTTTGGGCGTTAAGACCAGACGCAAGCGCCATAGTGACCGCTTAATAATTAAGAGAAGAGCT
Organism: Patescibacteria group bacterium; assembly: GCA_041661685.1. GTDB lineage: Bacteria > Patescibacteriota > Patescibacteriia > Patescibacteriales > UBA12465 > UBA12465. Next base: position 92,368 of record JBAZTY010000001.1, read on the forward strand.
AAACGTAAATAAAATATATGTCTAGAAGTTTAAAAAAGGGTCCATACGTTAATCTGCGCTTGCTCAATAAGATCAAGAACTTAAAACCGGGCGATAAGACCGTTATTAAAGTTTGGGATCGCGCTTGCACGATTACTCCGGAGATGGTTGGGTTTACTCTCGGCGTTCATAACGGCAAGACTCATTTACCAGTTTATATGGTTGAAAATATGGTCGGCCATCGTTTAGGTGAATTTTCCCCGACTAAGAAATTCTTAGGTCATGGCGGTAAGATGGCGAAAACTCAGGCCGCTGATAAGAAGTAACCCTAGTTAAAAGAAATAATTAATATTGACTAATATGGAAGTAAAAGCCAGTTTAAACCATTTGAGGATGTCGCCACGGAAAATCCGTTTGGCTATTGACGTTGTCCGCAAGATGCCGGTCGAGGCCGCTTTGGATCAATTAAGATTCATGAATAAGCTCGCCGCCGAACCGGTCGCCAAGCTGATTAAGTCGGCTATCGCTAACGGCGAGAATACTTATAGCTTGGAGCGCGATAATTTATATATCAAGGAAATCCGTTCCGACGAAGGCGTTATGCTAAAGCGCTGGATGCCTCGCGCCCACGGACGCGCTACTTCTATTAGGAAGCGCGGCTGCCACTTGTCTCTCGTCTTGGCCGAAATAAAGGAAAGCGGCAAGAAGGAGAAGAAGGTCGTAAAGACTGCCGATCCGGTCAAGCTGGAAAAATTAGCGAAGGAAGGCGAAGCTGCCGCTCAGAAAGCCGGAATCAAGGCCGAGAGAGATCAAGGCAAGAAAGCCGCCGGCGAGAAGACTAAGATGTTCAGAAGAAAGGCAGGCTAGTGAAATTAAAATAAATTCTTAATTCGTAATTGAATTCATATGGGTAAAAAAGTTAATCCGAAAATACTTCGCATGGGCATCACCAAGACTTGGGCGTCTTTATGGTTCGAATCCGGCGATAAGTATGTGAAGAATATCAAGCAGGACATCTATATCCGCAAGTACATGATTAGAGAGTTCAGGGAAGCGGGCATCGATAAGGTGGAGATCATCCGTTCTATCAATAAGATCGAGATCAACATCACGACCGCTAAGCCAGGACTCATCATCGGACGCGGCGGCAATGGCGCCGAAGAATTGAAGAAGAAACTGCATGATAAATTCTTAAAGGATTTCCGCATGGGCGAAATCAGCCTGAATATTAAAGAATATAGCCGCCCGAATCTGAGCGCTCAGATAATCGTTCAGACCATGATCATGGACATCGAAAAAAGAATGCCTTTCAGAAAAGTGATGAAACAGAATTTAGGCAAGATAGAAAGAGCCGGCGCTTTAGGCGCGAAGATTGTCATTTCCGGCCGCTTGAATGGCGCGGAAATCGCCCGCCGGGAGAAATTAGTCTGGGGCAAAGTGCCGTTACAGACCCTGCGCGCCGATATCGACTATGCTCGCGGCGCCGCTCATACCACTTATGGAGCCATCGGCATCAAAGTCTGGGTCTATAAGGGAGAGGTTTTTGAAAAAGACGGTAATGCTAAGGGTGAAGTAATCGCCGAATAAAATTAAACAAATCTGCAAAACATATGTTAATGCCAAAGAAAACTAAATGGAGAAAAGACCAGAAGCGCCGCCGCGGCGGAAAAGCTAGCCGTTACCTGACTATCAGCTTCGGCAGCTATGGCTTGAAGGCTTTGACTCCTTGCTGGATAAACTCCCGCCAGATTGAAGCGGCTCGCCGCGTCATGACTAAGTACGTCAAGAAAGGCGGACAGATTTGGATTAGAATCTTCCCGGATAAGCCAGTCACCGCTCATGGCGGAGAGATTCCGATGGGTAAAGGTAAAGGCGCTGTCGATTATTACGTCGCTATCGTCAAGCCGGGCATGATTATGTTCGAAATGGAAGGCCTTGATAAGGAAACTGCTAAGAAAGCGATGGAACTGGCCGGCCATAAATTGCCAATCAAATGCCAATTCGTCAGTAAAGAATAATTCGTAAGAATAATTAGGATAACTATATGGATTTCAAAGAATTACAAACTAAGAGCGAAGCTGAATTGCAGAAGATATTGGTTCAGGACCGCGAAAAATTGCGTGAACTGCGCTTTAAGGATTCTAATAAGCAATTGAAGAACGTCCGGGAGATCAGAACCGTTAAGGAACAGGTCGCTCAAGTTTTAACTATATTAAATAAGAAAAAATAATATGAGCGCAGCAAGACCCAAAAAAGAGGAGATCAAGAAGCCGGAAATCATCAGCCGCACTTTTAACGGCGTCGTCGTGAGCGATAAGAACGACAAGACCGTCGTGGTTAAGGTTGAATCCGTCAAGAAGCATCCGAAATATCAGAAGCGCTATACCGTCAGCCGCAAATACAAGGTTCATGACGAGAAGAATGAATTCCATGTCGGCGACAAGGTTAGCTTCGTCGAATGCCGCCCGCTCAGCCGCGATAAGAGATGGAGAGTAACTAGCAAAGCCTAATTGATAAATTTGCATTAATCATATGGTCCAAGTACAAACATATTTAAAAGTAGCCGATAATTCCGGAGCCAAGGAAGTAATGTGCATCCGCGTCTTAGGGGGTTATAAGAGACGTTATGGCCATGTCGGCGACATCGTCGTCGTCGCGGTCAAGTCGGCCGTGCCTCATGCCGCTATCAAGAAAGGCGACGTAGTTAAGGCTGTCATCGTCCGCACTAAGAAGGAAATCCGCCGCGTCGATGGTTCTTATGTCCGTTTTGACGATAACGCTTGCGTGATTATCAATGACGCGGAGAAGAAAGAGCCGAAGGGAACTCGTATCTTTGGGCCGGTGGCTAGAGAGATCCGCCGTGAAGGTTTTATCAAGATTGCTTCTTTAGCGCCTGAAGTTTTATAAAAAAATCAAGCCAGAAATATATGAATATCAAAAAGAATGACAAAGTTAAGATCTTAGCCGGCAAGGACAAGGGAAAGTCCGGCAAGGTTTTGCAGGTGATCCCGTCTGAAAACAAGGCGAGCATCGAAGGCTTGAATCTGCTTATCAAGCACATGCGTCCGAATCGGAACGGCGAGAAAGGCCAACGGATTGAATTCCCGGCTTTTATGACTGCTGATAATTTGGCGCTCGTCTGTCCGAAATGCGGCCAGGCGACCAGAATCGGCCACAAGACTATCAAGACCGAAGGCGGTAAATCCAAGAAATTTAGAGTTTGTAAAAAATGTCAGGAAATAATTGATTAATACTATGAGATTAAGAGAAAAATATCAAAAGAATATCGTGCCTAGCCTGAAGAAGGAATTCGGCTTTAAGAATGACATGCTCGTTCCGCGTTTGACTAAGGTGGTCCTGAACGTCGGTTTCGGTCATCATCTTAAAGAAAAAGAATTCGTCGCCGGCGTGGAAAAAGCCCTGACAAAGATTGCCGGCCAGAAGCCGGTCATGACGGCCGCTAAGAAATCGATTTCCGCTTTCAAAATCAGAGAAGGCTTGATTATCGGCGCTAAGGTGACTTTGCGCGGCCAGCAGATGTATGATTTTGTCGATAAGCTCGTCAATATCACTTTCCCTCGCGTCCGCGACTTCCGCGGCATCAGCGACAAGTCTCTCGATAGAGAAGGCAACATGACTGTCGGTTTCAAGGATTATACCTGTTTCCCAGAAATTCACATGGAAGAAGTTGATAATATCTTCGGTCTCGAAGTCTGCCTGTCCACTAACGCCAAGAACAGAGCCGAGGGTTTAGAGCTTTTCCGCTTAATCGGATTTCCGTTTAAAAAAGATACCAAATAATTAAATATATATGGCAAGAACTGCATTAATCGTCAAAGCAAAAAGAAAGCCGAAATTTTCCACGAGGAAGATTAATCGGTGCTGGCGCTGCGGCCGCAACCACGGCTACATGAGTGATTTTAAATTATGCCGTATTTGTTTCCGCGAATTAGCCGATAATGGCGATTTGCCTGGAATCACGAAGTCCAGTTGGTAAAAATAAGTAACTAAGTTAACCTAAAAATATGATGGATCCCATCGCAGACATGTTCACAAGAATCAGAAACGCTTCCGCTGTAAAAAAGTCGGAGATTGTTTTGCCGCTCAGCAAGCTCAAGCTCGAGATCGCCAAGATCTTAGAGACCGAAGGCTGGGTCAAAAAAGCGGAAATAATCGCCGGCGGTTTGAACGGACGCCATAATAACTTTGATCAGCTGCAAATTCAATTGAAATATCATAAGAATGGCAAGCCCCAGATCAGCTCTATCAAGCGCATCAGCCGCCCGGGCTTGAGAATCTATGTCTCTAAGGATGAAATCCCGACGGTTTTGAATAATTTTGGCATCGCGATAATTTCCACCTCTGCTGGCTTGATGACGAATAAGCAGGCCAAGAAGGATCATATCGGTGGCGAGGTTCTCGGAGAAATATATTAATTTTTAATCTTTCAATATTTTAATTAATCCCATATGTCACGTTTAGGAAAACTGCCAATCAAATTGCCGGCCGGAGTGAGTTTCACTGCTGATGCCAAGGAATATACTTTTAAGGGTCCGAAAGGCGAGTTACGCTTGGCTCTTAATAAACTTATTACCGCTAAGGTCGAGAATAACGAAATCATTGTCGCTCCTCATGATAAGGAGGCTAAGAACGCCAGCGCCATGTGGGGCCTGATGTGGAGCCTGATCCGGAATTCTGTCGAGGGCGTCTCGGCTGGTTTTGTTAAGAAATTAGAAATTAATGGCGTCGGTTACCGCGCTACGGTTGCCGGCAGTCAATTAAATATGAGCCTCGGCTTCTCTCATCCGATTGAATTTAAGCTGCCGAAGGGAATCACCGCCTCTGTCGCCGCCAATGTCATCACTTTAGAAGGGGTTGATAAGGCTTTAGTCGGAGAGACGGCCGCTCAGATCAGAAAGATCCGCAAACCGGAACCTTATAAAGGCAAGGGCGTTAAATATGCTGATGAAATCATCAGACGCAAAGCCGGTAAAGCGGCTGCTAAGGGCAAATAATCTTAAATCGATAAGAATTTTAATCATATGGATAAAATCAAGGCCAACAAACAAAGAGCGGATAGACGTCATGGACGCGTTCGCGCTAAGATCTCCGGGACTGAGTCTCGCCCGCGTTTGAGCGTTTTCCGTTCTAATAAGGGGATGTTCTTGCAGCTCATCGACGATCTCAGCGGTCAGACTCTGGCTAGCGCCGGCATGAAGGAGATCAAAGCCAAGGTCAATAAATCTGAAGCTGGCAAAGAGCTAGGCAAGATTATCGCGACCAAAGCTAAGACCAAGAAAATCGAATCCGTGGTTTTTGATCGCGGCTCTTATAAATATCATGGCCGGGTGAAAGCGGCGGCCGAGGGAGCGCGTGAAGGCGGCTTGAAATTTTAAAAAACAATTTTGCAATTAGCAATCATTATATGGAAGACAAAAAAACAACAACCGAAGCCAAAGCCAAGGATGCCAGCCAGGGAGCGGCGGCGACTGTCGCTAAAGACCTATATGGCGAAAAGAAACGCGGCGGCGGCGGATTTCAAGGCGGACGCGGCAAGGGACGCGGCGATCGCCGCGATGATAAGTCGAAAGACGAGATGGAACAGCGCATCTTAGAGGTAGCGCGCGTTACTCGTGTTATGGCTGGAGGCAAGAGAATGAATTTCCGCGCTTGTGTCGCTATCGGTGACAGGAAAGGCAGCGTCGGCGTCGGCGTCGGCAAGGGCGCTGATGTCACTATGGCTGTTAATAAGGCTGTTAACCGCGCTAAAAAAGACATGGTTAAGGTCGTTATCGCTAAAGAGACTATCCCGCATGCAGTCACCAAAAAGATGGGCGCGGCTTTAATAATGATCAAACCGGCTAAAACTGGACGCGGCGTCATCGCTGGCGGCGTCACCAGAATTATCTTGGAATTAGCCGGAGTCAAGAACATCACCAGCAAAGCTCTGGGTTCTAATAATAAGATCAATAATGCTCGTTGCACTATAGAAGCTCTGAGAGAATTGCGCACTCGCGAACCGAAAGCGGTCAAAGCAGAGGCCAAGGATCTAAAGAGCGATAAATAATCGTGTTTAATTAGACTTCATAATTATATGTTATCACTTAATACTATAACCAAAGCTAAGGGCAGGGCTAAGACAAATAAGCGCGTCGGTCGCGGTAACGCTTCCGGTCACGGCACTTATAGTACTCGCGGCCAGAAAGGGCAGGGACAACGCTCTGGCGTCTCCGGCTTGAAGCGCTTAGGCATGCGCGCTCAATTATTACAGATTCCGAAATCTCGCGGTTTCCGTTCGTTAAAGCCGAAGAATCAGGTTGTCAGTATTAAGGCTATTAATAATGCTTTCAAGGATGGCGAAATCGTTACTCCAGTTGCTTTGTTTGAGAAGAAATTGATTGCTTCCGCTTCTTTGCCGGTTAAGATCTTGGGCAAGGAAAAGCTGACCGTTAAGGTTACTTTCGAAAAGATTAAGATGTCAGCCGGCGCTAAGGATCAAGTTAAATAATCCCGCTTTTTAAGTCAGACTTAAGGTTTTTCTAAAATTATCAATATGATATTTGATAAATTATCGCAAATCTGGAAGGCTAAAGATTTGAGGAACAGCATCCTGTTCGTTCTCGGCATGCTTGTCATCTTCCGCCTCGCTGCTCATATCCCGGTTCCAGGAGTCAATGCTATCGCCCTGAAGAGCTTATTCGCCTCTAATCAATTCTTGGGACTCATGAACCTGTTTTCTGGGGGTGGCATGGAAAATTTCTCTATCGTTATGATGGGCGTCGGTCCTTATATTACTTCTTCCATTATCTTCCAGTTATTAGGGATGATCGTCCCGTCTATCGAGGAGATGCAGAAAGAGGAATCCGGACGCCAGAAGATAAACATGTGGACGCGCTGGGCCACCGTACCTTTGGCGATTTTGCAGTCCTATGGTATGATCACGCTTCTGCGCAATGGATCATCGGGCATCTTAGGCCAAGTGAGTCCGTTTGATTTCGGCCTGATGATTTTGACTATCACCGCCGGTTCTATCTTCTTGATGTGGCTCGGCGAGCTTATCACCGAAAAGAAGGTCGGCAATGGTATTTCTTTATTGATTTTTGCCGGCATCGTGGCTAGCTTACCGACTAAACTCCAACAAATTGCGACGACCTTTGATGCTACTCAGTTATTCATGCTGATTGGTTTCGTTGTAATCGCAATCATTACTGTCGTCGGCGTCGTTATTATCAACGAAGGTCAGCGCAACGTTCCGGTCCAGTACGCTCGCCAGGTCCGCGGCAACCGCACTTTTGGAGGCACCAGCACTCATCTGCCTTTGCGCGTGAATATGGCTGGCGTCATCCCGATTATCTTCGCTATTTCCGTCGTTCTATTCCCATCCATGATTGCCCAGTTCTTGATTCATGCCAAGACCGCCTGGATCGCAAATGTTGCTACCCATACCATTAGCTTGTTCAATAATCAGCTTTTCTACGGCATCATCTATTTTATATTAGTTTTTGCCTTCACCTATTTCTATACCGAAGTCATCTTCCATCCGGCTCAGATTGCCGAGAATCTCCAGAAGCAGGGCGGTTTTATCCCGGGCATCCGTCCAGGCAAGCCGACTAGCGATTATCTGGCTTATACGACTCATAAGATTATCTTAGCTGGCGCCCTGTTCTTGGGGCTTATCGCGGTCCTGCCGCTCATCATGAAATACTATACCGGCATGCAGGCCTTCGCCGTCGGCGGCACGAGCTTGTTAATCGTCGTTTCCGTCGTTATCGAAACGGTCAAGCAGATAGAAGCTCAGATGACTATGCGCGAGTATGATGGCCTTTAATTCTATATCCGGTCAATAAGAATATAAAAAATCGGCTTTAAAGCCGGTTTTTTTTATGGTATAATAAAAAACAGATAAATTGTCGCCGGCTGTTTTTTATATTTATTAAAATATCTATGGACTTAAAAGATGTCACTAAGGATTTAACTAGCCAGACTGATTACCGGATAACCCAGCGGATGGAAGAATTAATGCGGACTAACCCTAATTACAAGAATCTAGACGGGGCTAACCGGGAACTGGTTCTGAGTCTGATTAAGAAATATAAGGAAAAAATCAGGAAGGGCATCAGGCCTTCCGGCTTGACCGTGAGAGAGGATAAGTACCATCTTTATGAGAACCGGGTAAAACTTGGCTTAACACATTATGATCTGGAGCAGATTAATAAGCTTTTAGACGGATTTTTAGATTAGAATTTAAATTGAACCAATATGGAAATGAAGGGCATCGGCGGCGGAAAAGATTTTAGTGTCGTCAAGTTCAAGGATAAGCTCGGTTTCGCCACTAAGTATAATAGCTTGAAAGACAAGCGCGAGAGCATCATGAAAGTTGTTCGGAATTCCGAAGGCGCCATTCGCGGCAGTCGTTTCAAGGCTTCGGCCGCGATTTCTAAACTGAAATCCTTAGATAAGAACATATCGGCGGAAGAGCTTCGTAGCGTCCGAAAAGCCTTCCAGCAGCTCGAGACTGCGCCAAAACCGCGCATATCATCATTGCAGAAGGCAATAGTCGCGGCTGAAGAGAAGAAGGCAGCCGCTACATCAACTCTTAAATTGGTTCGTCCGAGCCTATCTAAAACTAATCGTGATCCTAGTTTTTATGGTAATGTTGATACTTATAAGCAGCACGGTACCGGTTTGGCTTCCGGCAGTATTTCGGCCGGCGGTCATTATGGCGTTGCGGCTAACCGCGGCGAGACCTATGATAAAGGCTTAGATAATAAGAAGCCCAGTAATCCGATCGGCCATCAGCGCGTCAATCTTTAATCAATATAAAGCAGAAATTTATGGAAAAGAAGAACGTTCCCAGCGGGCAGAGGCTCCGCATGGTTAATTTTAAAGAGAAGTCGGAGTCCGCTACTAAGGATAACGAAAAATGGAAGACTCGCTGCGGCTGTTGCAACGTCAAGCCCCAGCGTTAATTTCGAACGTCTTTAATACCGGTCTTTTTGAATTGTTTTAATCTTAATTTTTATATTTCCTTATGTTCTGGAGCACTCTAGTCATCATTACTGGCCTATGCCTTTTTGAAGTTATCAGCAGCGTCGATAACGCGGTCGTTAACGCCCATGTCCTGAAGACCATGTCGGAGAAATATCGGAAAATTTTTTTATTTTGGGGCTTATTATTCGCGGTTTTTGTGGTCAGAGGCGTCCTGCCTTTCATTATCGTTTGGATAGCTAATCCCGATTTATCGATTCTGCAAGTAATTTCCGCCGCTTTCTCGAATGACCCGGCCATTAGGAATTATCTGGAAGCTTCCAAACCGCTCTTGCTCTTAGGCGGCGGCATCTATCTTTTCTTAGTATTCCTGTCCTGGCTATTCTTGGAAGAGAAAAAATATGCTTTTTTAGTCGAAGGCTTCATCCATCGCCAAGGGGTCTGGTTCTACGCGCTCGCCTCGCTCTTAACGACCGCGGTAGTTTATTTTTCCCTGCAGCGCAACCCTATCCTAGCTTTAGCCGCTACTATCGGCGTTAGCGCCTTTTTCATAACAGACGGTTTTAAGAAGAATGCGGAAGAACAGGAGAAGAAACTTCTCGGATCCTCTATGAGCGCTTGGAGCAAGATAATCTATCTAGAAGTGCTCGATGCTTCATTTTCCATTGATGGTGTTATCGGCGCTTTCGCTTTTACTGTCAGCGTCCCTCTGATAATCTTAGGCAACGGCTTGGGCGCCTTAGTAGTCCGGGAAATGACTATCCGCGGGATAGACCTAATCACTAAGTTCGCCTATCTTAAAAACGGCGCAATGTATGCTATCGGCGTGCTTGGTGCAATCATGACCCTGGAGAGCTTCGGCCACGAATTCCCATTCTGGCTTGCGCCCCTGAGTATGGTGATATTTTTAGGATTATTTTTAGCCATGTCGCTGCGCGCCAATAAGAAAGAGAAGATTGCCCTAAAATAAAACATATGGTTTATATAAAATCAGCCGAAGAAATCAGGGCTATCAAGGAAGGCGGAAAGCGCTTGGCGGCCATCCTCAAGAAATTATTATCCGAAGTAAAGCCCGGAGTCGATACTAGCTATCTCGAGGATATGGCCAATAAGCTTATTGCGCTTGAAGGCGGGCGGTCGGCTTTTAAGAATTACCCTATGGGCGGCGGCGTCATTTTTCCTTCGACTTTGTGCGTTTCTATAAATAATGAGGTTGTTCATGGCGCGGCTTATCCTGTCAGAACTCTCAAGAGCGGCGATATTGTCGATCTTGATATCGGTATGGAATGGCCGGTCAGTCCAGAGGTAAGAGTTAAATATAAATTACCGATGAATTCTCATTCTAAGAATGGCGGTTTCTTCACTGATATGTGCGCGACTGTCGGCGTCGGCAAGATCAGCTCAGACGCTAAGAAGCTCCTGCAGGTGTCTCAGAAATGCCTAGAATTGGCTATTAAGGCTGTAAAACCGGGGAATACTATCAATGATATCGCCCGCGCGGTCTCGGGTTATGCCGAGAGCCATGGCTACGGCGTCGTCCGCGATTTAGTCGGTCATGGCGTCGGTTACTTCGCCCATGAGAAGCCGGATGTTTTTAATTTCGAGATTAGCGAACGCAGTTCCGAGAACGTCGTCTTGCGCCCGGGCATGGTCATAGCTATCGAGCCGATGATTAATGAAGGCGATTGGCGCGTTGATATCGCTGGTAATGACTATACCGTTTTGACGGCCGACGGCTCGTTAAGCGCCCATTTTGAGCATACGATAGCGGTAACGGAGAGAGGCGGAGAGATTTTGACGAAGTAGAAGGCATGGTTCATGTAAAAATAAAGCTTTAATAAAAAACCATATGGATAAGATATTAAATTATCTGGGCATAGACTGGGGCGAAAAACGGATCGGTTTGGCTACAGCTGATAGCGAAGTGAAATTAGCCCTGCCTCTGAAAACTGTCGCCAATCTGGCGGAAGTTCTGGGTGTGCTTCAGGAGGAAGAGACTAATGTTATCATTATTGGCGCTCCTCAGAAAATGAGCGGGGAAGCAGCCAATAATCCGGCTTGGATCGATTTTGTCGCGCAATTAAAGGAAAAAAGCGGCTTGCCGGTCGAGATGGTTGATGAACGTTTGAGCAGCTTGGCGGCCGATGCTTTGGGAGGGGAAGATAAGGAAACAGCCGGACGCGACGAGATTGCCGCGTCGATAATATTGCAGAGTTATCTGGATAAGAATGAATCAAAATAATTTTTTTTGGTAGTTTCGATCAATCTTATATACGATGATTATGAAAGTGAATACAAATATTTTAAATAAGTTGCGGTATACACTTTATACCCCAGGTTATGATTTGATAGCTAATTTTTTTAAAGAATCTCGAAAAAAATCAATTGACTCTTTGGATATTAAATCAGGTGATAGAATCTTGATTGTCGGAGCTGGAACCGGATTAGATTTAGAATTTTTACCAGATAATTGCGAAATAGTCGCGACTGATATCACGCCTTCCATGGTTGACAGAATTATAAAGCGCAATAAGCAGCTTCATAAGAATGTTCAGGCAGTTGTTATGGATGGACAAGCTCTTAAATTGGCGGACAATTCATTTGATATTATTATTCTTCATTTAATATTAGCGGTAATTCCTGATCCAGTAGCTTGCATGCACGAGGCGGAACGTGTTTTAAGGTCTGGGGGGCAAGTGGTAGTCTTTGATAAGTTTGTCGGAAAAAATAAGGCAATATCTTCTTTTAGAAAATTTGTGAATATATTTTCAAATATTATATTTTCGGATATTACAAGAAATTTTGAATCAATGATAGAAAATTCCGGGTTCACCATAGTTTCAGATAAGGACGGTGGTTTTAATGGAAATTTTAGATTAATTAAACTGATAAAAAAGTAGCAGTTTGGTTTACGAGCTGAATAATATTTATGGAAGAAACAAAAAATACACCAGCTCTAATACTTAATCGCCAAGATTATAAGGAAAATGACAGCTTAGTGACGGTCTATACGCCTCACTTCGGTAAATTGGCGCTAGTCGCGCGCGGGACTAAAAAAGCCGGTTCTAAATTAGCGGGCCATGTTGAGCCACTGACTTCAGCTGACTTTATGATCATCGCCGGCAAGGGTTTTGATTATATCGGCAGTGCGATTACGCGCGAAGCCTATCCAGGAATCAGGGAGAATCTGAATAAGCTTTATTATGCCGGCAAGGCTCTCAATCTCTTTAATCGGCTGACTAAAGAGAACCAGAGCGATGAACGCTTATTTTTTTTATTAGAAAGATGGCTAGGGATATTGAATGATTTTTCTGATTTCAAGCGAGAAAACGGAGAACTAGTTTTGGCTTTCTTTACCATTAAATTATTAGCGGAATCAGGCTACAAGCCGGAAATGTATCATTGTTTAGAATGTTCTAAGGTTGTCAGCCCCGGTAAGAATTATTTTAATCTAGCAAATGGCGGCGTAGTTTGCGAGGAATGTTTTGAAAAAGATCGTTTGATCGGAGGTATTCCTAAGACGGAATTATTGACAATAACTGATAATTGTATTAAATTAATGCGTTTTATGGTTGATAATCGGTTCAAATCAGCAGAAAAATTGAAAACAGACAATAAGACTTTGAAGGAAATAGATAACCTGCTTGATAAATTTATAATCTTCCATTTCTAAAATATTCATTAAAAACAGCTATCATAAGGCTGTTTTTTTCTTGCTAAAATCTCGAAAATAAGTTAATATTTAAGTATAAAAAAATATACATAATTCAAGTTTTAATTTGCATATTTCAAATTAAAAACTATTTTTATTTATGTCAAGGATATTGATTGCTGACGCAAAAAAACAGGGAAATGGCGAAGTGACTGTCTCTGGTTGGGTAAGGAATCTGCGTGCCCATAAAGGCATAGTTTTTGTGGATTTGCGCGATATTTCCGGGGCGATGCAGGTTGTTTTCGTGTCTGGCCAAGGCGGCTACGAATTGGCGGAAAAATTGACTCTGGAAAGCGTTATTACTGTCACCGGAACTTTACAAGAGAAACCAGCCAAGAAGAATGATCCTAATCCGGTTAAGGATTTTGAATTAGCGGCTTCGAGCGCAGAGCTTATCTCTTTAGCGAATGAGAATTTACCTATTCCTGTCCTGACAAAAGCTGATAATGAAGCCAACTCCGAGAATCGTTTCGACTGGCGCTGGCTGGATCTGCGCCAGGAAGAGCATCAGCTTATTTTTAAGGTCTGGACTAAGTTAGAAGCTGGTTGCCGTGAATATTGGTTAAAGAATAATTTCATCCAGATCTATACCCCATGTTTTATGAGCACGGCTTCAGAAACTGGTTCAGAAGTATTTGAGGTTAAATATTTTGACCGGAAAGCTTATCTAGCTCAGTCCCCGCAATTTTACAAACAGATGGCTATGGCCTCTGGTTTAGAAAAAGTTTTCATGGTTGGAACTGTTTTTCGCGCTGAACCCTCTTTTACTAGCCGCCACGTGACTGAATTCACCGGTTGGGATTTAGAGGTTTCTTTCATCGATTATAATGAAGTGATGAGCATCGAGGAGGATTTATTGATTTCTGGATTTAAAAAAGTTAAAGAAGATCTAAATATTGAAGTAGATGTTCCAACTAAGCCTTTCCCAAAGATAACTCTGGCGGCCGCCAAAGAAAAATTAAAAGCGGCCGGAATTAAGAGCGAAAAAGATTATGATTTTTCTACCGAGGAAGAGAAGGAATTAGGCCACATTATTAAGAAGGAAACTGGCCATGATTTTGTTTTTGTGACTGATTATCCGATTGCGGCGCGCCCTTTTTATCATATGCGCCATCAGGATAGTCCGGGATTAACTAAGAGTTTTGATTTATTATATCGCGGCCTAGAAATAACGACCGGATCACAGCGTGAGCACCGGATAGAAGTTTTAGAGAAACAGGCGATTGAGAAGGGCATGAATCTGGAAGAATTGAAAGATTATTTGAATTTTTTTCGTTACGGCTGCCCGAGCCATAGCGGTATCGGCATGGGCCCGGGACGCATTGTTATGAAGATGCTGGATCTGCCTAGCGTTAAGGAAGCTTGTTTCTTGCCGAGGGATGTCAAGAGATTAACTCCGTAATTTATTATTTTTTTATATGCCTTATACTCTCATTAAATCATTATACAAAGAGACTAGCCGCTATCTGAATAAGAAAATAAATGTTGCCGGTTGGGTTCGTACTGCGCGCTCTTCTAAAGAATTCGGCTTTATCGAGCTTAACGACGGTTCTTTCTTCAAGAGCCTGCAAATCGTCTTTGAGAGCAGCTTAGAAAATTTTTCCGAGGTAGAAAATATCAGCGTCGGCTCGTCTTTAGAAATAGAAGGCGAACTCGTCGAATCTCCCGCGGCCGGACAGGCTTTCGAGCTCAAGGCCAAGAAGATTACTATAATCAATCGCGCGCCGGAAGATTATCCCCTTCAGAAGAAGAAGCATAGCTTCGAGTTCTTGCGCGAGATTGCGCATCTGCGCGGCCGCAGCAATACTTTTTCCGCCGTTTTTCGCCTGCGCTCTTCGCTCAGCTACGCTATCCATAAATTTTTTCAGGAAGAAGGCTTCTCTTATGTCCATACCCCGATAATTTCCACGAGCGACGCCGAGGGCGCGGGCGAGATGTTCCAGGTGACGACTTTAGATTTAAAAAATGCGCCTAAGGATAAGAAAGGCGAAATAGATTACAGCGAAGATTTTTTCGGCAAGAAGGCGGGACTCACTGTTAGCGGCCAGCTTAATGCCGAAGCTTTAGTGATGGGCTTAAATAAAGTTTATACTTTCGGCCCGACTTTTCGGGCGGAAAATTCGAATACGACTCGCCACGCTTCCGAGTTCTGGATGATGGAGCCGGAAATGGCTTTCGCCGATCTAGAAGACAATATGATTTTGGCGGAGAAGATGCTGAAATATCTGATTGTCCATGTCTTGAAAGAATTGCCGGAAGAGATGGAATTTTTCAATAAGTTCATCGACACGACTCTGATGGAGCGTTTGAATAATATCGTTGATTCTGAATTCGGCCGCGTCACTTATACTGAAGCGATCAGCATATTAGAAAAGTCCGGCGAGAAATTCGCTTTCCCGGTAAAATGGGGGATTGATTTGCAGACCGAGCATGAACGCTACTTGACTGATAAAGTCTTTAAGAAGCCGGTTTTCGTCATTGATTATCCGAAAGATATTAAAGCTTTCTATATGCGCCTGAACGATGACGGTCGAACCGTGGCTGCGATGGATCTATTAGTTCCTGGCATCGGCGAGCTTATCGGCGGCAGCCAGAGAGAAGAGAACTTGGATAAATTGATCAAGCGTATGGAAGAGATGAATATGAAATTAGAAGATTACCAGTGGTATCTGGATCTGCGCCGCTTCGGTTCCGTCAAGCACGCCGGTTTCGGACTCGGCTTCGAGCGAGCGATCATGTATCTCTCGGGCATGGCCAATATCCGCGACGTCATCCCGTTTCCGCGCACGCCGAAGAATGCTGAATTTTAATTAATATAAAACATATGAATAACCAGCACAACGCCAAGTACGCTTTTTATTACTTGTTGTCGCTCGTCGCGCTTATTTTTACGGCGCTCTCGTTCGGCATGATCATCTTCAGCATCATCGATAAGATCATCCCCGACGTCTTGAACAGCTATAGCAGCGTCGATGGCCAGTTGAAGTTCGCGATTTCCGCGCTCTTCATCGCTGCGCCTATCTTTTATTTAATCTCTAGCCTCATCCATCGCGGTCTTCATCAAGGCGAATTGGAAAAGGATTCCGCTATCCGCCGCTGGCTCACTTATTTCATTATCCTCGTATCTTCCATGATTATTCTCGGCGTTTTCATCGGCGTCATTAATAATTTCTTATCGGGAGAATTAACCGGACGCTTTATCTTCAAGGCCCTGACCATGCTCTTCATTTCCGGAATCTGTTTCTTTTTTTATTTCTATGACATCAAACGCGAGAATCCGGATAAGGCTGATAAAGTCGTGAAAATCTTCTTCTTTGCGACCTTAGCCTGCGTCATCGCCGCTTTCGTCGCCGCCTGGTTCTTCGTAGAATCTCCGAAGACCGCGCGCAACCGTCGTTTGGATCAGGCTTTAGTCCAGAATATCTATAATATCGAGAATGCTGTGAACAGTTATTATGACCGCAACAAGAAATTGCCGCTGAATCTAGAAGAGCTCAAAGCTGATAAGAATATTTATATCAACGCCAGTGCGATGATCGATCCGGAAACCAAAGCGCCGATAGCTTATAATAAGATCAGCGAGAAGGAATTCGAGATGTGCGCGACTTTCCGCGTCGACTCGATAGAGGAGAACGCTCAGCAGGCGACTTCTTATGTCGGTCTGGATGTACATAGCAAGGAACATCGGGCCGGCTACCAATGCCTGCGCGGTAATCTTTATACCGCCGTCAAAGCTGTCGAAACCATTAAATAATTATGATGGATGTAACGTGTGAAAAATTTTCCGGTCCTTTCGGCTTGCTGCTCAGCCTGATTGAGAGCGAAGAGATGGATATAACCGAAATCGCCCTGGCGAAGATCGCTGACGAGTATGTCGCTTATGTCCGCGCTAATCGCGGGATCGATCCGGAAGAACTGGCTGATTTCCTGGTCATTGCCGCTAAATTATTGTTCATCAAATCGAAAGCGCTTTTGCCATATCTTTATACTGGCGAAGAAGAGGAAGAAATCAATGACTTAGAGCGTCAGCTTCGGATGTATAAGGAATTCGTCGCCGCTAGCCAGAAAGTCAAAGAATTAGTTTTGTCGCCGCGCCGCTCCTTCTTGCCGCCGCTGACCAAGAATCGCCGCGGCGGCTTTAATCTGCCAGTTTTCTGTCCGCCGGCTAAGCTTAATGCCGCCTTGTTGCATGAACGTTTCTTGATTCTGCTCGCTAATCTGGAAAAACAATTGGCGAAAATGCAAGAAGAGAAGCTGCCAGAGAAGACTTTAGAACCGAAGATAAGCATCGACGATAAGATCGCTTCGATCAAGCAGATGATTTCTAATAAGATTAAGGTGAATTTTTCGAGATTACTCGCCTCGGCCGCGACGCGGACGGAAGTAATCGTCAGTTTCCTGGCTGTCTTGGAGCTGGCGAAGCAGAAAGAATTATTCTTCGAACAAGATGAATTGTTCAGCGAGATTCTTATCAGCCGTCCGGCCGATGCCGCAGCCTTAAATAATCAAATCTAATTATGTCATTAAAATCACAGGTAGAGTCTTTATTGTTCGTTTCTCTTAAGCCGTTATCCCTGAAAGAATTGGCGGCCGCCATGAAGGCGCCGGCTAAAGAGCTGGGAGAAGCGCTGGATGAATTGATAGCCGATTACGCTCAAGGCAATCGCGGCTTGGCGATTATTAAGAATAACGGACAGTATCAGTTGACGACTGCGGCTGATAATGCAGCCTTGGTTCAAGAATTTCTCAAGGATGAAACCAGCGGAGAATTATCCCAGCCGAGCCTGGAAGCGCTGACTATTATCGCTTATCGCGGACCGATAGCTAAGCTTGAATTAGAGAGAGTCAGAGGCGTTAATTGCAGCTTGATTATCCGTAATCTGCTCTTGCGCGGCTTAATTGAAGAAAGATTTGATAAATCTAAGAATGAGAATTATTATACAGTCACTCATGATTTCGTCCGCTTCCTCGGATTGGGGAGTATAGACGAGCTGCCTGATTATCTTAAGCTTAATTCGGCGGAATCCTTGAATACGGTCTTGGCCGCGACGGAAGATAAAAACTAATCATACTAAGATGTTTTGGACGACAATAGTTAACATAATCACAACTTTATTCTTCGGTTTTCACGGCGTTCCGGCCGTGACTTCCGGAGCGGAAAGTCTGATCTTGAATCCGGGAGCGCCTAAAGCGCAGATGAGCGCCGAGAGGGGCGCGGTCTTAGCGGCAAATGATCGCTTCTTCCTGTTTGCTGAAAGAGCAGATGAAGTTCAGCCGATCGCGAGTATCACTAAGCTCATGACCGCGCTGGTATTCTTAGATAATAATCCGGGCTGGGATAAGGCTTATACTATTACTGAAGCGGATAAGGTCGAAGGCGGGCGCTTGAATCTTTTTTTGGGAGACGAAGTGACTGTCAAGGATTTGTTCTATACGAGCTTAGTTGCTTCCGACAACGGCGCTACTTTAGCTCTAGTGCATGCTAGCGGCTTAAGCGAAGAGGAGTTCGTTAAAAAGATGAATGAACAGGCCGTGAAATTAGGACTGAAGCAGACGTCTTTCAGTGATCCGGTCGGTCTGAGCGAATACAACTTGTCGACAGCGCGCGAAGTTGCGCTCTTAGCTCAGGCCGCCTTTAAGCGCAGCGAAATCAGTGAGGCGACCACTAAGCCGGATTATCTTTTTATGACTCTGAACGGCCGGGAGAAGAAAATCGAATCAACCGATTATCTCCTGTTCGATTCTGGGGAGAAGACGCTGACCGTACTCGGAGGTAAGACCGGTTATACTGAAAAAGCCGGCTATTGCTTTGTCGGACGCCTGAAGAACAGCGCGGGCCGCGAAGTGATTTCGGTTGTACTGAACAGCCAGGATAAGAATGGGCGCTTCAAGGATAGCAAGAGTCTGGCTAATTGGGTTTTTACTAATTATGATTGGATTAAATAATTTTATTAAGTGATTTGATTATGCCCGTGATAAATCGCCTTTATTTCAAATTCCGCTATTTCTTTTCCGGTCGTTATCCCCGTCTTTATGATTTTTGCAATCGCCATAAGTCAGTCATTAAGTTCTTTTTTTCTGGCTGTGTCGCTGGAGGCACGGATCTGATGCTTCTGTTCTTCTTTCACGGTCTCTTAAAATGGGGTTTAGTTTTTTCCACTAGCGCTGCCTTTATCCTCTCTTTCTTAATCAGCTTTACGCTCCAGAAATTTTGGACTTTCCGGAATTACCGGCATGACCAGGTTGTCGGCCAACTATTATTTTATATCCTGAACGCCTTTATCTGTTTGAATTTGAATGGTTTTTTCATGCATGTGCTCGTCAATAAATACAGAGTCTGGTATCTTTTAGCTCAAATCATCGTCAATCTTTCTCTCGGTTTCTGGAGCTTTATAATTTATAAATTTTTAGTATTTAGAACAGATAAAAATGAAATTGCTTGTTAATAAGAAACAATTAGGAGAGGCGCCTGCTATTTGGTTGCGCCATGCCGGCTATGTTTTTATACCCGAACGCGAAGACGGCCAAGAAAGTTTTGCTCGCCGCTTGAGCCGTGATTTTTATCCGCGCTTCCATGTCTATTTTACGGAAGCGAAAGACAATAGCGGTCAGGATATAGTCACTTTTAATCTGCATCTGGACCAGAAACGTCCTGGCTATCAAGGCTTCAGCCGTCATAATGCTGAATACGACGGGGAATTGGTCGAGAACGAACTAGCCCGCTTAAAGAGCTTAATATTGCCGGATTTATTTATATGAGCCAATCAGAGGAAATAAAATCAAAATTGGACATCGTGGAAGTTATCAGGGAGTATATTCCCGTTAAGGCGGTCGGCGCTAATTTTCAGGCGCTCTGTCCGTTCCATAACGAGAAGTCTCCGTCTTTTGTAATATCTCCGGAAAAGCAGATCTGGCATTGCTTCGGCTGCGGCCGCGGCGGCGATGTTTTTGCCTTTGTTATGGAGAAAGAAGGCTTAGGTTTCATGGAAACTCTGCGCCTGCTGGCTCCGAAAGCGGGAGTCGTCCTGACCAATGAGAATCCCCAGGATTATTCTGAACGCAATCGCCTCTTGGATATTATGGAACTGGCTGGAAAATATTACGCGCATATCCTGACGACGCCGACCGGACAGGAGGCTCATGAATATCTATTGAAACGCGGCTTGAACGATAAGAATATCGCCGAGTGGCAGTTGGGCTATAGCCTTGATTCTTGGAG
The DNA here is from genome assembly GCA_041661685.1 of Patescibacteria group bacterium. GTDB lineage: Bacteria > Patescibacteriota > Patescibacteriia > Patescibacteriales > UBA12465 > UBA12465. Next base: position 112,266 of record JBAZTY010000001.1, read on the forward strand.
TGGCTTGTATGATTTTTTGAGAGCCCGGCCTTTAACCGGAAAAAAATATACGGATGAAGAGATAGTTCTCGCCGGACTGGCTATTAAGAAAGAGGCGAGGGCCGGCAGCCGCGGTTTTTATGATCGTTTCCGCGATCGTATCATGTTTCCAATCTGGGACGTCAATAACAACCTGATCGCCTTCACGGCCCGCGTCAATCCGGCTAAAGAAGCGACCGAAAAGATGGGTAAGTATATCAATAGCCCGCAGACTAAGATTTATGATAAGAGCCGCGTCCTATTCGCCCTAAATAAGGCCAAGAGCGCCATCAGGCAGGAAGACCTAGCTATCGTCGTCGAAGGCCAAATGGACGCCATTTCTTGCCATAATCATGGCTTTAAGAACGTGGTCGCGTCATCAGGCACGGCGTTGACGACTGAACAGGTTTCGCTCATCAAGAGATTCACTAGTAACGTCGCTTTGCTCTTTGATATGGATGCCGCTGGGCAGATGGCCGCCGACAGAGGGATAAAGGAAGTGCTCGCGCAAGAAATGAATTTGAAGATAATCGTGCTCAGTTCAGGCAAAGATCCTGATGAATGCTTAAAGAATAATCCGGAAGAATTTAAGACGGCGGTCGCGAGCGCCAAACCGATGCTGGAATATTATTTCAAGAAAGTCAGCGCCGGGCTGGATCTCGGCCAGTTGGATAATAAGCGCGAGGTGAGCGCGAAGATGTTCGCGATGATCGACCTTGTCGTTAATCGGATGGAGCAGGGATATTGGCTCAAGCGGCTGAGCGAAGAACTGGGATTCTCTGAAACTGATACTCGCGAGGAGTTCGTGAAGTGGCAGTCTAAGCATGGCGTATTAAAGACAGAGAGCTCTAGAAATATAAAAAACATTGAAAATAAGCCAAAAAATGAACAGATGACCCCAGAGTTAAGCCGAGAAGATAAATTAGCCGAGCTCTTAATGTCCTTATTAGTGAAATTTCCGGAATTCATTTCTTATAGCGTCAGCAATCTTGATCCGAGTATTTTGATTGACGGTCCTTTGGCTAAGTTTTACAGAAATCTGATTATCTATTATAATAAATCTACCTCTTTGAGCTATGAAGGCTTCCGCGCCTATTTGACGGAAGACGGCGGCGAATCAGAAAAAACTCTGGATAAGCTCGTGCTTTTGGGAGAGAAAGATTTTTATGACTATAACGCTGATTCTGTCAAAGCCGAGATAATCAAGATTATCGCCGAACTTAAGAAATATAGCCGCCAGCGCCAAGTTCAAGCCCTGCAGCATGAAATCGCTAGCGCGGAAAAAGCCGGCGATAAGGAGCGGCTCAATGTTCTGATGGATGAGTTGAGGCAAGCGACTATTTCATAAATAATTATTTCGTCATATGGTTAAAAATACTAAAGTGAAAAATAAGAAACCGGCCCATAAGCTGGCGTCGAAGCCGAAAGTTAAATCAGCTGCCAAGGCTAAGTCGAAAAAGAGGGCTGATAGTTTGCCGAAGAAGGCGAAGAAGAATTTTTCCAGTCACGGCTTGAAAGGCGTTAAAGTAACGCCGGCTAGAGAGGCTAAGCCAGTTGTTAAGCCGACCGAAGAACAGCTGAAGAAGCTGATTGAGAAGGGGCGTCTGCGCGGCTTTATCACTGAAACTGAATTATTATATCTTTTCCCGGAAGTGGAAGAGTATGTTTATGAATATGATGTTTTCTTGGGAGAATTGCAGAAGAGCGGCGTCAGGATTATGGAAGATTCCGGCCGCATTCTAGACACGGCCGAGAGAAAAGCGGCCGAGCCGCCTTTGACCGGGAAGGCTTTAGCGCACCAGAACGCCCTGAACGTTGATTTGTCGAAATTAAGCGCTGATTCTATCCAGATGTATCTGAAAGAAATCGGCAAAGTGCCGCTCTTGAGCGGCGATGAAGAAGTCGAACTCGCTAAACGCAAGGAAAAGGGCGATAAGGAAGCGGAGAAGAGGATTATCGAAGCGAATCTGCGCTTAGTCGTTTCTATCGCTAAGAAGTTCGCCGGAGCGAAGGGTATGAGCTTATTGGATTTGATTCAAGAAGGGAATATCGGCTTATTCCGCGCGGTCGAAAAATTTGAATATCGCAAAGGCTATAAGTTTTCTACATACGCGACTTGGTGGATACGTCAAGCGATTACGCGCGCGCTCGCTGACCAGTCTAGAACTATCCGCATCCCGGTTCATATGGTCGAAACTATCAATAAGTTTCAGCAGGTCCAGCGTAATCTTATCCAGGAATTGGGCCGCGAGCCTTTAGCTGACGAAATTGCTTCAGAGATGGGGGAAGATATCGATAAGGTCAGATATATCATGAAGATTTCTCAAGATACTATATCTCTTGAGACGACAATCGGTGATGATGACGAAGATTCGACTTTGGAAGATTTCATCGAAGATGTGAAGAACGTCACCCCGGATCGCGCCGCCGCTTTGCAGCTCCTGAAAGATTACGTGAAGAATATCGTCGCTCAACTCTCGCCGCGCGAACAGAAGATTCTCGAAATGCGCTTTGGGCTGGTCGACGGCGTCGCTCATACCTTGGAAGAAGTCGGACAGGAATTTGAAGTTACGCGCGAGCGCATTCGCCAGATTGAGTCCAAGTCCCTGGAAAAGATCCGGAAGTTTAAGGGTTTGGAAAAGTTGAGGGATTATTAAAAAAAAGATATAATGTTAATATAATCATTAAAAATTATTTTATGAAAAAAATAATTATTTCTTTCCTAGGTTTGTCTTTATTATTTATCGCCGGCTGCAGCCGTCCCTCTGTCTTGGAAACCCAAGCTCCAGCCGCCTCGGACCAGCCGTCTCAGGAGAACGCCTCTCAAGCCCCGATTCCAGCGAAGGGCGCGGCCGCAAAAGCGGCCTTGAATGAGATTTATGGCCAGATTACGCAAGAATATAAGATAGAAGGGAAGATCGGCCTACTGGACGAGAGAGCGGTTTTACGCGCGACGCCAGAACTTAAGACTAGAAGCTGGTGGATGACAGGAAAAAATTACAATATCATGGTGCAGAATGACCTGGGATTTTTAGATATAAATTACGATTCTCCTAAAGATTTAGCGGATATAGCGGAAAATATTTTTGTGAGCAAGGGCTTTAAGCTTAATAAAACCAATTCCTCGGTATCTAAGGCGGATAATTCGCTGACGTATAATCCTGGAAATGACCCCGGCGGCTATATCAGGGCATATATTTTGGAAAATGAAGAATTTTGTGTGATTACAGCCTCCGAGAATAGCTCCCCTAAGAATTTCAAAATCGGCTGCTTTAGTCTCGAAAGCCTGAATCAGGCTAGTTCGACTCAAGTGCCGTTTTTAGCAGGCCTAGAGACAGATAACCAGAAAGTAGTCGTCACTCCGATAATTTTAGGGAAGCAAGCCGCTAAGCTGAATATAGCTTATCGGATCGCCAGCAGTTCTGTTATCATGAAGAAAACCGGTAATGGCTGGAAAGAGGTATATAGAGGCGAGACGGATCCAGCTTGCAGCTTAATGACAAAGCTTGAGATTCCGAGCGAGATTTATAAGAATTGTGTTGAATAAATAATAAGTTTTGATTTTATTTCCTGATATAAAAATAACGCTAATATTAGCGTTATTTTTTTTGGTTACACAGATTACATATTTATTGAACTTGGTTAATTGTTGTTTATAAAAATGCTGTATTGACAATATTTTAAAAATGTGATACTATTATACCTAGCAATAGTCCTTTAAAAACAACCAAAACTAAATAATATGAAAAAGATTTATTTCATTAAGGAGCCTATGGGGAGATATTTTATTTCTCCTAGCGCCCATCATTGCAACATAGATGGAGCCGATTGTTCTACCTGTTTGTTTCTGAAAAGCTGCGCCAATGCTTGGACAAGCAGCCCATTAATTAATAGCGTTAGATACACAAAGGAGGATGCTGAAAAAGCCATTCAAGAAAATACGTATCTTTTAAATTGTATCGTGGAGGTCGTGCCGGAAACTTTTTCTGATAAGGCTTTTGAAATTTTTGCCAGAATTGTAAAAATATTGATGTTTTGGCAGAGAGGCAAGACTTGCAGTTACTGCGGCAGCAAGCGCCTGTGGACACACAGGCGGTATGCTAATGAAGGGGGGCTGTCCTCCATTAAAGCTACGTGTGCCCGGTGTCATAAAGACGCCTGGTCTTGGAGAAGTTGATTTCTTGGAGAAGTTGATTATTAAAAAACGAGCCTAAAACTCGTTTTTTTTCTTGCTCCCGGGGTCGGATTTACCCCTGCGCTTCGCTCCGAGGTTGATAAAGTTGGAACAAATTTAAGTAATATTTAATCAATTAAAACTTAATGAAATTAGCTATAATTAAAACAAATCCTGCCCCTAAAAGACAGCCTGCCATTTTTCCGACTGCTGATTTCAGCATAGTTCTTTCTTCTTTGATAAATTGTGAACGTAATTTTTCCGCCATCTGACCCTCAAATATACCGGCGATACCATCTGTTACAGCATTACCAACTACTCCCCCGAGAATTGCCCCTGCCACTCCCGCAAAATGTCCGCCAAATATAGCCAAGACGGCGAGAATCCCATTATCAATAATGCCGAAAAAAATATCTGGTAATGTAGATTTTAATTTTATTTTAAAAGGTAAAAGAGAAACAAGACAAAGAAGTGCTAAAATAATCAACACTAAGCCCATCCATCTGGCGTTTTCAATAAAAAATATACTTACTGCCGTTATAATAATGCAAAGGGTCAAAATGTTTAATACTGATAAGATAAACTTTTGGCGCATAATATTTTTATCTTAATTTTTTAACTTTAATAATTTTTTCCATATTATTCTAATCTTAGCATCACTCGCTCTAAATTTCAATAATCCCTACTAAAAATAGCCCCTAAATAGGGCTATTTTATGGATCGGGGTGATTGAGGGAGCCCGGACCTATTTTATGGCTGGCGGGAATGGAATTGATATTCCGAGATAGGGTAAATAAAATTGATGAGGGGCTGATGAAGTAATTAAGGGTAAAAATAAAAAAGGAAGTTTTTAAGGCTTCCTTCATTTGTGTTTGGTTACGCGTTTTTTATTTCCTCTTGACGAGGGAAATAATTAGCCAATTTCATAAATTCTTCTTCGGTTATTTCAGTGTATTCCGGGTTGTCCCACAAAGAACATCCTTTCTCTCCAAACATGATCCATCCGTTTTTTATAAGACAGCAATCAGCTTCCTGGGGAGAAGGTTCGTTGCATAGGCCCAACGAATGCGCGTGTCCGATGATTTGGTTTTTTGGAACTGTCCCCCTTTTAAATTTTAAAAGATAAGCAGGGAAGAAGAATGAATTACACGGTGAGTCGTTAATAGTTTCTGTAAGATTTCGTGAGTAATATTCGCCCCCATCGGTAAATTTTTTTTCTAACGCCAAGTATACTTCTGGCTGATCATTATTTTCCCATTTCCTGCAGTCAATGAATAAGAAGTTGTCATCTGTCATTTTTGGCAAAAGTTGCTTGGGGATAGCTATAGCGCTATGACTACTAACCATTGTCCCTTTTTCCCACACTTTATTTCCTGCAAGCTCTACCGTAATTTTTCGATTATAAGGCGTGCTGATCGTTTCTTTGGTGGTTATTATGCATTCATAATAGCCTTGTCTAAGAAAAAAAAGGTTGATTTGTGCCATTTCGTTTTCCTCCGATTTTTATGATTAATTGAAATTTTTAAAGTACATTTGTAACTAATAACAATATCATAACAATAGATAATTGTCAATGTAATAACAAAAAATAGACTTAAAAAAGCCTATTTTATGCTTGCTCCCGGGGTCGGATTCGAACCGACGACCAATTGGTTACACTTATCCACTAATTTCTTAATGGGGTGGACTATATCATCATCCGCCAAAACGGATGCGAGGCGCTTCCTGCTCTAGAATAGAGAAGTACTCCCTTTCGGGATAGTCTCTGAACCTTGCCTGAACTTCAGGCCTTGGCTGCTGATTACCTTATCCTTACGGATTTAGGCTTCCAGCAATTCACCTCGTTATTCGACCTCAATTACTTGAGGAAGCTGCGTTTAGAACTAACGTGTTCACAGCCAACTGCGCTACCGCTGCGCTACCCGGGAATATTAAATTGTCCTTCAAAAAACAAAAATGCTTTAAAACATTTTATGTCTTTATTCTAGCAAATACCCGACTTATGTCAATATTAGCGTTTTCAGGCTTATTTTGGTAAAATAATAATAATTAACGAAAAAATTATGGGGGTATCGAAAGATCATATAAGGGGCTTATCTATTGCTATTATTAAGAATAATGGCCGGATTCTGGTATCCCCGGGTCACGATAAGATCAAGGACGAACGATTTTTCCGTTTAATTGGCGGCGGCATCGAGTTTGGTGAGAATTCATTAGAAGCCCTGAAAAGGGAGATGAAAGAGGAGTTGAATACGGAATTGATTAATTATAAGCTAGTCGCTACCTTAGAGAATATTTTTACTTTCAACGGCGAACCGGGGCATGAAATCTGTTTTATTTACGAAGCTGATTTTAAGGATCCCGCTAATTATAAAATAGAAGAATTTATGATTCTGGATAACAAAGAAGGGGGCAGAGCTATTTGGCTGGATATTGATGGGACGAAAGATAAAAATATTTTTCCCGATGGCGTCGCAAATTTTTTATAATTAAAATATATGAAAAATAATAATCTCATCAAGCTCATCGCCGCTATTCTAATCGCCGAGTCAGCGGGAATCATCGGCTCTTTGTTTACCAGACCATCCACTCCGAATTGGTACGCGACCCTAGCTAGGCCCTCTTTTAATCCGCCGTCCTGGATCTTCGCCCCGGTCTGGACCGCGCTTTTCCTGCTCATGGGCATCGCTGCTTTTCTAGTTTGGAAAAGAGGCTGGGAAAAGAGGGAAGTCAAGATAGCCTTGGGAATATTCGGCGGCCAACTAATCTTAAATATCCTCTGGTCCGCCCTCTTCTTCGGCCTGCATAGCCCGCTCGCCGCCTTTGTCGAGATCATCATCCTCTGGCTCGCTATCCTTTGGACTATCCTAGCCTTTAGAAAAATATCGAAAACCGCGGCTTGGCTCTTAGTTCCGTATATCCTTTGGGTCAGCTTCGCCGCCGTCCTTAACTTTTTATTAATGCTATTAAATATCTGATGCTTAATTTCTTGAGATCGCCAAGGTTTTTAAAGATTTTAGTTTTTCTCGGGCTCCTCGGCCTGGTTGTCCTCATCTTTTCGCAGCCGATAGACCTGACGACCTCTGATCTGGGGCGCCATCTCGTTAACGGCCGCGTTGTCTGGAGCAATCCGGATATTTTATTTCATAATGCCTATTCTTATACTGAGCCGGATTTTCGCTTCATCAACCATCACTGGCTCTACGGCGTCATTGTTTATTCCATTTATCGCTTAGCCGGCTTTGTCGGCCTCTCTCTTTTTAATATCCTCATTATCCTCGCCGCGTTCAGCCTGGCTTTTTATAGCGCGCGTCAGAAGATAAGCTTATACGCTCTCGATATTTTTGGACGAGCTAAGGTCGACGGTTTTTTCCTGACGAGCCTGGTATCGCTGCCGGTCATTCTTCTTTTGAGCGAGCGGGTCGAAGTCCGGCCGGAAATAATTTCCTATCTTCTTATCATATTCGTTTACGCGTTTTTGGATTCGGCCGAGGAAACAAAAAAATATCGCCGGCTTTGGTTCTTGCTGCCGCTCTTTGTCCTCTGGGCGAATATCCATATCTATTTCTTTATCGGTTTGGCGCTCGTCGGCTTCAAGGCCACCGCGGCTTTTATTGGCGCCCTGATGGAGAAAGAGAAGAACTCGCTTCGCCGGTTATTATCAGCTTGGCGCACTAGCCGTCTCTGGCTAACCCTCTTTAGCGCTTCGGTCTTAGCCTGTCTCATTAATCCTAATACTTGGCGCGGTCTGATTTATCCTTTTAATATCTTTCAGAATTACGGTTATGAAATTGCGGAGAATAAATCAGTTTTTTTTCTGGATCATCTGACCGTCGATCATAATTTTTTTATTTTTAAGCTAGTCGGCGCGTTGCTCTTGATAAGCTGGGTGCTATATTTCTCTAAGCGCTCCAGCCGCGCCCGCTTTCAGGACCGCCTCGCCGATATATTTCTTAGTCTTCTTGTTAGCGGCCTAGCTATCTTTTCCTCTCGTAATATCTCCTTGTTCGGGCTGATTAGCCTGATCCTTATCAGCGCGAATATGGCGCCGGTCTTGATAAATATCAAGGATAAGGACGCCGCGCGCTTAAGTTTGTGGCGCCGTTTTTTTGTTTCTCCTTTTCCTCTTATCCATTCCTATGTCCTAATCTTCCTCCTTATTCTTATCGCTTCCTCTTTTTGGTATCTTCGCGCCGATGCCCGCCGCGATAACCATCTGATCAGGAATAGCTTCGGTTTAGGCTTGCGGGCCGGCAATGAAGCTTCAGCTGCTTTTTTTAAGGAAAAGAACCTGAGCGGCCCGATATTCAATAATTATGATATCGGTAGCGCCCTCATCTTCTGGCGCTATTCTCAAGAGAAAGTTTTTGTCGATAATCGCCCGGAAGCTTATTCCGATGATTTCTTCAATTCAGTCTATAAACCGATGCAGAGCGAGGCGGCGAAATGGGAGGAATATTCTCAGATTTATGATTTCAAGACAGTCTACTTCGCTCATACCGACGGTACGCCCTGGGCGCAGCAATTTCTCGCTCGCATCTTGCAGGACGGGAAATGGCGCCTGGCTTATTTTGACGCCTACGCGGTCATCTTGATAAATACGGATAAATATAGTCCGGAGGAAGTAAAAGCCCTGAGCTTGGAAAAATGGGCTCTTAAGAGCGGGCTGAGAGAGCTGGCGGCCGGAGCGAGTACGGCGACGCAGTTCCGCCTAGCCAATCTAGCGCGCTTGGCAGGCATGCCCGAACTGGCTGAGGAAATCTATCGGGAAATATTACTCGTTTTTCCCGACCAAGCGCGAACCCTTTCCGAGCTTGCGAGCCTTTATGCCGGTTATGGCGATTCTGTTAATTTGCGGCAGTCTCTATATTATTATCAGCGCGCCCTAAGCGTTGGTTCGCGCCTGCCGGGAATATATAATGAGCTGGGATTGGTTTATTGGCGGCTGGGAGAATATAAAAAAGCCGAAAGCGCTTGGCGCTCGGCTTTGCAGCGAGAACGGAAGAATATTCATGCTTTGTATTATCTAAATCAGGTCGAGGTTTTAAGGAGGGAGGGGGAATTACCCAGCAATCAAGAATGATTCGGAAATCAATTAAGTCTTTCTTTGAATAAGGCCAGTATTGCTGTCAGTCCGTCGCGCGGGCTGATTTTTTTTCCGTCCTTATAGCCGCGGCGATTATAGCTTATGGGCATCTCTTTTATTCTGTAGCCGTTCTTAAGGAGCTGGGCCGTAATGATCGGCTCGATCTCGAAACGTTCGCCGCTAAGCCGTATCTCTTTCAGAGCGGCCGCCGGAATCAGCTTGAAACAGGTTTCCATGTCGGTCAGATTCGAACCGAAGAGGAGATTGGTCAGGCCGGTCAAGAATCCGTTGATTGTGCGGTGGAAACTAGATCCGGGCCTGTCTAAAAAGCGGGAGCCATAAAGCGCGCATCTGCCTGCGCCTTCTTTAATCCCTTTAAACATCGGAACGATATCGGCGGGGTCATATTCGATATCGGCGTCGCAGATGATGAAATAGTCGCCGCTGATCTTTTCCAAACCGCGCCGGATAGCCGCGCCTTTGCCGCGATTGATCGGCTGACTGATTAATCTGAAATCATAGTTTGATTTCAATCCCGCCAGTATTTCCGGAGTCTTGTCTGACGACCCATCGTCGATGACAATAACCTCTTTTTCAAGAGGCAGCGCGAAGATGCGCGGCAGGGAAATGGCCACGGTCCGCTCTTCATTATATATCGGAACGATGATTGAGATTTTTGATTCCATATCTTTGGTAATTCTTTAGTAATTATAACTTAGATATTGTTATTTTGCCTAATACTCGCTATTGACAAGCATCTGTCAATATGATATTTTTTGATGTTAAAATATAAACGTTTAACCAGTAAAATAGATCTTTAATAATAACAACTAAAAACATAAACCAATGGCACGAAAAGCTTCAATCCTTAAATCGATTCGGCTTTTGATAAGCCGTTTCTTCTCCCATAAATCTGAGAATAAGCGCAGTCTCCCGATTGCCGAGCAGAAAGATTTTGCGTTTGTTAGACGAGAACTAGAATCTGTTCGGCGCGAATATTTTGAACATGGGAAAATGTTGGCCGAAGGATATAACCTGCAGAATCTCGGCCAAGGCCGTAAGATTTTTGCGTTTTTATCAGACGTTATCAAAAATGCCAGGAGGGGCGAAAAACAGCCCTATCAGGCAAATGTCATTATGAGTTTAGTTATCGCTTATTACGAGAAAGGCTCGCTGCTGCGGATGATGAATTGTTTCCTCGACGCAAAAAAAGCTTTTGACGAAGCAATATTTTTCGTCGACAGCCTCCTAGAGGAAACTCCTGACAATCTGGAATTTTTGGCGTTAAAGAGCCAGATATTGTTTCGCCAAGGAGAATTAGCAGAATGCCAAGGCCCGGCTTTCTATTGGGAGGCTAAAAACTTTTATCAAAAAAGCCTGAAGTTGGATTTATTCGCTGATAATTCTGAAGGAAGCAAGATTAAGCGCCAGCTTATTTTTAATCTGGCCAGTTCGTTCCAAAGAACTTTTTAAACACGAAATCACCCAGAACATCGGGTGGTTTTTTATTTAACGTAGGTTGGCAATTTTTTTTACATCAATCTATCTTGATGATTTTATATTCGACCGTACGGTCGTTGAGAACGACAGAAACGATATCTCCAATCTTATGACCGAGGAGAGCGGCGCCAAGCGGGGAACTATGGGAGATAATGCCACTCAAGGGATCGGTCTCGGTCGAACCGAGTATCTTATAGGTCTTCAGCTTTCCGTTAATTTCTACGGTCACGCTATGTCCGAGTCCAACCAGGTCATTATTCTGGCGGGGCATGATTATCTCCGCTCGCTTCATTAAGTCCTCGGCGTCTAAGATGCGCTGGTTCAGTCCGCGCAGTCGCCCTTTGGCGAGCTGATAGCCGGCATTCTCCGAGAAATCACCCATCGAAGCCAGGTGCTTAACCTCTCGGCTTAAGCGCGGACGGTCAATCTCTACCATTCGCTTTAATTTAGCGCTTAAAGCCGTGAATTTTTCCGGCGTGATATGCGGATCAGCTTTGGGCTGGATATATGTTTCCTTTTTGCGGTAGGGTGTTTGCATAATTTAATAATAGGCCGATTCTGGGCTTTTATCAATCTTTGGATTTATGCCTTGACATATCTCGGCTATTATTATAGGATAGCATGAAGATTATTTTTAGTAAGAAAAGCTTTTTTGAACGTTAAAAAATTAATAATTACAAATATCTAGCCATGGATAAATTCATTTGTATTAATCGTTGGATTACGCAATCATGGTTGGAAGCTGGAGGATCCGGTAAAGCAAAAGAGACTAAGGTAAAGGCGGTCATCGCCTTTGCTGATTCTCTGGAGGGTCCAGATAGGCTGAGGGAATTAGAGTTCATCATGGATTGGTGCTTTGAGCATCATCATCCCGGCGATGCGCTTACTGAAGATGCCTTGGCAGCTTTCGACAGAATCAATTATGAGCCAGTTCGTAAAGAATTGGAAAAGATTCGTTTAGGTAAAGCATGATATTAAAAAAGCAAGCCCTATTTCTTAACATAGGGCCTTTTTATTTAAGATTTCATGTTTGACAGGAAGTGATTAATAATGATAATATTTTTTATTGAACTTTAATAATTAACCAATAATAACCTTAATCATACAGGAGGACCGACTAATGAATAAGCCGAAAATTTCTGAAGAAGAGCAAAAAGCTATCAATGGTATTTTTGATAAGCTGAAAAAAAGTATTTTGGTTTACATGGAAACCAATGAATTATTTACCTCCGGTGCAGAGCCCAAGATAGAATTATCTAGCCATTTAGAAGATGATCTCGGTCTGGACTCCTTTAGCCGTTTCGAAGTAGTGCTACTTATCGAGCATGAATTCGGTTCTGAAATCGGTACCGATATGAATGATTTCGAAACAATAGAAGATATTGCTCGCCAATTAGTTGCCAAGAAAAACTAATAGCGCTTGATAGCGCTGTGCATCCGATAAAGCCGTTTTTTCCAAAAGAAACGGTTTTTTTTATTGCTATTGACACTTTCTGTTATATATGATAGGGTATAATCATAGTTTTTTAATAAATTAACCTTAAATCTTACAAATGATGACAGCTGCATCTAAAGAAGAAAGTTCGCAATTTGCGCAAATTGCGAAAGATTTAAAAAAGAGGCTTGCTAAGTATAATAGTTTAGGCTTCTCTTTAACGGTTCCGATCATGGGCTCTTGCTCTGAAAAAGTAGTAATCACTAAGCCCGGTGCTTCCGAACCACAAAACCTCAAAAAAGGGAAGCCATATGATTCTGATTTGAGATTATCGTTCGAAGATGTCATCATCTTTGATACTCCCAAAGAACGCTCCGCGGCCGTTTATCTCGGCAAAGGAGTTGATCCTGCTTCTGGAAGCTCAGAGCATTGGTTCTTTTCTCAGAGCGCTTCTGGCGGTTTAGGCGCCATCTTTTTCGGCGGACTGCAGAGTAAGAGCCAACTAGCAACGCCCCAGTACAAGATTAGAAAGGCGCAGCTATAAGCAGCTATAAAATGTCGTATTAAAGCCGTTACTTTGACAGTAACGGTTTTTTCTTATAGTATGGAATTGTCATTATTTTAATTTAATCCTTTTTACTATGGCCGAAGAAGTCGTGCTCAGATTCGATAGCGTTAAATTCGAATATCTCCATAAGAAGCCTATCCTGGATGAGGCTGATTTTAGTATGCGCAAAGGCGCAAAAATGACTCTGATGGGTCAGAACGGCGCTGGCAAAAGCACAATTTTCGGGCTTATCCAGAAGGAACTGGTTCCGAAAAGCGGTCAGATTTCTATGTCTAATAACGCCACTATCGGTGCGGCCGCCCAGACCATGGCTCGTGAATTTTTTGAGATGAATATAGAAGAGTATTTTTCCAAGGCCTTCGCGGTCGTGCCGGGAAATATCAAGAGCCGGATTAGCAAGGCGCTCGATGCGGTCAATTTTAATATTCCTCTGGATCGCAAAGTCGGCGGCTTGTCCGGCGGCCAGCAAGCGCGCTTGCTATTAGCTTACGCCCTGATTCAGGATCCGGATATCCTATTGCTCGATGAGCCGACGAATAATCTTGATAAAGACGGCATCGATCATCTCATCACCTTTTTAATCATGTATGACAAGACCGTGCTCGTTATCTCTCATGACGCCGATTTCTTGAATTGCTTTACTGAAGGCGTTATCTATCTTAATAATTTCACCCATAAGACCGAAATGTACGTCGGCGATTATTATTCCGTCGTTGAAGAAATCGGCCGCCGCGTCGAACGCGAGCAGCGCGAGAACGCCCAGTTACAGAAGCAGATCATCGACCGCAAGGAGAAGGTGAATTTCTTCGCTCATAAGGGCGGCAAGATGCGCAAGCTCGCGAAGAAGCTCAAGGACGAGACTGAAGATTTAGAAGAGAACATGGTTGACGTTCGTCAGGAAGACAAGACAATCAGAGACTTTGATATTCCGGTTCAGGAAGAGCTGAGTGGCGAGATTGTCGTCCTTAAGAAGATTAGGCTTATCAAGAATCATGAGCCCATCTTGAAGGATATCGATAAGACTCTGCGCAAGAAGGATCGCTTGCTCGTCGTCGGTCCTAACGGTATCGGCAAGAGCACGCTTCTGCGTTCGCTCGTCAGCGGCAAACAGGAAGGGCAGAGTATCGCCAAGAATATTCGCGTCGGTTATTATAGCCAGGATTTCTCGACTCTAGATTTTAACGAAACAGTTTTTGATTCGCTGAAGAATGCCGGCGATGGCTGGGGAGAGCAGGATATCCGCTCAATCGCGGCCGGCTTCCTAATTACCGGCGACCTGATGGGCCATAAGATTGGCGACTTGTCCGAAGGGCAGAAAGGTTTGCTCGCCTTTGCGCGTCTAGTCCTGCTTAAGCCGGGTATTCTGATTCTCGACGAGCCGACTAACCATATAAATTTTCGCCACATTCCGGTTATCGCTGAAGCGGTTAACGCCTATGATGGACCGATCATCATGGTTAGTCATATGCCTGAGTTCGTCAAAGAGATCAGGATGACCGAAGAGCTGGATCTGGGGAAGTTATAAGCAGCCCGATTAGATAAATATCAAAAATATAAGAAAGAGCCTGGAATTTTCGGGCTCTTTTTTTGGGTTATACACCTCTGGCTTGGTTTTACTATTGACAAAAATCAGCAAAGTAATACAATTAAAAAATTCTTTAAAAATAAAATAAAAAAAGTGGCCTTTTACCACCTTTTGTTGTTTAAATAAAATCAGTGAAATGAGAAAGGTAACCAAGATTGATGATCTCGTTCCCATTAAGAACGTGATTATTTCCGTAAATGATAAAAAAAACTTGGATATTTTAATACCCGGGCTGATAAAGTATTGTCCCGGCGTCGTTATTTATACGACTGACTTTAATTATCCTGTCATCCATCAGCTGATGCCGCGAGAGAAGACCTGGAACAATCTATTTAGCTTCGGGCAATTAGCGAGAAATCTGGAAGTGGGTGGCACAGCCATGGAAACTCTGCATTCAAAAGTTTTTTTGGGCTTGATAACTAAGACTTATTGCTTTAAGCATCAAGAAATGATTAAGAATGCTCAAGCTATTTCTATCGATTTGGCGGTTATAAATCTTCGTCCGATAATCTCAGAAACAGGTCCGAATGATTTCGAGAGCGTCTCGACGCGCATCGATGTCGCCGGCCAGGTCGCTTTATCCGCCGCTCGTTCTAATCCGCGCCAAGTCATGACCCTATCGAGCCCTGACGATTACGGCGCCTTCCTTGAAGAAATAAAAAGATTCAATGGCCGGACAAGTTTCAGCTCGCGTTTAGAAATGGCGAAAAAAGCCTCCAGCTATCTAAAGGGCTATAGCTCCGAAGTCTATTATTTCTTGGACGGCATCCAGGCCGAAGAAGCGGCGGCATGCTACGAGATGCAGAATACCGTTGAAGATTTCTTAGCGGCCGAGAAAGCTAAAGAAGCCGAAGAAGGCAAAAAGAAAAAGAAATAAAAACAGCTCATTAATTGAGCCGACAAACCCGTTATCTACAAAAGATAGCGGGTTTTTAATTTGGCTTCGGCGCTGTTTTAAGACTTGCGCGCTAAATCAGATTATGCTAGTATAGAGATACAATTGGCCTGCCTATTTATAGGTTTGGCTCCGAGGGCTCCCGCGAGGGGGTCCGTTTTGTTATATAATGTCCTTGATTCGAGATTTTATTTCATTGAAATCATTGTTGTTGATAGTCCCCATTTTTCTAATCAGTCGCTTGTTGCTGATTAATCGGATTTGGCAGAACATTGCCGAAATAAACTTTTTGTTATTTGATGAAAATTTGTAGTAATAAAATTTATTTTTTTTGATTTGGCTTGATAAGGGAATGATTAATATTAAGTGTTTATTAAATTTTTTTAAGATTAGAACCGGGCGTTCGAATCTTTTATTTTTTCCATCTTCTTCATGGCCGATATTAGCCCCTAGGCTGGCCCACCAAATATCTTTTTCGTAGAAATATAAATTATTCTTGACGTCCGCTAATTGGATGTCGACTTTTATTTTATGCCATTCAAAGATAAG
Source organism: Patescibacteria group bacterium (assembly GCA_041661685.1). Classification (GTDB taxonomy): domain Bacteria; phylum Patescibacteriota; class Patescibacteriia; order Patescibacteriales; family UBA12465; genus UBA12465. Next base: position 128,076 of record JBAZTY010000001.1, read on the forward strand.
TTTAGCTTTTTCTTCATTATTTAACGGCATAATTAGTACACTTAATAAATCAGGAATTAATCATAGCAAGCCCGGGCTGAATAAAAGGTAAAGAAAAGGTTAAGTTTGTCTGAATATTAGTATTCGCTAGGCCTCTTGACTGTTATTAAGAAATAAGGTAATATCTCAAAAGACCTAATTTAAATTACGTCAGGTGCGTAATTTTTTTATTTTATTTAATCTTAGCCTTATCATATGGAAATCAGAAACATTGCCATCATCGCTCACGTTGACCATGGCAAAACGACCTTAACCGACGCTTTAATGAAGCAGACTGGCATGAATGACAGCGGCGCCAGCATGGACTCTAACGATCTTGAAAAAGAGCGCGGCATCACGATTTATTCCAAGAATACCTCGGTCTTTTATCGCGATACTAAGATCAATATTGTCGACACTCCCGGGCACGCCGATTTCAGTTCCGAGGTTGAGCGTATTTTACGTTCTATCGATTGCGTCCTATTACTGGTCGACGCTCAGGAAGGCCCGATGCCGCAGACCAAATTTGTTTTGAAAAAATCTTTAGAGCTCGGCATCAAGCCGATTGTCGTCATCAATAAGATTGATAAGCCGGCCGCTCGTTCCGAAGCCGTCGCCGAAATGGTTTATGAATTATTTTTAGATTTGGGAGCGACTGACGAACAATTAGATTTTCCGGTAATTTACGCTGCCGCGAAACAGGGTTTTGCTAAGCGTAATCTGACTGATGAATCTGATAATTTATTCCCGCTTTTAGATTTAGTCTTAGAACATGTTTCTCCAGCCTCTAGCCCGGAGTTAGAAACCAAACAATTATTGGCTCAGCCTTTTAATTTAGCTTATGATAATTTTTTAGGACGCTTGGCTATTTGCCGCGTCTATGAAGGAAAAATAAAAGTGGGTCAGACTGTTTTCGTTGAAAATCTTAACGGCCAGACTCGCCAGGGCAAGACCACGAAATTATTTACTTTCAAGGGCATCGGCCGCCAGGAAGTGAGCGAAGCCGTTGCCGGTGATATCGTTATGGTAGCCGGTTTGCCTGATATTTATATCGGTGAAACTATCGCTGAATCCGCCGATCAATCTCCGCTTCCGGCCATTAAGATCGATGAACCGACTATCTCTTTGAATTTTTTAGTTAATAATTCGCCCTTTGCCGGTAAAGAAGGAAAATACGTCACTAACCGCCAGATCAAGGAACGCCTGGAAAAAGAATTAGAAGTCAACGTCGGCTTGAAGATTGATTTTTCTGACACGAATTCTTATGTAGTCTATGGCCGCGGCGAATTACATATCGCGATCTTATTAGAAAATTTACGCCGTGAAAATTATGAGCTTCAGGTCTCTCAGCCTCAGGTTATTATCAGAGAAGAAAATGGCGTGAAGATGGAACCTTATGAAGAAGTGACGATCGATATTCCGGAAGCGCAGACTGGCGTCGTTATGGAAAAGATTTCCAAGCGCAAAGGCTTGATGACGGATATGAAAAATCATAACGGCCAGGCGCGCTTGATTTTCAACATGCCGACTCGCGGCCTGCTCGGTTATCGGAATGAATTTGTCGTTGATACTCGCGGCGAAGGTATCTTATGCACGCATTTTTCCGGTTTTCAGTCTTATGCCGGAGAAATCGAAAGAACTACTTTAGGTTCTATGGTGTCCATGATTACCGGCAAGTCTTTAGCTTTTTCTTTATGGAATTTACAAGATAGGGGTGCTTTATATATCGCCCCGAATACCGAAGTCTATGAAGGCATGGTCGTCGGCAATGTTACCAAAGGCAATGACATGACCGTTAATCCGATCAAGGGCAAGCAGCTAACCAATGTCCGCTCTTCTGGCAATGATGAAGCGATTATTCTTACCCCGCCTTTAGAATTAACTTTAGAGCGCGCCTTGAGCATCATGAATAGAGATGAATATTTGGAGATTACTCCTAAAAGCGTCCGTTTACGCAAGATGTTCTTAACTGAGAACGATCGCGTTAAAGCTAAACGTTAAGCTTCTTCAGATGACTGCGTCAAAGCCTAACGCTAAGATATTAGCTCTCAAAATAGCAATCTTCTTAATCGTCGCCGCCGGACTTTTCTGGCTGGCGGATTTTTACGCGCGCGCCAATAATATCGATAGCGTTAATCCCGCCGTTTCGAAGGTTTCTGAAGCGGTTTCTTCTGGTATTGCTAAGCCGATCATTGAGATGGCAACATCTTCTAGTCCCATAGCGTCTTCTAGCCTGATAGCCTCATCGACTCTCAAGCGCGCCGCTTATGTCCATGCGCCTATCCTGATGTATCATTATATTTCCGCAGCGCCGGCCACGACGACTCTGCCTGGGCTTTATCTTGATCCGGCGATATTTGAAGGCCAACTCCAGGAAATACTCAAGGGTGGCTATCAGACTGTCTTCATGTCCGAATTATCTAGAAATATTCTTAGTGGCACGGCCGAAAAAGAGAAGGCTATCGCTTTGACTTTTGATGACGGCTATGAAGATTTTTATACTAATACTTTTCCTTTGCTTAAGAAATATAATCTTAAGAGCACTTTTTACGTTATCGTGAATGCGCTCGACAAGCCGGGTTATGTCACTAGAGTCCAGCTCCAGGAAATGGCGGCAAGCGGCTTCGTCGAAATCGGCTCCCATACTTTTAATCATCCTGATCTGCGCTTAAAAAAAGAGGCGGACGCTATCTTCGAAATAAAGGGCAGTAAGGCCGAGCTGGAAAAGATAATCGGCCGCTCGGTCCTGACTTTCGCTTATCCTTACGGCTACTATAATTATCAGATCCTAGAAATAACGAAGACCGCTGGTTATCTCAGCGCCGTTTCTGTTATTCCCGGATCATATCATAAGCCGGATAACGCTTGGCTCATTACTCGTTTGCGCCCGGGCAGCTGGAGCGGGGAAGAATTCGCGGGCTGGCTGAAGAGAAATTAATTTTTTTAAAAAGCCTCTTTAAGAGGCTTTTTGTTTTTAGCTAATTACATTTCTACATGTTTAATTGTGTCGAGAGGATACTTATTTTCTTTCAGCCAGTCCAAAATTATTATATAGGCACGGTTAGATATAAATTCTTCCTGTTTCATTAGAATTAGTAAAAATCAAGAATAGTTGATTAATGGTCGAAGATTGCGAAATCGTGATTTTTGTGCTATAATATTTTCAGCTTTAAAAGCGTTGTTTAACGCTTTTTATTAACTAATCAACAACAAATATGAAAAAAACCGTGTGGATTGCCATTATCGCCGTTGTCGTGATAATCGGCGCTTGGTTCTGGAGTTCTTATAATAGCTTAGTGACCGCCAATGAAGGCGTTGATAATCAATGGGCGCAAGTTCAGACGCAGTATCAGAGACGTTTTGATCTTATTCCTAATCTCGTCGGTTCCGTCAAAGGCGCGATGGCTCAGGAGCAGTCCGTCTTTGATGCCTTAGCTGAAGCGCGCACTAAGTATAGCGGCGCGACTAGCGTCAATGATAAGGCTGCGGCCGCTACCCAGGTAGAGGGCGCTTTAGGCCGCTTATTAGTCGTCATGGAAAATTACCCTCAGCTTAAGTCTATTGATACTGTCCAAACTTTGATGGCGCAATTAGAAGGTACGGAAAATCGTATCAGCGTCGAACGCAGCCGCTTCAATGATGAAGTTAAGGCTTTTAACGTGATGATCAAGCGTTTCCCGACCAATATGATTGCTGGCATGTTCGGTTTCGCGGAGAAGACTTATTTTGAAGTTTCCGCCGCCGCCGCGGCCGCTCCGACAGTCGATTTACAGGTAACCAAATAAGAAGCTTAACATCCCTTAACCAGCCTTAATTAATCGCTTATGTGGCGTCGCGCGCTGACAATCTTTAGTCTAGCTTTATTCTTAGCGGCCGGTTTTTCGGCCCGGGCTTATTATAACCCGGGCAAGCCGGTCTCTTTTGTTAATGATTACGCCGGCGTTTTAAAAACCGAAGAGGTTACGGCCTTGAATAATAAGTTGAGCCAGTTCAATGCCACGACTTCTAATGAGATCGCGGTCGTCGTCATCAAGAGCTTACAAGGAGACACGATTGAAAATTTTGCCGTTAAGCTATTTGCGGACTGGGGAATAGGGAAGGAGAAGAAAGACAATGGCGTCTTGTTGCTCATCGCGATCGATGACCGGCAGATGCGCATCGAGACTGGGTATGGCTTAGAGGGCGCTTTGCCGGATGCGACTACTTTCCAGATTATTAGTAAGACCTTAAAGCCGGCTTTCCAAAATAATGATTATTATGGCGGAATAGATCAGGCCGCTGATGATATCATAGCGGCGACCAAAGGGGAATATAGCGCCGCTGCGGCCGCTCCTAGTTCCATCCCTGGATTCGCAAAGAATCTGAGCTTTGACACAATTTTCTTTATCATCATTGCCATCTTTTATCTGCTTTCGGCTTTATGGCGTTTCTTGGCTAAGAGCAAGAGCTGGTGGCAGGGAGGAGCGCTCGGCGGGGCGATCGGACTGATTATCGCCTTGATTTTTTTCAGAACTTTATTAGTCTTGATCATATTGCCGGCCGTTATCGGCGTCTTCGGCTTATTATTTGATTTTCTCGTTTCTCGCGTCTTGCCCCAGCCGAGTCCGATTAAGCAAGGCCGGAATAATCTCTGGTTCTTCGGTGGCGGAGGCGGTAATGGCTTCGGCGGATCGTCTGGCGGAGGTTTCGGCGGTTTCGGCGGCGGCATGTCGGGCGGCGGCGGATCGTCCGGGAGTTGGTAAAATAATCTTAAGATAATCTATAGAAGGTAAAAATAAAAAACCGGAGCATTCGCTTCGGTTTTTTTTTATAAATTTATCTCTTTTCTTTCTTCTGGCAAGGGTCAGGCCTAGCCATGAAGTGCAGATATTGGCCGAGATTTATTCCGCTACCATTTCCGGTAGGGGTTTCAGTATCTAATACCCGGCCGATGTTCATTTCTATCTCATTGGTCAATTTATAGAAATCATCATCTGTCGCGCAAAAACGGAATTCTTCTTTATCTTCCGTCAGATGAGCTGAGAGCAAGGTGGCAAGATTTTCATCGCCGTCCTTAAAAGCTTCACTGATGATCCTCATATGATATAATATCATATAGCAATCATTTTCATTTTTTTGAGAATCGCCCAAGAGCTTATGCGCTCTTTCCAGGAATTTTCTGAGTTCCTTTTCCGCTGATATCTGGTTCGTGCTCATTTGTTAAAGAATTGGTTTGTTCATATATTACTATTTTTCATATTTTTGTCAAATTTATGTTAGATATCACTCTCATCGCTGTTGGAAAAATAAAAGAATCTTTTTGGCGTGACGCTTTTGAAGAATATGCTAAGCGCCTTAAGCCTTATGTTCGGTTAAAGATTATAGAGCTACCCCCGGAGCCTTTTTCTAAAAGCACGAAAGAAAAAGTTAAAGAGATAGAAGGAAAGAGGATCATGGGTTATCTGGAAAAGCAGAGCCATGAATCGGGCGCATCTTTAGTCTATCTTTTGGCCGAACGCGGCCGAACCTTTGATTCTCCGACTCTGGCTGGCTGGCTGGAAAAGAATTCACCCCTAGTTTTAATCATCGGTGGCGCTTTAGGTTTTTCTGAGGAATTGTATGGGCGCTATCCTCAGATCTCTTTGTCGCTTCTGACTTTCCCGCATGAGCTAGCGCGCGTCGTCCTAATGGAACAGCTTTATCGCGCGGCCGCTATCTTAAACGGGAAAGAATACCATTATTAATTAGAAATATGTCCGATTTGCCAAAATTGATCAAGGAAATCAAGAGTCATGAAAATAAACTCCAAGCCTCTATTTTGCAGCGTTTTTTTAAGACCGGTCCGAGCCAGTATGGCGAGGGAGACCTGTTTCTAGGCTTAAAAGTGCCTCTTCAGCGGCTTTTAGCCCGTAAATATGCCTATCTGTCCTTAAAAGACGTCGAGACGCTCCTGGCGAGTAAAATCCATGAGTTTCGGCTGGTCGGCTTGTTAATTTTAGTGGATAAATACGAAAAGGCGGGGAACAGAGGCGATAAGAAGAAAATTGTCGATTTTTATCTGGACCAGGTCAATCGCGTTAATAATTGGGATCTTGTCGATTTGTCGGTCTATAAGATTTTGGGAGATTTTCTTTTGGCGGAAAAAAATGCTTTGCAAGTATTAAAGCGCTTAGCCGGATCCAGGAATCTCTGGGAACGGCGCATGGCTATGGTGGCGACTTATGCTTTTATCAAGAAAGGGCAGGCCGAGAAGACTATCCTGATAGCTGAGAGGTTGATAAAAGATGAGCATGATCTGATGCATAAAGCGGTCGGCTGGATGCTTAGAGAAATGGGCAAGCGGATAGATAAGAAGATTTTAACCGATTTTCTGGACAAACATTATCGTCGTCTGCCTCGGACGGCGCTGCGCTACGCCATCGAGCGTCTTAGTCCGCGGGAAAGGGATCGCTATCTCGCTAAATAAGCTCCGATTTTATTGTAGTTTTTTAGAGACGTGTTATAATAAAATAAGATTTTTTAGTACTTTATCGCTTAGATGATTTCTGTGGCAAAATTATTTATTAATAATTTTGCGCTACGAAATCATATGCGCTCAAAAGTACTAAAAAATCTTAGTAATAAATTTATTAAAAAATTATATGAAAGACGACAAAAAATGTTGCGAAGAAAAGGGCTGCGCTTGCAGCTGCTATAGCCATAAGCGCCGCGGCGCTGTGAAGATTATTGGCATAATCTTATTGGCCGCAATCGTCATCGTCGCCATTCTGCGTGATCGTATCGTTAATCAGCAATTTAAATCCGTAACTATCACTGGCCAAGGAAAAGTCACTTATACTCCAGATCTCGCGATATTAAATCTCGGCGTTCAAATCGATAAGGTCGCTAAGCCGGAAGACGCTCTAAACCAGCTGAATACTAAGGTTTCTAATATTATTACGGCTGTGACTGCTGTTGGTGTCTCGCCAGCAGATATCCAGACTCAGAATTATTCCTTGTATCCGCAGTATGATTATAAGGATAATGTTTCGACTGTTTCCGGGTATAACGCCAATGAACAATTAGTAATCAAAGTCAGCGGCTATGATAAGGACCAGAACAGATTGAGCCAGGTCATCGCGGCCGCCTCTAAGGCCGGAGCTAATCAGGTTAATAGCTTATCCTTTGATGCTTCGAACATGAATGATTTGAAGCAGGAGGCTCGTGTCAAAGCGATAGCCGATGCTAAAGCGAAGAGCACGGCCTTGGCTGATAGCGCCGGCGTTCGTTTGCAAGATATCACGGGCTGGTATGAGAACATGGTCAACCCGATGCCGATGTATAGCACGGCTGACTACGGCAAGGGCGACCTAGGAGCGGGTGGGGCGGTGGCGCCGCAGACCCCGGCCGGAGATCGCGAAGTAATCATTGAGATCGGAGTGACTTATAATATCAAATAACATCAAATACTAAACCATTATGAATGGCAATGGCAATTCGGATTCTAACCGTAGTCCCTTGGTTGGCAAGACGGTTCTGATAGTCAATACTTCCGGAGCGAATGATCCTCTGCATTCCAAGAAGCTTTTTATCAAGAAAGTGAAGAATCTGGGAGTGAAGATTATCATTCTCAGCAAGGAAGCCAATAGCTTCCAGCCCTATGTCGATTATTCGATTTCGGCTGATACTTCTAATTATGCGGAATCCTTGGGCGCGCTGGATAAATTTTTAAGCAATAATCCGGGTGTTAAGATGGATGGAGTCTTGACGTTCTTAGAAGATGACGTCTTGCTGACTGCTAAGATTGCCGATAAATATCATCTCATCAATATTCCTTATAGAGTCGTGGCTCAGGTTAGGAATAAATATGCTTTTCGAGAATTTTGTGCGGCTAATAATCTGCCGACCTTGAAATTCAAGGCTTTGAAGAATAATAAGGATTTGGAAGAAGCCATGAAGCTTTTGAATTTTCCAATGGTGGTGAAGCCGGCCTATGGCGCGGCTAGCGCTTTTGTCGTGAAAGTGAATAATGAAGAAGAACTGCGCGAGAGCTATGATTATATCAAGAAGACTATCTCGTCGAAAATAGAATCGGCTTTGGCCGATGGCTTAGAGGTCTTTGTAGAAGAATATATCGACGGCGATGAGGTTGATCTCGATATCCTCATCCAGAATGGCAAGATAAAATTCTGCGCCCTGTCTGATAATGGTAAGACTAAGGAGCCTTTTTTTATTGAAACGACTCGTGTGACGCCATCTAGTCTGCCGCCGAAGCATCAGGCCGAGCTGATTGCTATGGCTGATGAAACCTTGGAAAAATTAGGAGTCTTGAATGGCTGTATTCATTTTGAAGCGAAGGCGACGGCCACCGGTCCTATTCCGTTAGAGATAAATTTGCGCTTGGGCGGCGATGAAGTTTATCCGAGTGTTAAGGCCGCTTGGCATATCGACTTAATCGAGAATACGGTCAAGATTGCTTGCGGCGTCTATATCCCTAAATTCGATTTTCCAGCCGGGCCTTATGAATATTTAGTAGCAGAAACTTTTTCTTCGGAGCATTCCGGCATCATCGTCAATCTTGATATCGATGAAGATCTTAAGCGCCGCCCTTTCGTCAAGGAATTCCAATTCGAGAAGAAGATCGGTGATTCTGTGCTCTGTCCGCCGGATGGCTATGAATATCTGGGCTGGGTGCTAGTTTCCGGCCATAATCCGCTCGACGCTCAGGACAACCTGCGCGAAGCCGAAAAAGCTATCTATTATGAAGTCGCGAAGTTCCATCCGGCTTCTTCTATCGGCAAGACAACGCGCCGCTCGCCGTTCTCGGCTTCGGCTATTAATGTTGATATCTTAAAGCGCCGCTCCAAGATTGAAAAAATCCGTAAGATGGCGATTTCTAATCAGCGTAATCTTCATGTCGGTATTGCCTGTAATCTTTATGAGGAAGGCGGCGCTGATCAGGAAACGGTTGTGGAAAAAGACCTGACGGTTATCGGCGTGGATATTGAAAAAACTTTAAAAGAGAGGGGCTATAAGATCAGCTTCTTCGATTTTAATGATTTGCCGAAAGCTTTTAATGATTTGAAGAATAGCGATGTTGATCTGGTTTTTAACGTTTGCGAGCGCATCAATAACTCCAGCCTTCTGGAGCCGCACGTCGCTTCTATTCTTGATACCTTGCAGATTCCGTATACGGGCTCTAATCCTTTTACGCTCGGTTTATGCATCGATAAGATCCGCGTTAAGAAACTGCTCAGCTATCATAAGATACCGACCCCGGAATGGGATTATGTCTATTCTATGGACGACGATATCCGCGACGATCTTAAATATCCGCTCATCGTCAAGCCGGCTAATACTGATAATTCTATCGGCATCACCAATGATTCCGTCGTCAGGAATAAAGAAGAATTAAATCGCCAGCTGGAGAAAGTTTTGAAACAGATCGGCCGGCCGGCTTTGATTGAAGAGTATATTGATGGCGATGAATATGATGTGCCGATTATTGGCTCGGAAGAGGACGATTTGCGCATTCTGCCTTTGGCGCGGTCAATGTTCGATAACCTGCCGTCGAATCTTTGGCATATCTATCCGTTTGAAGCGAAGTATACCGATGGCGGGGAATATAATAAGATCGTGGTCCAGCGTCCGCCTAAGAATATCGGCAAGAAGCTGGAACAACTCTTAGGAGAGATTGCCCTTGATACCTATAATATTCTGGATTGCCATGATTATGGCCGCATTGAGATCCGCGTCGATAAGAATAATAATCCTTATGTGCTTGAACTTAATCCTAATCCGTCTTTAGACGCGGAAGGGACCTTTGCCGCTTCAGCTGAAGTTATCGGCATGGATTACGGCGATTTCTTAGAAGAAATAATCCGCCTCGCTATCAAGCGCTATAAGGACAATCCGCCTTATTACCATCTCCAGCCGAACGTGATGTAATCGTTACCTTTTATGATTGAAATAAAAATGGTTAACGATCTGGAAACGGCCGCCGACCTTTGGGATAAGCTGTCTCCAAGCGCGAATATCTATGATCTCTGGGATTTCCGCTATTGCTTCTATAAACACGATCCGCAACCTCTTCAATTTTATGTCGAGTTAGATGACGGCCGTCCGGTCGCGCTTTTGCCTTTGCAATATAATCAAGAATTAGCCTGTCTGGAATTTTTCGCGGAGAATTTTACCGAGAATAACCGGCCCTTTTTCGCGCCTGGCTATGAATATCTTTCTCCTCAGTTATTTAATCAAGATTTTAAGCAGACCGTGAAGCTTTACGATCTCGACGGGATAGATGATTTTACGCGCGCTTTGCCGCTCGAAGATTATATTTATTTCATTGATCTCGCCGGCCTGAATAGCTTTGATGATTATCTCCTGAAAGCTTTTTCTGATCGCAAGAAACGAGCTAAGTTCCGCCGGATTGCGACGCTCTTAGAAGAAGAGCATCAAGTCGAGACCATTATCAATGATTTTTCTGATTTGAAGTTGATCATGGATCTGAGCGTCAAGAATTTTAGCGACGAGTCATATCTGAATACTGATAAGGAAAGACAGCCGTTCTTCGATTTGATTAAGTTGCCCCTGGATTGGCATTCAGTAACTATCATGGTTGACGGCGTGAAACTCGCCGGCTCGCTGTCCGTCTTGTATAAAGGAACCTATTTCTATATGATTGCCGGTGCCGATATGAGCGAGATCCCTGATGTTTTTAAATATCTGACTAAAGCTAATTTAGAACTGGCTATCGCCCAGAAAGCTAAGATCTTTAATTGTTCTTTAGGAGATTGTCATTGGAAAAGCCATTGGCATATGGAGAAGCTGCCGCAATATAAATTTATCAAGTTAAGCGAATAAAACTTTTAAATAATATGGTTAAGCGAGTAAAAACTATCCCGAGATTAATGTATGATATCCGACCTTCCCGGGTATTTCCGGGCGAAGTTGGAACTTTCGCGGTTCGTAATATCAAGAAAGGAGCCGTTATAGACGACGTTGATTCGCCGGAAGAAGTCGTCTTTATCCAGCAGCGCGATTTCAAGAAGCTTGATCCGATTACGCGCCGGCGGATAACGCGGTTCTGCGTTATGGATGAGGACGGAGAATATTGCGTACCAGCCGATCTCAATAATATGGGCACTTCCTGGTATTTTAATCATAGCTGCGACTCTAATGTCTCCTATGATAAGCGGGGAAGCTTTATTGCGGCTAAAAATATTAAGAAAGATGAGGAGCTATTCCTGGATTATGGGCGCATGTATATTGATCCGAAATTGAAAATGAAATGCGCTTGCGGCGCGAAGAATTGCCGCGGCTTTATTACCGGGAACGATTGGCTCAACCCGGAATTTCGGAAGAAGAATTTAGAGCTAATGTGGCCGGATATGAGGCGGTTGCCCGGGAAGAAAGGGCAGGCAGTTAAGCCCAAGAAGAGCATCAAATAAATTAAATAGCTAAAAATAAAATCATCTATGTTTTTAATCCCTGCTGATTATTATCAGATTAAGAAGACTAAGAAAAAAGGCCGCGGCGTCTTTGCGCGCCGCGAGATTCCGGCCGGAACTATTATCGGCGACTACGTCGGCTTATTGATCAAGGACGAGAAAGCGGAACTCCTGGAAAAGAAATACGGTAATGCCTGCTACTCTATGGATTATAATGATAACGGCTTGTCCATATTTCCGGTCGACGTCAAAGCTCCCGGCGTTCATCTGATTAATCATTCCTGCTCTTCTAATTGCGACGCTTATTTTTATTTCGGCCATACTTTGTATTTCGCTCTCCGTCGCATCTTGCCGGGAGAAGAATTGACGATTGATTACGGCTTCGATACGGACAACAGCAATAAGAAAGAATTCTTGCATCCTTGCTTCTGTGGCAGTCCGTTCTGCCGCGGCACGATGTATACGAGCGACGCGAAATTAAGACGCTACGGCGCCTTCTATCGTGCTGAAACTAAGGGGCAGAAATTTAAGACGTTCGCGGCTGGAAAAATATTATTGCCGCTAGAAAAATATCCGCCAGAGATACAAGATAATGTCGTCTTTAATTTATTCGCAGACAGGGAAGCGGCGCCGCTTAATCAAGAAGATGAGAAGATGCCTAGCATTTCCGAATTGAGAAAACGCTTGCGAGAGAGCGGGCGCATCCTGAATTTTAAGAAGATTGGCTTGAAAGTTTCCGCTATCGTCGAGGGCCTGATCGTCTCCGGAAAATAGAAAAGCCTTGTATATTGGCATCTTTTTATAGGTTGTGCTACAATATACTTATAAACATTGAGTTTTCAACAGGTGTTGTTTGGAAACCCTTGTGAATATTAATTAATTTTAATAATATTTTGGAAATTATCATTAAGCGCTTTTCGGCGCTTATGATAATCCCCATGCTAAAACTATGTCAAAAATGACAAAGTCTCAGATGATCGCTTCCTTATCCGAAGTGGCCGGATTGAGCAAGAAGGAGACCGCCGCTTTCATGGATAATTTAGCGGAATTTGTTTACAAGGAAGTTAAGAAGAATGGTGAATGCATCGTTCCTGGCTTCGGCAAGTTAGTTAAGGCCAAGAGAAAGGCTAGAGAGGGCCGCAATCCTGCCACCGGCGAGACCATTAAGATCCCGGCTAAGACCGTAGTTAAGTTTCGCTTAGCTAAGGTCGTCAAGGACACTGTTCTATAATCAAAGTCAAGTTTCTCAAATAAAAAAACATCCCGTCGGAATCCGGGATGTTTTTTTATTTCCAGCTCTCGACGTATTGGCCGAGACCGAAATCTTTTAATTTATTATTCAGTTTCGTGTTCTTGTGGAGGAGGGAGAGCAGGGAGCCGAATTCTATCTGATAGCGATTTTTGACTATTCGGAAAAGCAGATTGGGATCAGTCTTGATAGCGCGGCGGATAGTCTTGCCTTGGACGCCGCCTAAAGAAGCGGCTTCAGAAACTGAAACCCAGATAGGAGAATTAACTTTTTTAGTTTGAAAAATTATTTCTTCGGCCATTTTTTTGCTTTATTATTTAAGTCCAGAATAGATTAGACTTAAGTCATATTATCTTAATTCAGGCCTAGTTAAAAGTCAAGAGTGATTCCGCGCGTATTAGTAGAGTGCCTAGTCGGATTTGGCTGCCTGATTTGACTGGGATAATCCCAAAATAAGTCCGAGATAAGCTAGGTTTTATTCTTGCTTTTAGGCTCTTATTATGCTAGGATAAAGCCATAATAGAATAATCAATTTAGCGGCGGGTTCGTATTAGTTCCCGTTATTTTTTGTTAAAATCATTTAACGCTTTTTTAGCATTTATAAAAATCTTAAAATGTCCATAAACCTGGTTAGAAAATTCAAAGATAAGCAGACTCTCAGCAAGCTGAAAAGCCGCGACAAAGAGGCCTTCATTAGAGTTTATGATGATAACGTCAAGGATATCCATCGCTTCGTTTATTTTAAGATCGGCAGCCGTGAAGAAGCTGATGATTTAACCTCAATGATATTCTTAAAGGCCTGGAACCATATCCAGAATAAGACTTTGGAAAACGCGAAAACTTTGAGAGCTTTGCTGTATAAAATCGCCCGCAACGCGATTGTCGATTATTATCGTGAGACCGGCAATAAGGTGACGGCCTCTCTCGATGATGAAGAGAACCGGATAGAGATTATTGATGAAGCCGAGAATCCGCAAGAACGCTTAGATAGGGCGGCTGATTTAGAGCTGATCAAGGCTAAGCTGCCGTTCTTGAAAGAGGAGTATCGGGAAATAATTATCATGAAGTTTATTAACGATTTAAGTTTAGAAGAAATAGCTGAAATTAGCGAAAAAAGTAAGGGAAACATTCGAGTTTTACTGCATCGGGCCCTAAACGCGCTTCGAGAGCTTGTAGAACAGGACGCTAAGAAGAATTAAAACTGTAACGTTTTGGCCAATTTTCCGTATATTATAGTGTACGACTAATTAGAAAATATCACTCTTATGACTAACTCAGAATTGATCGCCAAACTGAATAACCTAAAGAGCATCGACCCCGATCAAAAATGGCTGGAAAGCAATCGGGAGCTTTTGTTATCCCAGGTTTCTAATTCTGGCGCGGAAACTTTGTCGACCTGGAGAGTTATCTTTATTAATGTCTCTAGCGTCATGAAATCAGCGGCTCAGCCAGTCTACGCTTTAGGAGCTTTTGTCCTCCTCCTGCTTACCGGCAGTTTATTCAGCGGCCAGCTTTTAGCCAGCACTAAGCCGAACGATTCTTTGTATATCGCGAGAATACTTTCTGAAAAAGTAAAACTGAATACGACTTTTGATTCAACGGCGCGTAATCGGATGGAAATGAAATTCGCCTCTAGCCATGCTCAGGATATTACGGCGGTTTTAGCTGATCCGGCTTTTAATAATGAAGAGAACAAGGATCAGGTCGCGAAATTGAATAATAGCTTTAGTGAAGAAGTTAATACCGTTAAAGAGAGTATTAGCCGTTTGAACGCGGCTATCGTTCCGGCCGCTAAGACCGGAGACGAGGTCGTTATCGCTGATAGCTCTAAGGACGCGCAGGGAATCCAGGTAGCGGATGGATCAGCTTTGAATGCCGCCGTCGCCACTATCGCCGCTAGTGCTCAGCCGGCCATTTCGGCGACCGCGACTTTAGTAGTTCCGGCCGGAATGAACCTGAAAGCGACTTCGGCGGAAATCGCCGCCAGTTCCACAGAAATCGCGGAACCGACCGCAGCGGACAAGATGATCGACGAAGCGATTCAGCTATTCAGTTCCAAAGATTACGAGAAAGCGTCGGATAAATTAAAAGAAGTGAGTGAGACTATAAAATAAGCAAAGCGCTAAAGCGCGCGTTTGTTAGTTTATCTCCTTATTGGTTCCTCCAAGTTTAGAAGATTCGTCATCGACTCTGGACAATACCGGGTGAGATAAATTAACAAATTCGCGTTTACGGCTGTTTGCCGCGGATAGCGGATTGGCAGAACCCCGTCAAGGGTCGAGCTATATCGCAAGATGTAGTGGTTTTGTCCCTTATAAACCTTATTATCGATTCGAAGCCCAAACGATTCAGAGCTCGAAATGAGCGGTAAATCGGTTAAGCTTTTCTCCAGCCTTTGTGCAACACGCGCTAGGTTGGCAGAACTTATACGTAAGATCAGTCAGCCTTCGCCTTAAGCCTCAAGGGGTTGGTGGAGCGGGATTCCGACTGATTTACGACCCAGACTAGAGTTTAGATCTATCAGGGCGGAGAATCGAACCACATCATTATGATCTGTTCCGACTACTATTGTCCGGACGATCAAAATGATATTAATCATTTCTTATGAAAAAATTACGCAAATTCTTAACTGTCAGCGTAATGGTATTAACCGTAGTGTTCACCAGTGGTGCTTTAAGCATCAATTCTGCCAAGGCTGCCGCTTCAACCGGCGACTTGATCAAAATGGCTGGCAACGCTTCTGTTTATTACCTCGGTGCTGACGGCAAGAGATATGTTTTCCCTAACTCCACTACCTATTTCTCTTGGTATTCAGATTTCAGCGGAGTAGTCACTATTCCGGCGGCTGAATTACAGAGCTATCCTTTGGGTGGCAATGTAACCATGAGACCAGGCACTAAGTTAGTGAAAATCACGACCGATCCTAAAGTTTACGCCGTTGAACCTAATGGCGTCTTAAGAGGGATCCAGACTGAAGCCCAGGCGGCTGCCTTATACGGCACCGACTGGAACAAGAGAGTCGTCGATGTTCCTGACGCTTTCTTCACCAACTACACCACCGGCGCTGCTTTAGCGACCGGCGCTACCCCGGCTGGTTCCTTAGTAAAGAACGCTGGCTCTGCTAGCATCTATTACTACGATGGTTCTAGCTATAGATCCATCACCAACGAAGCCGCTATGATGGCTAACAGATTCCAGATGGCCAATGTTTTGACTATCAGCAATACTATTACTGCTGGCGGCAATTCTATTTCCTCTGCTGAATTCGTTAACGTCGCTCAGGGTGGCAATCTCGGCGGCACCGTTATTACCGGTTCCGGCTTAATGGTCAGCTTATCTGCTTCCACCCCGGCCGCGGCTTCCGTTCCTCAGAACGGCGCTCGCGTTCCGATGGCTAAGGTCAATTTGACTGCGGCTAACGATGGCGCAGTAACTGTCAATTCTATCACTGTCAAGAGAATCGGCCTATCAACCTATAGCCAGATTGATAAGGTCTGGGCGGAAAAGGACGGCGTTATCGTCGCTTCTAAGAAGTCCATGAATTCCAATGACGAATCTATCCTGACTTTCTCCCCAGCTTTAACTGTTAACGCTGGCCAGACTGTTTCTTTAGATTTCATTGTTTCTTTGACCTCCGCTTCCGGCAACATCGGCTTGGGCATCGCTTCCGCTTCCGCGATTAGCGCTACCTCCGCTTCTGTCACCGGTTCTTTCCCGATCAACAGCAATTTGATGTCTCCGACATCTTACAGCGTTGTTAATCTAGGTCTTACCAGCACAACCACTACCGCCACTACCGTCAAGGTTGGTGACGAGAAAGTTGAGTTAGGTAAATTCACCGTAGATTTCAACACTTTAGTCGGCGGAACTTCTGCTTCTGCCGCTAAGGATGTTACCTTGAAGTCCATCATGATAAAGAACAATGGTACTGAAGATTTATCTTCTGCGACTATGGATCTTTACTTGGAGAACGCTGGTAACAAAGTTTCCGTTAACACTGTTGTTAGCGACCGCTATGTTACTTTCTACTTCCCGAGCACTGGCTTCGATGTCTTAAAGGACGATGCTTCCAAGATTTTCTATATCAAGGGAAATATCATTTCTAAGGACATTGCTGGCACTGGCAGCTTGGTATTCGTCTTGAATAAGAGCACTGATTTAGTCGGTTATGAAAAAGCCACCGGTTTCGGTGTCAATGTTTATAACGAGATTACTGTCGGCGCTACTGCCGCTGATGCTTTCGCTATTTCCACTGTAGATATCGATGCAGGTAAGCTTTCTGTTTCTAAGAAATCTACCTCTCCTTCCGATACTACTATCGTCAAGGGCACCGATAACTTAATGTTATTGGCTAACGTCCATGCTGACGAAGCGATTGTCGCCGATGGCTTGAAGATTAAGTACACTACCGGCACTGCTGCTTCTACTACTGATCAGTTTGAGTTAGTTAGAGTTTATTTGAATGGTGTTCTATTAGACTCTTTCTATCCGTCTGTTAGCACTAGCTCCGACCTTTATGCGACTATTGACAGCACCTTGAATTTAGTCAAGGGCGACAATGAAGTTAAGGTTACGGCTAAAGCAAAGACTAATGCTACTAATGGTGCCGCCATCAAGTTCGTCTTAGACACTACTATGTTTGATGGTCAGAACGCTGAATATGTTGTCTCTGGCAACACCGTCTCTACTACCGATTTAGGTAATATGGGCTCTGCTACCGGCGCTTTATTCACCGTTGCTACCGCGGTTCTTACTACTGTTAAGAGTGACGGTTATTCTGATAACAAGGTTATTGTCCAGGGCAGCACTGATGTTTCTTTGGGTAAGTTTACCTTAAAGGCTACTAATGATGACATCAAGGTTACTTCTATTACCTTGGGTGCCAACATTGGCAGTACCTCAGCGACTAACATCAATGATATGAAGTTGTTTGTTGACGGTTCCCAGGTCGGCAGCACTGTCGATTTCGGTTCCACCGGCTCCACCTTCTCTTCATTAAACTTCACCATCGCCAAGGATTCTACCAAGGCTATCGAATTGAAGGGTTCCTTTGATTCTTCCGCTACCGGTACTTTCCAGACTTTGATGACTGTTAATGCTCAGGACGCTGCTCGTGGTACCGCGATTACTTCTGGCAACTTAGCGACTTCTACTTTGTTCGCTACTGCTAGCTCCGGTTCTTTGAACGTCGAATTGGGTGGCAACACCCCTGCTTCCGCTATCTTAGCCTCTAAGGCTACCGAGCAGGAAGTTGCTCAGTTCAAGTTCACCGCCGTCAATGACAGCGCTGATTTGACTGAAATCAATGTTATCAATGACTCAGATGCAAGTACTCCTAACACGGCTACTTCAAGTGCTGATGCTAGAATCGCTTCCATCAAGTTATATGATGGCGCTACTTTGATCGATAGCTTCGTACCGGTTTCCGGTGCTGGCAAGTTCACTATCTCTTCTGGCGAAGTAAAGATCGATGCTAATTTGAGCAAGACTTTATCCGTCAAGGTTGTTTTGAACAACATCGATAATGATGTCAATGCTACTAACAAAGACATCAAGTTAAGCTTTACATCTGTTAAGGCTAAGTCTTCTTCCGGCGCTGAATATACTTCCGCCTCTACCAACGTAGATGCGAATTCATTCCGTGTCAGAAAGACTGTCCCGACTGTCGCTTTAGCTGCCTTACCGGCAACTTTATTGACCGCTGGTGATGCAGTTATTTCTAAGTTCACCGTTACTGCTGATAGCAACGGCGATGTAACTTTGAAGAAGATTGTTCTTACTGTCGCTACCTCTACTGCCACTGTTACTCCTATGGCAGCTGGTACGGCCGTTAGAGTCAATGGTTCCATGAAGGCTCTCGCTTCATCTACTTTAGTAGGAACCTTGATGACTCTCGACTTCGCAGATTCTGCGGTTGAAGTCATTTCTGCTGGTACTACCAAGACTTTCGAAGTCTATGGTAATATCTCCGGAACAATCGATACGGGTTCTTCCGTTTCAACCAAGATTTCTGAGCCTACTAGCTATACTGCAGCTAGCAGCTTTGAATGGTCTGACGGCGCCTCTGTATCCACTCCTACTTACTCTAATGGTTATAAGGTTCCTGGTGTAACCACCATGACCCAGACCATGTCTAAATAATTTAATTATTTAGAAATAGGTAAGTGAGTAATAAAAGAGCCCCCGCAAGGGGGCTCTTTTAGTTGGGGAAAAGGGAATGGGTTTTTTGTATGGGCCTTCGGTGTCATTGAGCCGCTTTATTTAATATTTAATTTTCCTTTAACCCTATTTTGTTAGTATGGAACGATAGATAATTTAGCTATTGACTAATATCATATATGATATATAATGAAGAGTATAAAGTTAAGTTTTATCGCGATAGTAGGACAGGGAAGAGTCCCGTATACAAGTATATTTGGAGTTTGGATAAAAAATATCGTTCAAAGATTTATAAGTACATTAATTATCTTAGAGATAACGACGGATATTTAGATGAACCATATAGTCGCCATATCATTGATAAAATAAGAGAGCTAAGAGTTGATTTTGCTAACAATCATTATCGAATTTTTTATTTTATCTTCGTAGAAAAGAAAATTATTTTTTTACATGCTTATTTAAAAAAGACTGAGAAAGCGCCGAATAAAGAAATAGATACAGCTTTACGTAATTATTGTGATGTTATAAATAATCCTAGATTATATGAAAAATAAAAAAAACATTCCCAAGGCAATCGATTTTGATGATGTATTGGCCAAAGAACTGAAAGATCCTGAGTTTAAGAAGCTTTTTGATGAATATGGCCGTCAGCTTGATATAGCTTATAATATTATTCAACTGCGTAAAGCCAAAAAAATGAGCCAGCTTGAATTGGCTCGAAAAATAGGCACGACTCAGAGTAATATTGCCAGGATTGAAGGCGGTCGCCAGAATTTTACTATCAATCTTCTTCAGAAAGTAGCCGAAGCTTTGGATTCTAATCTAAAAGTAAGTTTTACCAATTAAAGGCGAATATGCTATAATATAGGCAATGATAAATTAATTTTTTAAATTTTATGTTCAGAGCGAATGTGACAAGATTATTATTCCTGATAGCCTTCTTATTCTTTCCGTGGCCGAGCCTGGCGGCCGGGACCGCCGTTTCCAGCAGCATCACTAATCCGGTCTGGACGACCGAGAATAGCCCCTATATAGTGAGCGGCACTATTGAAGTGACCAAAGGCGCGGTCCTGAAAATCGAAGCCGGAACCGAGATACGCTTTAATCCGGGCGCGAAGATTCTCGTCAGCGGAGAACTCCAGGTCTTAGGAACTACTGATAGTCCGGTGACTATGACTTTGGGATCATCCACTTCCAGCGCCAGCCTTTGGGACGGAATCGAATTTACGGCGGATGCGGTCGACGCGACGGTCAAGGACGGTCAATATGTTTCCGGCAGTATTATCCGGAACGCAATCATCAAGTTCGGCCAAGGCATAAAATGCGATGACGCCAGCCCCTTCATCAGCGATAACCAGATAATGAATAACGCGACCGGCTTGGCGATTACCGGCGATAACGGTTATAACAGCGGGATAGTGGCTGTTTCCTCGACTGCTAATCCTAATGCCAGCATCGTCATTCCGATGTATGTCAAGAATAATGTCTTTACCGATAATACAACTGCTATCTCTATCAACCGCAATAACGGCCAAAACTATATCGTCACTCCGGCCGGGTTATCCTATGTCGGCCAGCCGATAATCACGGCGGTCATTGAGGGCAATTCTTTGAACAGCAATAGTGTCGGCCTTAATATCATGAACGGCGACAATAATGTGATTCTGAGCAATACTATCAAATACAATTCGGTCGCCGGCGTCTTAGTGGCCGCGGCTAGCCATGCCAGCGTCTTCGAAAAGAATAATATCAGCAACAATGAGATCGGCCTTGATATCGCCGCGGCCGATACGATCCTCCTTCGGAACGCCATTAAGAATAATTTTAACTACGGCTTGCATCTTTCCGGCCGGCCGCATCTCTTCAGCCTGAATAATATCTATAATAATAAGAATTATAATTTAGAGAATAACGTTTATAATCTCACGGCCGCCAATAATTATTGGGGAAGCATTGATGAGGCGGCTATCGAATCATCTTTTCTGAAGACGGTCGCGACCTCGACCGTCGCTTCGACCGCCAGCTCGACTGTCGATACCACGGTTTATCCGGTCATCTTTAAGCCTTTCTTGACGGCTGAGAGCAATATCTCTTTGACGGTAGCGCCGATTATTGACGCTTTCAGCACCACGACCGTCGCTGCTTCTATCGAATTATCGGGCATAAAGCCGATCGGCTCGATCGTTTTCGTGAACGGCCAATCTGTCTTTACTGATCGCAATGCTTCCGTCTGGTCTTATCTGGTTAATCTGGAGCTCGGCGATAATAGCTTCTCCATTTTTTATCAGGATATTTCCGGCCAGCAGAGCGATCGGCTATCGGTCTATATCCGCCGCAATAACGGCTTGGCCGCGCCGACGATAACTTCTTCTTTAGGCACGACTACGGCCGCTAGCTTAGCTATCAGCGGATCTAAATCGGCCGGAGCGAGCGTCTTGATAAACGGCCAGGAGGTCGTGCCGGCCGATAATTCGGAAACTTGGTCCTATACTATGAATTTATCTTTAGGATCAAATAGCTTGGAATTGATGGCCATGGACTCTAGCGGTCAATATAGCGCCGCTGTCAGCGCCAGCATCGTCCGGACTAAGGATACGGTCGCCGAGGTGATCGCGGCCGAAAAGAAGCTTGCTGGAAAGGTTGACGCCAAGTTAGCGGCCAGGCTGGCCGGACGCTTGCTCCTGCAGACTGAAACTAAGGGTTATATCTGGTATGTGAATCCGAAAGATAATAAGCGTTATTTCATCAGTCAGGACAGCGCTTTGAGTATTTTCCGGTCATTAGCCTTGGGCATAACCGAAGCTAATCTTAATCTCATTCCGACTAAGGAGAGCGGCCAAAAGGGAAATGCCGCTTTGCGCAGCCGTTTGAAAGGGCGCCTGTTATTGCGCGCGGAAAAGGCCGGGCGGATAAGCTATATCGATCTCGATGGTTATCGCCATGATATTGAGTCGTCTAACCTGATGGATATTTTCCGTTCTCTGAGTTTGGGAATAACTAATACCAACTTAAGGAAGATAAGTATCGGCGAAGTTTCTGTAAAATAGATCATAATAAGTTAGAATCATAAAAAGCCGAGCGCTAGCTCGGCTTTTTTGGTTGAAAAAAATATTGAAAAATCAAGCAAGCCTGATCAGCTTCAGTGGTCCAGAGAATAATAAAAAAATATTTAAGATTAGAGAAATATTAAGGTTTCTAGATTTTATAAAAATTTTATTTTCTATTTTTAGAAGGAGCTTTTTATCTATTAATATTTGGCTGATATTAGCTATTTGTGCCGCTATTGCGTCAATGTTATAATATTTTTTGCCTCGAAAAGTTAGGAGGTTTAAAAATAATTGCCAGAGTCAGGAGAATGCCAGCGAACGGGCTTTCTTGGGACGGGCCAAAAAATATGGCGTTAATGTTGGCGGAAATGACATTTCATGAGTTTGATATTTATTTTGATAAGAAGCTTGATAGCAAGCTTGATGAGAAATTAGATCAGAAGTTTGACGAGAAGCTGAAAGGCTTTTCCACGAAAGATGACCTTGACGAGGGGCTGAAAGGAGTAGAGGAAAGATTAAATACTAAGTTAGATAAGATTGAAAAGAAGCTTGAGTTTAAGATCGACCAGATCGACTATAAGCTAGACACCTCTTTTGATACTCTTAATGATAAGATAGATGCGAATATCTTCATGCGCTCTAAGAAATTAGAATTCAGAGCTTGACGAAATCATATTTTTTATTATTTAGCCGTCGACATTCTATCGGCGGCTATGTTATAATAAAAGCGTTTTTATTAATATAAAATAAATATGCCCGCGAAAACCTATTTAAGAATCCTGCAAGGCGGATTGATTGCCTCGCTCCTGATCGTTTTTTTCGTTTTTAAGGATCTGCTGTTTCCTTATATCACTTCGAAGCAGCTATCGTTCAACGTCCTGATGGAGTTCTTGCTAGCTATCTGGCTGGTCTTCGTGATGCGCTTTCCCGAATATCGTCCGAAGAAGAATCTGATTATTTATGGGCTAATGGCTTATTTTGTGGCTATTGTCGCTTCTTGCGTCATCAGCGTCGACCCTATTCTTAGTTTCTGGGGTGATTCTGAGCGCATGCTCGGCTTCTTCCATATCCTTCACTTTTTCATCTTTTATTTGATTTTGGTGACTGTTTTTAAGACCTGGAAGGAATGGCAAGCTTTACTCTTCTCCTCGATAGTCATCGCGCCGATAGTCGCGCTGATCGGTTTATTCGGTGAGACTTCTTATAGTACTATTGGTAACACCGCTTATGTCAGCGGCTACTTGATATTTAATATCTTCTTCTGCGTCATCCTTTTTCTCCGCAGCGAATATAAGGGCTGGCGCTGGCTTTACGCCCTTCCGGTCATAATTATGTTACTGGAGTTCTGGAATTGTCATACCTCGGGAGCGATTATCGGTCTCGCTATCAGTATCTTATTAACCGTATTCCTGTTAGGCCTATTCCATCAGAATAAGGCCCTGCGCCGTTCTTCGCTCATCGTTTTTGTTCTAGCGGTCGCCGGCGTTATCATTATTTTCTCTCAGAGCGACAAAGCCTGGTTTCAGAACAGTTTTTTAAGAAATCTAACTTCTCAGAAAGTGACTTTTCAAACCCGCTTGATTTCCTGGAAGGGGGCGGCTGCTGATTTTAAAAATCATCGTCTTTTTGGTACTGGTTTTGGCAATTATGCGATCATTTTTGATAAGCATTTCGATTCTAAATTCCTGAGCTATACGCGGACGGAAACCTATTTTGACAGAGCGCATAATAATATTATCGATATTACCTCCACGACCGGTTTATTCGGTCTGATCACGTATCTGAGCATCTTTGTCGCGGCTTTGTATTACTTATGGAAAAAGTTCCAAGCGAACGGGAAGCGTATCGGCCTAGATGATGAACCTGGTCGTCAGAATTTGGAAATAATCGTCATTGTCGCCCTCTTGGCCGCTTATTTCATTCAGAATCTGGCCGTCTTTGATTCTTTCGTCACCTATATCGGCTTAATGATGATTCTCGGCTTTATTTATTGGCTTTATTTCGGCGAAGAATCGTCTTTAGCGGAGGGCGGGACTTCTAGGAAATATTTGACCATGAATCGCGATTGGGAATGGGTCGCTCTTATCATTTTGATTATTGGCGCCTATATTTTCACTAGTCAATATAATCTGAAGCCTTGGCGCATGTTCAAGGGCGTTATTAATGGCTATAGCTATGTCGCTCAAGGAGAGTTGTCTGGAGGCGTCGCTCAGTATCGCCAGACTCTGACAGGAACCCCTTTGGATAGGGATGGCCGCGGGACGCTGATTAACTTAGTTACTATGAATCCCGATCTCTTAAAGGCAGTATCGGCCACCGAAGCGCAAGATATCCTGGATTATACGATTTCTCTGGCTCAGAAGAATGTCGACGAGAGCCCTCTTGATAGCCTGACTCAGATGCAAATGGCTCAAGTATTAGATACAGCCGCTCGATATTATATAAAAGACCTGGTTAAATTTAATTATTATTCCGCCTTGGCGCTGCAGGCGATGGAGAAATCGATTGAGGCCAGCCCGAAACGCGCTACTGTCTATCTTACTAAAGCGCAGATGCTCTTAGCGCGCGGTGAACAGAAAGAGGCTATCGAAACAGTTAATTACGCTATCAGCCTGAACCCGGAATATCCGGAAGGATATTGCCGTTTGGCCCAGTTCTATCTTTTCTTAAAGGACCAGCCCAATAGCGGCGTCACGGAAAAGGACATGGCCGAGCCGATGACTAAATGCGCGGAACTCGACGGTCTCAAGGATATTAATTCCGGCCAGTTATTGGTCGAGGCGATAAATTATTTTGCCGGCGAACCGGATTACCCTAACGCCCTGAAGGCGGCGGAGAGGTTGGCGACCTTATATGATACGGACGCGCAGATTTGGTTTAATTTGGCGAAGCTCTATACGATCTCCGGAGATACCGCTAAGGCGGGAGCGGCCGCGGCCAAAGCTATTAGCTTAGATCCGGCGCTTGATGCGGGCTGGAATTCTTTCTTGGATTTACTGAGCAAGCAAGCTCTCAAAGCTTCTTCTAGCAGCCTAAATAAATAAAGGAGAAAAGAGCGCAATTGAAAATAAAAAGTTAAAATATTTTTTTACAAAAATCAGACCCTAGGGTCTGATTTTTGGTTTGGCAAAAAATCCTGGATTAATGTGGTTTTTTAGTTTTTTAGGATAGAGAATGTTTCAGATAAAATTTAAGAGTCCATCATGGTCATTTTGTTATAGTAGAGGGGCTAAATAATTAATGCCAACAAAAATATGAAAAAACTTTTTCAACGCTTGCGAAACTGTAAGCTCTGGCAATCTTTTTCTCTCAGAAAAAGGTGGCTTCTAGTTATCACTATCGTATTATCGCTAGTTTTGCTTTATCTCACCTTGTCGATGCTGATAGTCGATCGGACGGAATTGAGCCTGGAAAAGTTGCATCGGTCATACCGCGATGAACCTATTTGCCATGAGACTTGCGCCGCAGCCAGGGAAACGGCCGTGTCGGTAATAGTTCAAAGATTAAAAGAGTATCCTGGCTCTAATAATACTCAGCGGTTGAAAGCTTATTTATTGGACGGAAATAATGAGGATAATGAGATTGATTTTCAGATTGGCTTGATAGATATTATTAGGGAGGCGTTCGGATCGGATAATCCCCCCGGTTATGTCAGGGATTATATGGCTGAAGGAGAAGAGCCCTCGGTCCGCGCCGCCATTCTTTCTTCATTTAGCGCCTGGGCGTTAAGCGACGCCGCTAATCCTTTCGATTATTATTATGAAATTTTGGCAAGCGGCGAAGATATTATCGTTAAGCTGGCGGCGGTTAGAGCGCTGAGTTCGACGGCCGACCAGGAAAGTTTATTTGCTAGCGAACAATTGAGATATATCAAGAAGATAATATTCGATTCTGAAAATGATAAGCGCTTGCGGCAAGCTCTAATTTTATTGCTCGGTGATTATTATCCGGTTTTTCCTAATGAAACTAAGGATATTCTTTCCGTCTTTTATAAGACAGATATCAGCGGCGATTCTATTAGTCGCGCCTTCGCCGCCGATATTCTTAATCGGCTCGCTGGAGAAGAATTAGCCGTGCCGGAGGTAAGCGCGGCGGAGTGGGATGAGTATTATAGCAACTAATTTAGAATATATATGAAATTTATAAAATTTTTGTTTAGTCTAGTTTTAATGATTTGTTTATTTTCTATTCCCGGATTATGTTGGGCGATGCCGCCGGGGACCTTACTGTATCGAACTTCCGGCGACGGCAAGATGTTCGGCTATAGCCAAGACCCCCTGATCTATTCGGAAAAGGGAATAATCAAAAATATCTATTCCGGCCATGCCGCTATTTATATCGGTAAAGAGAACGGGCAGGATTATATTGTCGAAGCGATGGCCGGAGGCATAGTCAAGAATCCGGCGAAATATTTTGTTAATCGAGCTGACGGCGAAACTTTCTTGGGCGCCCGTATGCCGAAATCAGTCAGCGCTTTACAACAAGCGCGCGTCGTCGCCCTGGCTAAGAGTTTAGTGGGGAAGAAGTTGAACTACGATTTTGATTTTCACAAACAGAAAGGTCCTGGAGATAAAGAGTGGACTTGCGTCGGCTTGACTGAGAAACTATATGAAAGTGCCAATATTTTTAACCCGAATAATCTCGGAGCCTTAGAATATGATCCGGCTTACTATGCTGTTGATATTACGCCAGATGGCTTTGATAATGAGAGTATAGCTAATTCTTCCGGCGATTGTTTTTCTAAGGATAAGGAGTTCTCTAAGATTGCGCGGCGAACCGATATAGTGATACCGGCGCCGGAACTAATCGGCTATGACGTCGGACTTGAGCATGAAGGCGACCGTTATATTTTTTTGCCTTATACGCAATTTCTCCAGTCTAGCCTGGAGACTGTCGCTGCGGACATAGAAATTTCTTCATCCTTTTCGCGCGAGGAGATTAATGGGCCATTAAACGTCTATTCTCTGGCAGCCCGCTGGAGCCTGATTAACAATCCCGTCTCTTCTTTGAAGATTGTCGGGAAGGCAATAAAAGAAACGGTCGTCAAAGCGGCTGCTAAAACTAAAGAGATAGCGCAAAGCTTAGGCGGAAAGATTTTCGGTTCTAGCGCCGGAACATCTATAACTCTAGTTGACGATGGTTTGCGGAAGGCGACGGCGACTGTGAGCAAGACTAAAAAAGCCGTAGCGGTAAATAAAAAAACGACGACTACGTCTAAGGCCAAGACGACTACCAATAAGAGCCTAGGCGTCAATGTTAAAACCAGTCAGACTGCCGCCGTCGAACTCAAAGCCGGAAAATTAGCCAGCGTCAAGGTTAGCACCGGAAAAACTACAGAAGTCAAAGTCAGCGCGACTAAAACTAACACGACTAAGATCAGCGCGTCTAAAACTGATAAAGCGAGTACCCTGGCTGTCAGTTCAGGGGAATCTGTCCAGCAGGCTTATTATAGCCCGGCCGTATCAACAGTGAGTTCGGTGACGATTCACAGCTCGGGTGGTTCCAGCTCTGGTTCTAGTTCTAGCGGCTCCGGTAGTTCTTCTTCCGGCGGTTCTTCGGCGAATACGACCGCCGTCGATTATCCGAAGTTAGCGAGCATTAATAAGATATATAGTACCGGCGCTAATGATTGGGTAGAGATAATTAACACGACTGATCATGATTTTGATCTGGCTGCGGCCGGCTATCGCCTGGAAAAAACGAAGACCGCTGAAGACCCAAGCCTATTAATGCGCATCGGTGATACCGATGATGGCACTTATCCGGGCGGGACGATAATCAAGGCTCATGATACTTACATGATTGTAAATAGCGGCGCTAATGATTATTATAAGCAGAAAGCTGATGCCTTGGTCTATCGAGAGGGATTTAGTTGGCCTGGTCCCGGCTATACTATCTATTTGGGCACGGGAGCAATCAGCTCCAGCACTGATCCGGATATCGTGGACGCCATCGGTTTTGGAGAAGACGCGACCTATTTCCTCGGTAGCGGCCCGGCGCCGGAAATCAAAGATAATTATATCTTAAAGCGCGCCAGCTCATCGGATGATAACGCGATAGATTTTGGTTTGGTCCTAAGCGATGACCCGTCTATTGTCTTTAATCCTGAGAATGATGATAATCAGGCGGCGACTTCGACAACCGCCACTTCGACAACCGCCACTTCGACAACCGCCACTTCGACTATAGCCACGTCGACCGCGGTAGTGTCGACTTCGACGCCAGCTGTTGATTTGAGCCGATTGCTGCTGATAAGAAAAATATATAGCACCGGCGATAATGACTGGATAGAATTATTCAATCCGACTGATACTGATATTAATCTAGCATCGACCGGCTATCGTTTAGAAAAAGCCGCGACTACTCAAGATCCGAGCCTATTGATGCGCATCGGCGATGAAGGCGACGGTCTTTATCCCGGAGGAACGACAATAAAAGCGCACGACAGTTATCTGATAGTGCGCGATGACGCTAATAGTTATTATCTGAATCAGGCCGATGCGATTGCGACGCGAACCGAATTTAGCTGGGGAGGGAATGGCTATAGTCTCTATATGGGAATGGATGCTATCAGTTCCAGTACTGATCCGGACATCGCCGACTTAGTCGGTTTTGGTTCGGGCGCTTCTTATTACGATGGCATCGCGCCGGCGCCCGAGATTATCGATGCTTATATCTTAAATCGAATCGCTAACACTCATCATAATTCGACGGATTTTAATCTGATTGCTTCCGATGATCCCGATGCCGCCAGCCCTGATTCGGAAATGGATGATGGCTTATTCGTGCCGCCAGTTCCGACTGTTTCCGGTGGGCTGACTGATATCTGGCATTTTAACGAATGTTATGGACCGGGAGATTGGGCAGTCGGAAAATGGGACTGCGCGCGCCAGCTCGGCTATTATCACGGACCGTTGAATATTGCCCTTAATCCAGCGGTAAATATGAATAATGGATTCTCGTTGAGCTTTTATTATAAAAAGTCACAGGATACGCCGAGTATCGAGACAGTGCTTTCAAATTCTTCCGGAGAAAGATTCTCTATTAGGACAGATGCCGGCATGTTAGAGATAGAAGGTCTGCCAAATTCTGAATTCCGATATTATCAAGGCATCCCCGGCGATTATGAATGGCATAAATTAACTTTAGTGATAAATCGCGAGGAGGATTATTGGGAAATCTATATCGATGGCAATAGGGTCATACAGGAATCTTTCTTCCTGACTTTGCCGATAATGACTAATTTAGATATCAAGAGTGAAAGCGTCTCGGTTTTATTTGATGAATTGGCCTTATGGCATCGGCCGCTCGCGGCTTCAGAAATAAAAGCCGATTATGAAGCCAATGCGCCCTATAGTCCGATGCCGGAACGCGAAGCGCAAACGGCTCCCGAATTGCTTAATTTCTGGAGTTTCGGAGAAGGCACCGGCCAAACGTCTTTGGATAGTATCGGCGGAGTTACTCTTAATCTAACTGCTGATGCCTGGGTCGGACGAAGCCATAATAATTATGCCATTAAGGTCGATCCCGGACGCCTACATTCTGCAACCTTAACTGATTTTCCAGCCACAAAAGATTTATCCATGGCTTTCTGGTGGCGGGATGCGCCTGATGATCATAACGGTGAAACCGGCCTATATCTTACCGGCGGCGTGAATAATGATAAGAAATTATTGGCGATCTTGCCTGATAATTTTCGGCTTGATTATTGGTTTAATAACAATTACGGAATTTTAGCCGAAGGATTGAACACGGCGATACCGGGCGGGAGCGATTGGCATTATCTGACCTATGTCTATGACTCTTATCGTTATAAATTAAGCTTCTATGTCGATGGGATCGAGAAAGCCAGTTCTTCCTTAATCTGGATACATGAAAGCGACAAAATCAAGGGAATTGAGATAACGACTAGCGGGGCAGAAACGGAAATCGATGATCTAAGCCTCTGGCGGGGCGCTTTGAGCCCAAGTCAAGTAAAAGAAATTTATACTAATAATAAATAAAAAAGGCCACCTTAGGGTGGCCTTTCTCTTGCTTTTTTTCGGCTTTTCTTGTATTATGAAAACGTTATTAGAGTAAGCGGGCGATTGCTCTATTTTTAATAGAGAGGAAAGTCCGGACTTCGCAATTTGTTTATTCATAAGCAAATATGATAGTGGGTAACGCCCACCGGTCCGCCGTCAGGCGGATTAGGGAAAGTGCCACAGAGACTATACTAATTCTGGAATTTATTTGACAGAATCAAAGGTGAAAAGAGGCTGGATGTCCTTCGGGGCTACCGGTTTCGGCCTCCGGCGACGGAGATGCCGTGGTAAACCCTATCAGAAGCAAGAGCAAACTAGCCCGTTCGCGGGTTAGAAAAAGTAGCTCGCTTGAGCTCGCCAGCAATGGCGAGCCTAGATAAATGATCGCTAGAACAGAATCCGGCTTACGGCTGCTCTAATAACCTTAGTCAACAAAAACTTCACATATGAAAAAAATCGAGTCATTCTTTTCCGTCCTCTTTATTCCGGTGGATTTTGTCATGGTTTTGCTCGCCGGCGTTTCCGCCTATTTTTTGAGATTTTCCGATTGGTCGTCTAGCATTCGGCCGGCTATCTTTAGTTTGCCTTTTCCGCAATATTTTCGTTCGGTCGCGCTTATTGCGGTCTTATGGACTATTATTTTCGTTATCGCCGGTCTATATCAGATTAGAGGCGCTCGCCAATTAGCTCAAGAGCTGCGGAAGATATTCTTCGCCTGTTCGACCGGCTTGGCGCTTATCGCCGTCATGATCTTTTTCCAGCGCGAATTATTCGATTCGCGTTTTATCGTTTTAGCCGGCTGGCTTTTTGCTGTTATTTATATCAGCTTGGCTCACATTATTATCCGTTTTATCCAGCGCCGTCTATATATTATCGGTGTCGGCGTCCACAAGATTATTCTCGTCGGCAATTCTAAGACGACTGATAATCTTATGGCGGAATTTTCCAGCAATAAGAAAGCTGGCTTCGAAGTCGTTAAGCGCGTCCGGGATTTTTCTCTAGAGACTGTTCAGGAATTAGCTGAATTCGTTAAAGATAGGGAAGTCGATGAGATTATCCAGAGCGATCCGAATCTGAGCAAGGTAGAGACTTTGCGCCTTTATGATTTCGCTAATGACAATCATCTGACTTTTAAATATGTCGCAGATTTATTGGAGGTGAAGGTCCTTAGGACCGAAGTCGCGGAAATAATCGGTATTCCGGTCGTCGAAGTGAAGCGCACGACTTTAGAAGGCTGGGGCCGCATCCTAAAACGCGGTTTCGATATCGTCGTTTCTGCTATATTGATAATTATTCTATCTCCGATAATTCTGATTACCATGCTAGCGATCAAGCTTGATTCTCGCGGGCCGATTTTCTTTTCGCGCCGCGATGACGGCCAGCCCGTGACTCGCGTCGGCGAAGGCGGCGCGCCGTTCAAGTATTTCAAATTCCGTTCCATGATCCCTAATTCCGACAGCATGCGCTATAACGAATTGGCCGATAGGAATATCCGCACCGACGGTCCGATGGTCAAGATTAAGGATGATCCGCGCATCACCCGCGTCGGAAAAATCATCCGCCGCTGGTCCATAGACGAGCTGCCGGAATTATTTTTGGTTTTTGCCGGCCGTATGAGCCTCGTCGGTCCCCGCCCGCACCTGCCGGAAGAAGTCGCTAAATATGAGAACTATCATCGCAAGACTTTAACCATCAAGCCGGGCATTACCGGCTTAGCGCAAGTATCCGGTCGCAGCGATTTATTGTTCGAAGAAGAAGCAAAGCTCGATATCTATTATATCGAGAATTGGACTATGCTTCTGGATATTTCTATTCTATTAAAGACCCCTTTCGCCGTGCTCAAGCACCGTGAAGCGGAATAAACCCATGAAAACCGCTTTAATCCATGATCATCTCGCCCAGGACGGCGGCGCCGAAAAAGTCTTGCAAGTTTTAGCCGATATGTTCCAGGACGCGCCGATATATACGCTTCTCTATGAAAAGAAGAATATCGACCGCTATGCCGGCCGCAAGGTTGCGGCCTCCATCATCCAGAAACTGCCCGGCGGCGTCAAGCATTATCAATGGTATCTGACCTTCATGCCGATTGCCGTGGAGTTTTTTGATTTAGGGGAATACGACTTGGTTATTTCCGATACCAGCTCTTTTGCTAAAGGCGTCATCACTAAGCCGGATTGCCTGCATATCTGCTACTGCCATACTCCGACCCGCTATCTCTGGAGCGATACTCATGAATATCTGAATGAGCTCAAATATAATAAATGGTTCAAGAAGATCATTTCTCTCGTTATCAGCCGCATCCGCCTCTGGGATCGCGCCGCCGCCGATCGGGTTGATTTTTTCATCGCTAATTCCGTTACTGTCCAAAAGCGCATCAGGAAATATTATCGCCGCGAATCCGTCGTTATTTATCCGCCGGTAGAAACGGAGATATTTTCGATTATTAATCCGGTTGAATATGCGCAGAGCGAAAAATATTTCTTAGCCGGTTGCCGCTTGGCGCCATATAAGCGCATCGATATCGTTATCGAGGCTTTTAAGCTTTTAGGCGGAGATTATAAGTTGAAAATCTTCGGCGATGGCGTGGATATGAAGCGCTTGAAGAATATCGCTGGAGATAATCATAATATCGAATTTTTGGGCCGAGTGACCGAAGAAGAGAAGGCTCGCCTTTATCAAGGCGCTGAGGCTTTCATTAATCCGCAAGAAGAAGATTTTGGCATCACAGCCGTTGAATCGATGGCGAGCGGCCGGCCGGTAATCGCTTATCGCAAAGGCGGCGCGACCGAAACGATCATTGCAGGGAAGACCGGTACATTTTTTGATATCCAGACTGCGGAAGAGCTAGAAAAGGTAATTAGGAATTTTAAATCAGGAACTTACGATTCAAAAGAGATACGCGCTCATGCTGAACAATTTTCTGTGGATAATTTTAAGCGCCAGATGAACGAGTTCATCGCGGCTCGTAAAAATGGAAAGCAATAGGAAGATTTTTAATATAAAAAAAGTTTTTTGTATAAAAAAAGGGGATAAGTTTCTCAATACTTATCCCCGACATGACGAAGGTTACGACACTGAAATCAGAATGATTTATCTCTAATTCTATGAGCTTTGGGCAATCGCATTGAGCTGCAGTATGTTTACCTTGCGTGCGACCGGCGGGCTATAAAATGATAGAGAATTAAGTTTTTATTACCAATGTCAGACCGCGTACCATGCCGAGACTAATTGATTAATGATTGTGCACCCGGGTGCAGAAATAATAAATTTTTCGCTAGTTATTACCCGAACAGAGGTTTCCTCTTATTGGTAGCTAACTCGAAATCATGGTTTGGTTTTGATGCCAAGCAGTTCAATCAGTCTTAACGACATCCTAGTCCTTGCCTTAATCATTGTCAAGAGTCTCAAAAAGTCTAAAATATCAGTAAAGTCTTATGAAAATCGGGATAGATATCAGAGTTTTAATGGATAAGCATTATAGCGGCATATCAGAATATACCGCTAATTTATTATCGGCTATATTGGCGCAGGATCAGACCAATGAATATAAGTTTTTTTATAATTCTTATCATGATTTAAACGGTCGCCTGGATAAATGGAATAACCATAATTCTCAGGTCATCGGCCTCCACTATCCGAACAAGATTTTTAATTATTGCCTGCAGAAAATTTTCGGTTATCCGCGATTGGATAAGATTTTAGGCGGCGTCGATGTCTTCTGGTTGCCGCATTTTAATTTTACAAGTTTGAGCAGTTCGGAATCAGGACTAAAGAAAGTAATTACGGTCCACGATCTATCCTTCCTGCGCTATCCGCAATTCTTCAGCGGCCGCAAGAATTTTTGGCATAAAGCTCTCGGCGTTAAGAAAATACTGAAGGAAGCGGATATGGTCATCGCGGTTTCGGAAAATACGAAGAATGATATTATCGAGCTGGCGGGCATTGATGCTGCGAAAATCAGAGTGATTTATTCCGGCAACAACGTTATTAAGAAAGCCTGGCCGGAAGATAAGATAAAAACTTGCCTAGATAAGCTAGACATCAGCGGCCCGTTCATCCTTTACGTCGGCAATATCGAACCGCGTAAGAATATCAGCGGCCTGATTAAGGCATATGATAAGCTACGGAATGAATTACGAAACAAAAGCGAGAATGTTGATCTAGTCTTAGCCGGTGCTCCGGGCTGGAAAGATTCTCAGATTCATAAAGACTGGCAAGCCTCTACTTATAAGAACCAGATCAAGTTCCTCGGCTATATAAGCCAAGAAGAAAAAGAAATATTATATTCTCGAGCCGCTGTTTTTGTTTATCCATCCTTCTATGAAGGTTTCGGCTTTCCGCCTTTAGAAGCGATGACTTATGGCGCGCCCGTCGTCTGTTCGAATGTTTCTAGTCTGTCGGAAATAGTCGCTGACGCGGCCATAATGATTAATCCAGAAAAACCTGAAGAGATAGCGAAAGCTATGAAGCTAATTTTGACCGACAAAGAGTTGCGCGCGCATTTAGTATCCTTAGGTTATGAACGCGCAAAAATATTTTCTTGGGATAAAGCCGCTAAAGAATATTTAGAATTATTTAAAGAATTGCATGAAAATAGATAAGAAAAAAAAGATATTAGTCGCTATGTCCGGCGGAGTTGATTCTAGTGTGGCGGCTCAGCTTCTGAAGAACCAGGGATATGAGGTCGCTGGCGTCTTTTTGCATTTTTGGAAAGATGAGACGATGGGGCCGGGAGCCGAGAACCGCTGCTGCTCATTAGAATCCCTTTTAGACGCTAAGGCGGTCGCGAATAAAATCGGTATTCCGCTGTATACTTTTAATTTTTCCGAGCCTTTTAAAAAGGCGGTTGTGGATAATTTTTTAAGCGAATATAATGCCGGCCGGACGCCGAATCCTTGCGTCGTCTGCAATAAGCGAATCAAACTCGGTTTATTATTGAAGCACGCTCGGGCCCTCGGCTTCGATTATGTCGCCTCGGGACATTATTTGAATATCAAGAAAGTCGGTCGCGCATATCAGCTTTTCAAGGCCAAAGATAAAAACAAGGATCAATCTTATTTCTTATATACGTTCACGCCCGACGAACTGGCGCATCTAATGTTTCCGCTAGGAAATTATACTAAGCCGCAAGTCCGGAAATTAGCGGCTAAATTCAAGCTGGCCGTCGCGGCTAAGCCGGAAAGCCAAGATATCTGCTTCTTGTCAGGCAGCCATAATAATTTTTTGAAGAAATATCTGAAGTTAATTCCGGGAGATATCAGGATATTGGGCACGAATGAGAAAATCGGCGAGCATCAGGGTTTGCCGCTATATACTATTGGTCAGCGCCGCGGACTTGTTGGCGGCACTGGGCCATATTACGCGGCTAAATTTGATTATAAGAAGAATATTCTTTATGTTGTAAAAAACTGGAATGAGAATATTTTATATGAGAAGGGATTGATAGCTAAGAAAGTCAATTGGCTTTCCGGCCGCACGCCGAAGAGAGCTTTCAAAGGCAGCGCGGTTATCCGTTACGGTCATCCGGCCGTGCCTTGTATGGTCTCGCCTAAGAATAAGACAGATTATTTGGTGACTTTCGTTAAGCCGCAGCGCGCCGTGACCCCGGGACAGAGCGTGGTTTTTTATGATAAGAGGCGCGTTTTAGGCGGGGGAATCATCTCTGCTTTGAAGTAATCTAGATTATTTATTTTTTGTGCTATAATGATGGGCGTAATAAAAATTAATTTTTTATCATTATGGCTCAAGCTCTCCCCGATGTCTTCAAGCGCATCCAAGACAAGAAGAAAGAACAGCGCGAATTAAAAACCATGTATCGCGACGCCCTCTCGGTTAATGGCGATTACCAGCAGACCTTAGAAGAATTGAATGTTTTGAAATTAAAGAAGAAGAAGATTGAAGCAGCGGTCGCTTCTGACTTCAAGGAAGAGTTTGATAAATTAGAAGGACTAAAGTTAAATATTGCCGGAGATAACCAGCTGCTTAGTGATTTAGCTATCGGTCAGTTGACGAGCGGGGAACCGATCAAGATCGTTGATGAGAATAAGGTAGAATACGAGCCGGTATTTACGGTCAGATTTAAGAAGATATAAAAATAACCTATTTGTCGCTCAGAATTTTTTCTGTGAAAAATCAACCCTGACAGGTTGATTTTTTGTTACGAAAAAATATTCGCTCTCAAATAGGTTATTTTTCTACAAAAAAGACGCCATTAAGACATCTTTTTGTAAATGTGCCCAGGGCGGGAATCGAACCCGCATGGCCTCACGGCCGCACGATTTTGAGTCGTGTTCGTCTACCAGTTCCGACACCTGGGCTAAATTAACTGGCTTATTACGATTTTCAGTATAATAAATAAAATATTAATTGTCAAAAGAGATTCTTTATTATATAATACCCTCATATGGGGAAAATAATCGCCATCGTTAACCAAAAAGGCGGCGTCGGCAAGACCACGACCTCCGTTAATCTCAGCGCCTATCTGGCCCATCTGGGCAAACGGGTGCTTTTAGTCGATATTGACCCTCAGGCGAACGCGACTTCCGGCATCGGCATTGATCATCGTACTCTAGAACATGGCGTCTATGAAGCTTTGATAGGCAATAAGCCACTATTTGAAGTCATTAAACGAACGGTCCAGAAAAATCTGCATATCGCTCCGGCGACTATTTCTTTAGCTGGCGCTGGCGTAGAAATGGTGGGCTTAGAAAATCGTGAATTCCGTTTAGCTCATGTCTTAGAAGAAGTTAAGAAAGATTTTGATTATATCATCATTGACGGCCCGCCTTCGCTTGGCCTGCTGACAATCAACAGTCTGGTCGCGGCCGACGAGATCCTTATTCCGATCCAAAGTGAATACTATGCCCTAGAAGGTTTGAGCCAGCTTTTGGAAACTATCAGCTTAGTACAAAATAATTTAAAACCTAGCCTTGGCATCATGGGTGCGGTCATAACTATGTTCGACCGCCGTAATAAATTGTCCGAATCAGTCATGGGCGAGCTATATCAATATTTCCCGAATCGCATCTTCCGCTCCGTCATTCCGCGCAGCGTCCGCCTAGCGGAGGCGCCGAGCTATGGCCGCTCTATTTTGCATTACGATCCAAAATCTAAAGGCGGTAAAGCCTACGAGGGTTTAGCTAAAGAAATTTTAAGTTTAGAAAAATAATATATGCCTCAAGGTTTAGGCCGAGGACTCGGCTCTCTAATTCCGAAGAAAACCGTTACTTACGGACAAAATCCTTTCAAGGCGGAAATCTCGGAAGAGGAGACTGTCGTTCTTAATGATGGAGATAGAATTCTGAGGATCAGTCCTGATAGGATAGTCATTAATCCGCAACAGCCGCGCACGCATTTTTCTGAGAGCGCTCTGAATGATTTAGCGGAATCGATCAAGCAGCACGGTATTATCCAGCCCCTCGTCGTCACGAAGAAAGGCGATAATTATGAACTCATTGCCGGCGAACGCCGCTGGCGCAGCGCCAAGATGATCGGACTCAAGGAAGTGCCCGTGATAGTGCGCGAAGAGAAGGAACAGAAAAAACTAGAGATAGCTTTGATAGAAAATCTCCAGCGCGAGAATCTTAATCCACTAGAAACCGCCCGCGCCTATAAGCGCCTGATTGATGAATTCAATATTACCCAGGAAGAGGCGGCCAAGAAAGTCGGCAAGGCGCGTTCTAGTGTCGCTAACGCCTTGAGACTCTTAACTTTACCTTTAGCCGTTCAAGAAGCTTTGGCAAGCGGCAAGATCACTGAGGCGCATGCTAAGTATCTTATGGGTTTAGAAAATGAAGCCAAGCAGCTGACTATGTTGAAAAAGATAATCCGCCAGAATCTGACGGTCGCGGAAACCGATAAGGAGATCAAGCGCTTGACTAGCCCTAAAGAAGCGCAGCAAAAAGATTATTTCGACCGGGCGCAAGAGAATGAATTAGGCGAATTCCTCGGGACTAAAGTAGAATTGAAGCGTCAGGGCAGAGGCGGAAAAATCATGATTGATTTCTATAGCGAGGAAGAATTGATAAATATCCTGAAGAAGATAAATAAGCAATAGAAAGATGATTTTAATATGATTTTAATCATAAAAAAGAGCTGGCAAGTCCAGCTCTTTTTGTCAAGTTGTCAGTCTGGGTTTCTTATACTAAAATGAGGGTAGAAAATAATAACGAGAATCTTAATTTTTCTTAAAATATTTCATGTCTTTTGTCCACCTCCACAACCATAGCCATTACTCCTTGCTCGACGGCCTGACTAAGCTCGACGAGATGGTTAATTTTGCCAAAGAACAGGGGTCTCCGGCGGTCGCGATCACTGATCATGGAACCATGTATGGCGTCATTGAGTTTTACCAGAAGGCCAAGAAGGCTGGAATCAAGCCGATTCTGGGCGTTGAGACCTATTTAGCGCCTCATTCTCGCTTTGATAAGAATACGCGCGAGGATGGCCGCGGCTACCACCTGCTCTTATTGGCTAAGAATCTGACCGGCTATAAAAATCTGATTAAACTCGTTTCCCATGCCCATATCGAAGGTTTCTATTATAAGCCGAGAATCGACTGGGAAATATTAGAAAAGCATCATGAAGGGCTGATCGCTTCGACAGCCTGCTTAGCCGGTGAGATTCCGCGCTTGATTGCCGCCGATAAGCTGGAAGAAGCGAAAAAGAGGATATTAGAATATAATAACTTGTTCGGCCAGGGTAATTTTTATTTGGAAATAATGGATCATCCGGAACTAGGAGAAGATCTGAGTAAAGTCAATAAAGCTTTAATAAAATTTTCTCGAGAGCTAAATATTCCTTTAGTTGCGACGAACGACGTCCATTATTTTAAGAAAGAAGACGCGGAAGCTCAGGATATATTATTGTGCTTGCAGAATAAGAAAAAGAAGAGTGATACCGATCGCATGACTATGATTGGCCATGGCGATTATTCGATGCGCCCGAACGCAGAAATGATTGCCGCTTTCAAAGACACTCCGGACGCAATTGAGAATACTTTGAAGATTGCGGAGATGTGTAATGTCGAGATTGAGCTCGGTAATATCCAGCTGCCGCATTTTGAAGTGCCTCAAGGTTATGACGGTTCATCTTATCTGAAAGAATGGTGCGAACAGGGAATTATCAAGCGTTTCCCGGAAGCGAACGGGGAAGAGATGAAAAAGATTAAGGAGCGTTTGGATTATGAATTATCAGTGATTGCGAAGATGGGCTGGCCGTCTTACTTCTTAATTGTCGCTGATTTTATAAATTGGGCCAAGGATAATAAGATCGTTGTCGGTCCGGGCCGCGGCAGCGCCGCTGGCTCTTTGGTTTGCTATCTGACTGGGATCACTAATCTGGATCCGCTTAAGTATGACTTGCTCTTTGAACGTTTCTTGAATCCGGATCGTATTTCCATGCCTGATATCGATATGGACTTCGCCGATATCCGACGCGGCGAAGTGCTTAAATATGTAGAAGAAAAATACGGCCAAGACCATGTCGCTCAGATCATCACTTTCGGAACCATGGCCGCGCGGGCGGCCGTGCGCGATGTCGGCCGCGTGCTGGATGAGCCTTATGAATATTGCGACAAGATTTCCAAGAGCATTCCGATGATGATGAAGTTGGGTGAAGCGCTCAAGACCGTCCCGGAATTAAAAGAGATGTATAATACGGAACCGGCCGCTAAGAAAATTCTCGACTACGCGAAGCGCTTGGAAGGCGTCGCGCGCCATTCCTCGACTCATGCTTGCGGCGTACTCATCACCAAGGATCCGCTGACTGATAACGTACCGATACAATACGCTTCCTCGGCTGATAAGAGCGTCATCTCGCAGTATTCTCTCCATCCGGTCGAAGACCTGGGTTTATTGAAAATGGATTTCCTAGGTTTAAAAAACTTGACCATCATTGAATCGGCTTTGAAAATCATCAAGAATACTCGCGGGCTAGAATTGGATATTGATAAGATTCCGTTAGATGACGCCAAGGCCTATAAATTATTTCAAGACGGAGAAACGACGGGCGTGTTCCAATTCGAATCTTCCGGCATGAAGCGCTATCTGCGCGAATTAAAACCGACAGTCTTTGAAGATATCATTGCTATGGTCGCCCTGTATCGCCCGGGACCGATGGAATGGATTCCGGATTATATCGCCGGCAAGCATAAGACCAAGAAAGTTATTTACTTGCATCCGAAATTAGCGCCTATTCTTGAGAAAACTTATGGCGTCGCGATTTATCAGGAGCAAGTCATGCAGATTGCGAGAGATTTAGCCGGCTTTACTATGGGTCAGGCCGATGTCTTGCGCAAGGCTATGGGTAAGAAAATCGCCTCCTTATTAGCCGAGCAGAAAGAGAAGTTTATTGAAGGCTGCGTCAAGAATGGCGTCTATAAGGAATTAGGCGAAAAAGTTTTTTCTTTCATCGAACCTTTTGCCGGTTATGGCTTTAATCGCAGCCATGCCGCCTGCTATGCCCTCATCGGCTATCAGACCGCTTATCTTAAGGCGCATTGGCCGGTGGAATTCATGGCGGCGCTGTTAACTTCTGATTACGGCGATACCGACCGCGTCGCTATCGAAATCGAGGAATGCCGCAACATGGGCATTAAGATTATGGCGCCGGATATCAATGAGTCATTTGGAACTTTTACCGTCGTCACCTCAGGCACTAAGGAAAATCGCGCCGTGACTGCTGATGATAAAAGTATTAATACCATCCGTTTCGGTTTGAAAGCGATTAAGAATGTCGGCGAACATATTGTTGAAGAATTGATTAGAGAGAGAAAAGAGAATGGGCCGTATCAAGATGTTTTTGATATTTTAGAGAGAGTGACTGACAAGGATTTAAATAAGAAATCCCTGGAAAGTCTAATCAAGAGCGGCGCTCTGGATAATTTTGGTGAACGCGGACAGTTGCTGGCGAATATTGAAAGGATGCTGAGTTTTAATAAAGAATTAGCGAAGAACAAGGATAACAAGCAGACTAGCCTATTCGCGGAAATGCCGACTTCCAATTTAACTCATATTACTCTTCATCCGGCGGCTCCGGCTGAACAGAATGAAAAACTGATCTGGGAAAAAGAACTCTTAGGCTTATATGTCAGCGAACATCCTTTCAATGCTTTCCGACCGTATTTAGTCAATTATATCATTCCCTTGGTCTCTCTCGGCGGCCATAAGAGCGACGACCGGGTAATTGTGGCCGGCATCATTTCTACCATTAAAAAGATCATCACTCGCAAAGGCGAGTCCATGCTCTTCGTAAAATTAGAAGACGCGACTAATTCGGTAGAGCTCTTAATATTTCCTCGCCTCTTGAAAGAGACGGCTTCTTTATGGGTCAGCGGGCAGGCAATCATCACCGACAGCAAAGTATCTGAGAAAGACCAAGAAGCTAAGGTGCTGGTTAATCGAGCCATGCCGCTTGACCCGCTCGCGCCGCAAGCCTCTATCGATGCCTTCAAGAAATTAATGATGGATAACCCGCCGAAGCCGAGTTATCGCGGAAAAGATGGAGGAGCTTCATTTCCGAAGAAATCAGCTGTTTCGTCGGCTGCTAAATCGTCGGCTAGCCAAGCCCCGGTTAAGCCCTTGCGCCTGATTTTCCTGCAAGAGCTGAAGGCCACCAATCTCGAGGATTTGCGCCGCCTCTTCGCCTCTTATCCGGGAGGAGATGAAGTTTATTTTCGGGTTACTGAAGCGGATAAGCCGAAGATAATCAAAACCGCTTTTAAAGTCGATAATAATAGCCAGCTTAACAACGAATTAAAAGAGCGTTTTCAAGAAATGCTCAAGATAGCTGAATAATCATATGAAAATCGTTATCTGCGGCAGCATGATCTTCTCTAAGGAGATGATGGAAATAAAGTCAGGGCTGGAAAAGCTCGGGCATATCGTCATTCTCCCGCGCAACGCCGAACGTTATGCTAAGTCCCAGCTCGCACTTGAGACTAAAGCCGAAACGGTTAAAAATAAGATTAAGTATGACCTGATTAGAGCTTACTATCAGGAGATTGAAGCGTCTGACGGCGTACTCATTCTTAATTATGACAAGGGTGGCATTGATAATTATGTCGGCGGCAACTCCTTTTTAGAAGCTGGTTTTGCTCATATCTTGAATAAGAAGGTTTATTTCTTGTATGATATTCCGAAAATGCTCTATAGCGACGAGCTTAAAGCGCTGCAGCCGATAATCATCGACGGCGACTTGACGAAGATTTGAAAGATATAATTGTCGGCATTCTGATTTTCTGTTATAATAGAGTTAATCAAAATTAAATTTGTTTTTTGTTTATGCCTAGAACTAAATCTTCCGTTTCCGCTGCCGCAGCCAAGAAGCCGCACGCTGAAAAGAAAACGGTCGCTAAAACTATTCATCCCAAGAAAAGGACTAAATCTATTTTGGTTGATGTTATTGAGGATGAACCGATGATGGCGGCGAAATGGCCGGAGTATCAGGAGGAAAAGATTGAGATGCCGGAAAAAGAATCAAGACGCGAAAATTCTAAAAGCGAGGATGACGGAAGAGAGGAGATAGATAATCAGAAGAAATATTTTTCAGGCTTAGCCGAAAAACTTAAGGACTCTGATGACTCTAAAGAATATCCGATCAAGAAGGGCGGATCCGGGAGAAAGAGAAGCGTCGGTTTGTATCGCCGTTTAGTAATAAAATTTATAATCCTAGTAGCTGTTTTAGCTGCGGTAGTTTTTTATTTTTCTTTTTCTAAATTGACGATCTCGCTTAATCTCAAGGGCGAGAATATTAGCGACACCTTGCTGTTGAAGATTGCGGATGCGAGCTTAGCCAAAGCGGCCTCCAGCTCGGCTTTTGCCATGCTTAACGATCCGCGCGAAGAGGTCGGCGGCGTTATCAAGGAGGTAAACGCTGACGTCACTAAGACTTATCCGGCAACGGGCGAAACTTATCTAGGCGAAGCGATTATCGGACAGGTCCGGCTGATAAATAATTCTCCTAAGAATCAAGCGCTAGTCGCGACGACTCGATTACTGAGCGCGGATAATAAATTATTTAGGATTAAAAATGCGGTCAATATTCCGGCCGGCGGGGAAGCTGCCGCCGAAATTTATGCTGATAAGCCGTCATCTGATTTGGCGATAGAGCCGACAACTTTTACTATTCCCGGGCTCTGGCTCGGCTTGCAGGATAAGATTTTTGCTAAGAGCGACGCCGCTTTCACTTTTTCCAAGCAAGTCAAGAAATATATCACTGCTAGCGATCTTGAGGCGGCTTCTAAGGATATCAATGAAGCTTTAACGGCCGCGGCTAAGAAACAAGCCGAAGCAAATGGGGCGGGCGGCGATTGGCTTTATCTGGCGAGCGGCCCGGCTGTGGTCAATATCGATGCTAAGGTCGGAGACAAGAAGGATGAATTCACGGCTAAAGCGAGCGGCAAGATTATCGCGGTTTCTTTCTCGAAAGAACAAGCGGCGAAATTAGCGGCGGCTAAATTCAACCTAATTATTCCTGATGATAAAGAGTTGAGCGATTTTAAGCCGGAAAATATCGCCTATACTTTTGATAATTATGATCCGACGTCAGGAACGGCGACTATCAAGACCTCTTTTAACGGTACGATGATACTGAAGAGCGATTCCGAAGTTATTGATCCGTCTCAATTAGTTAACCTTACTGCCGATCAGATCGGGACCTATCTGAGAAGCCAGAACGAGGTTAAGGATTATGAATTGAAGTTCTCCCCGTCTTTCATTAAGAAAGCTCCGAGTTTGGTCGACAGGATTAAGGTGGAAGTGAAGACGGAATAAATTAAACCCAAAAATTAAAAATAAAAAAAGCGCCGATCATTTCGGCGCTTTTTTTATTTGTAGTAATTAAGTGGCGAATTAAAATAATCCCAGTAATCGTGATGAATGTTTTATTCTTAGATTGAGTTTAGTATTATAAATAGCCAGAGCTTCTTTAGCATTTTTACCATGGAAAATAATCGCGCCGAGAGCGGCATTAAGTCTAGTCGCTTCTTCTAACGGTCGCTGGTGCAGATTGCGGCCGATGGCCATGCCGGCCGCCTTAGAAATATTAATCTGCCCTTCTAGATGCTCCAAAATCTCTTTGACCGGGCGTTTATCACCGCCGACGCAGATGACTTTAGTCCGTCCGGCCGCTTCCACAGCTTCCTGAAATTTGAGAGCTGTCGCCTTCTTATCTTTTAGATTATAAGGATATTTTATTTTCACGAAATCGGCATCAAGTGCGGCCGCGACTCCGGCGCCGCCGGCGATAATATGGATATCTTCTTCCTTAATATCTTGGCCGCGCGGATAAACCCAGAGCACAGCTAATAAGCCGGCTTGGTGCGCTTCAAAGATCGCTTTGGCAGCAGCTCTGAGCATCTTGGCTTCGTAAATGCCGCCGAGATAAAGGGTATAGCCGATAGCGACGATATTTAGGTCGCTTTGTTTTTTGAACTTAACAACATCTTCGACCTTCCACCAGACTTTGCTAGAATTCTTTTCACCTTCACCTATGTTCGTCTTGCCGTTAAGTTTGATGATATAGGGCAGGGAGCGATAGTCTTGGCCGTACCGGGAAATTAGGCCGGGATGAGCCGCTAGAACTCCGCCCTGAGAAGCAGCCGCTATTCTAAAGAGATGCTCCGGATTCTTATCTTCCGGAGATATGCCCGGGCCGTAGAAATCGTTATTCAGGTGTTCAACTTTCTGGTCGCCGGCAATAAGTAAGAGATTGCCGCTGCCATTTGTCAGGCGGCGGAAATTTTTCAAATATGCGCTTTTTTTGCCGCCGGGAACGCTTAAAGGTATCTTGATAGATTTCATAGCTAAAATATTTAAAAATTTATGATATTATGGTATGATTAAGGCGCTAAAGCGCTGACATTAAGCGTAAAACTATTATATCACAAATATGTCAAAAGAAGAAAATTTAAACGGCC
Organism: Patescibacteria group bacterium; assembly: GCA_041661685.1. Classification (GTDB taxonomy): domain Bacteria; phylum Patescibacteriota; class Patescibacteriia; order Patescibacteriales; family UBA12465; genus UBA12465. The sequence continues at coordinate 172,898 of JBAZTY010000001.1, forward strand.
AGAATAAGGACATTGATTTGAAAAGTTATAACGACGAGAGAGGCGTCAGCTTGAAACGCATGAATTTCGGTCTCTGGATTGCGGAGCATCGCCGCCGAATAATCAAGATAGTTATCATCGCCTTGATTCTGCTGTCAGCCTTCTTTTTCATTTATTCCTCTTATAGTTATATCGTTTATTTTATCGCTGGCGATCCTAATTCCCAATTAATAAATAATAATCTTTCCTTCGCGTCGCGCCCGACGACGAGCGATCTGGAAACTTCGCCCTTACAGTTTTTTGATCTGGATGGCCACTCTGATCTGGCGATTCAAGTGTCTAACCCGAATGATAAATTCATGGCTAATTTCAGTTATTGTTTCAAGCAGGCTGATAAGGATATCGCCTGCGGCAAATCTTTTATTCTGCCGAGTGAGAAGAAGAGTATCTTGGCCCTGGCGCGAGATTTCAGCGGCAGCCGCAGCGAAATGTCGTTTGTTGTTTCTGACGTATTCTGGCGCCGCATTGATGCGCATCAGATTCCTAGCTGGGCTGATTTTTTTAGTCAGCATTTGGATTTTGCCATTTCGGACATGAATTTCGCCTCGGCGGCACAGAGCGGCCTGTCAGACAAAGTCAATTTAAGCACCTTTAATTTTTCCATCAAGAACCAGACCGCTTATGGCTATTATGAGGCGCCTCTAAATATCTTCTTGTACAGCGGCTCGGAGCTCGTCGCGGTCAATCGCTACATTCTTCAGAATTTTTTGCCGGGCGAAACGCGTTCGGTAAATATCAGCTGGCCGGGGCGTTTCAATTCCGTTAATCGGACAGAAGTCATTCCGGATATCAACATCATGGATGATAGCGTCTATCTTAAGTACCAAGGCACAACCGCTAACTAGTTATGTTCAGCCGCTTTAAGCTTTATTTCAAGAATTTTGATTGGATAATCTTCGCCGTAGTTTTACTGCTGGTAGCTTTCGGCTTGGTGGAGATCTATAGCGTCGCTTTAGGGCAGGGCAGCTTGGATCTGCTTAATTTCAAAAAGCAGCTCCTATTCGCCGGTATCGGCTTTTTTTTCTTGTTTCTATTCACCTTCATTGATTCTTATTTTCTGAAGAGCTTGAATAAGTATATCTATATCTTTTCCGTGCTTTTGCTCATCGGTGTCTTGATCTTCGGTCAGACTATCAGGGACACTAAGGGCTGGTTCAACCTTTTCGGTTTCGGCTTACAGCCAGTAGAATTCATTAAGATAGTTCTAATCTTGTCGCTAGCCAGTTATTTTTCCGGATTAGCGACCAGGGTTAAGACCGCTCGTCATTTTTTCGGTTCCGCCTTATTAGCCTTCGTCTTCATCGGTCTAGTCTTGTTGCAGCCGGATTTCGGTTCCGCTATGATTTTAGGAGCTATCTGGCTATTCATGCTGCTGACAGCCGGGTTCAACAAGAAATATTTTATCATGATCGCCTCGGGCGGGCTAATCTTGTTCGTTATCGCTTGGTTCTTTCTGTTTAAAGACTATCAGAAAGAGAGAATAATCAATCTGGCTGGCGGAAGCAGTAATGCCCAGGAGTCGGGCTATAATATCGCTCAGTCAATTATCGCTATCGGATCCGGCGGCCTAACCGGCAAAGGCGTCGGCTTTGGTTCGCAATCTCAGCTTAAATTTTTGCCGGAAGCTCATACTGATTTCATTTTTGCTGTAATATCAGAGGAATTAGGCTTTTTAGGAGTAACCCTGGTCTTGGGATTCTACGCTATCTTTTTCGCTCGTTGTTTTAGGATTCTGAAGAAAATAAACAATGATTTCGGAATTTATTTCCTTTTGGGCGCTACCGGCTTGATTTTTATTCAAATGTTTATTAATATTGGTATGAACCTAGGGCTGGTGCCGGTCGTCGGCTTGCCCCTGCCTTTTATCAGTTATGGCGGCAGTTCGCTTATTTCTTTGCTATTGTTAGTAGGAATAATCGAGAATATCATTATCAAGTCAAAAATCAGTTATTAATTAAAAATTAAGATAAAGATAATAAAAATTAAAATGATATGGAAATCAAACTATCAGCACAATTAAGAGACAAAAATGAGAAATTAGGAGCGGATTTGATTCCGGCTGTAATCTATGGCAAGGGCGTAGAGAATAAGAGCCTGAAGGTTAAGAAGGTCGAGTTGGAAAAGGCTTTTGCCGCCGCCGGCGAATCTAACCTGATCAGCCTCGATTTTGGTTCCGGCGCGGTCAAGGTCTTGGTTAAAGAGACTCAGCGCGACGTCTTGAAGAACACCTTCACCCATGTTGATTTTTATCAGGTTAATATGAAAGAGAAGATTACGGCGGAAATCCCATTTCATTTTATCGGCGAAGCGAAAGCTATCAAGGAATTGGGCGGAGTTCTGATTAAGGATATGGCTCATTTAGAAGTAGAATGTCTGCCTGGAGATTTAGCCGATCATATCGATGTCGATATCTCTGTCTTGAAGACTTTTGATGACGCTATTAGAATTAATGATCTGACTTTACCTAAGGGTATCAGCGCTGTCAGTCACACTAATGAGATGATTGCCGCTGTCAGAGAGCCGAAGGTTGAAGCTGAACCGACTCCGGTCGTCGCTGAAGCTGCTCCGGCTGCTGGCGCTCCGGTTGCTGGTGCTCTGGCTGCTGGCGCTAAGAAAGAAGAAGGAAAAAAACCAGAAGCTAAGAAATAAGAATAGACTAAATTCGGATATAAAAACAGGCACCATTATGGCGCCTGTTTTTTTATGAAAGAGTATAAATATGAAGATAATCCACGTTCGTCTAAAAAGCTAAAAATCTCTTCTTTCCTGATAAGTCGTTGATTATCTTCGAGACGGCTTGAGGAAAATATTTTTCCGTTAGCGCTTTTATCTTCTTGGCTTGCGAATCATCGATCTCGCAGATGATCCTGATATTGCCGATGTCCGCCAAGACGGATAGTTGCTTGAATAATTCGCGGTAATATCTTAAGCCGTCGGGTCCGCCATTGAGAGCCAAGAGAGGCTCGCGGCTGATACTTGGGGATCCTTTTATCTGAGCCTTAGTCAGATAGGGAAGATTAGCGGCGATTATCAGTTCGTAGTGGCTCAGATCGCGTTTATTGAGTTTGAGCGGACTTAGCAGATTGCCTTGATGGAATTTTATCTTATTGGTCAGCTTATGCTTTGAGGCATTTTCCTCGGCTATTTTCAAGGCTTTTCCGGAAATATCTACGGCTAAGAATTCAGCGCGGCGGTAAGCCCTTGGCGCTAATCTTTTTAGCTCTTTAGCGACGGAAATTATGATAGCTCCGGAACCGGTGCCGATATCAATAATGATTGGTTTTAAGGGGGCGGATCCGGCTATCCTGACTATATCTTCGACGATTTTTTCGGTTTCCGGGCGCGGAGTCAGGACGGCCGCGGAAACTTTGAAATCAAAGCCATAAAATTCTTTCGTACCAGTCAGATAAGCAATCGGCCAATTTTTTAAGCGTTTAGATTCTAAAGTTCGGAATTTTTTGTATGTCTTTAAATTGATTTCCAGCTCCGGGTGAGTCAACAAAAATTCCCGGCTCTTATTTAATAAAAAAGCCAGGAGCATTTCAATTTCTAAGTGTGGCAGGGAAGAGGTTTTATAAACATCTTTTATCTCCATATCATTTAAGTTCTGACTTAGCCGCTTTTTTTAATTCCTTGATAATCTCTTCGATGTCGCCATCGATGATGCGCGGGATGCTATGCCAAGACATATTAATGCGGTGATCAGTGACGCGGTCTTGGGGGAAATTATATGTTCGGATTTTATCGCTCCGATCGCCGGCGCCGATCTGAGTCTGGCGGGCGCTGGATTCGGCCGCGCGTTTTTCGTCTTCCTGTTTCGCCAATAGTCTGGAACGCAAGACCTGTAGAGCTTTTTCTTTATTTTGATGCTGTGATTTTTGGTCTTGACAGGAAACAGTGATACCGGTCGGGATATGGACGATACGGATAGCGGAATAAGTCGTGTTGACGCATTGTCCGCCCGGACCGCTGGAACAGAAGGTATCTATTCTGATATCGTTAGGTTTTATTTCAACATCGATTTCTTCCGCTTCCGGCAGAACAACGACGGTCGCGGTTGAAGTATGAACGCGGCCTTGCTTCTCGGTTTCCGGAACGCGCTGGACGCGATGGGTTCCAGCTTCGAATTTTAACAAGCCATAAGCGCCTTCGCCTTTGATTTCGAAGATCACTTCTTTAAAGCCGCCGATGCCGATAAGGCTGGATTCGATTAAGCTTAGTTTTAGGCCGCGGCGTTCGCAGAAGCGGGAATACATGCGGAAAAGGTCGCCAGCGAATAAAGCCGCTTCGTCGCCGCCAGTGCCGGCCCTAATTTCGATGATGGCGTTTTTCTTATCATTCGGGCTGGCCGGATGGATCTCTTCTTCTAGATCTTCTTTAAGTTTTTCTTCCCGTTCTTTCAGGCCGGCCATTTCTTCAAGCGCCATGGCTTTGAAGTCGGCGTCTTTTTCGTTTTCGATAATCTCAATGTTCTGTCGGATCTGTTCGGAAACTTTTTCCAATTCTAAAATCAGCGCTACGGCCTTTTTCAAGCCGGCGTGTTCTTGAGAGATTTTCACCATCTCTTTGGGGTCGCCCATAATGGCGGGATCCATCATTTTGTCTTCAAGCGCTTTAAAGCGCGCCTTGATATCTTCGTACATATGCTTATGATTCTGATAATATTGGATAACAAAAAACAATCGGTCTTATATAATCATTCTAGCATGGATAGCCAAAATGATTAAAGCCGATTGCTTTTATAGAGGTTATTTCTTGTTTAATTTGACTTGAGTGATCCTCTTGAAATCTTTCGTCTTGACGACGACTTCTTTTTTAGATTTAGCTTCGGCGCGAGCGGCGCGTTTAACTTTCTTGCCTTTCTTGTCCTTGCCAGCCGCTTCTTTAGCGCTAGCCTTGGCGACGAATTTCTCGACCCGGCGGGCGGTATCGACTAATTTCTGTTTGCCGGTGTAGAAAGGATGGCAAGCGGAACAAAGCTCAACCTTAATTTCCGGTTCGGTAGAGCCGGTTAAGAAGGTGTTGCCGCAGACGCAAGAAACTTTGGCGTCTGGGTAGTACTTAGGATGGATATTATTTTTCATACAAATAAAAAAATTTTATTTAAAATCAATAAAATTTGAACTATTATTATATTTATTTTTATGTAATATTATGTTATCATAACTTCTAGATTTAATCAAGACCCGAGGTGAATCCATGAAGATTCTCGCATAATTTATGACTAAAGTAGAAAATATCGCTAAAAATACCTCATATTTGACGCTGGCGCTGATTTTGCAGAAAATAATATCCTTCACTTACTTTACGCTTTTAGCTCGTTATGTTGGTCCGGCTAGCTTAGGAAAGTACTATCTGGCCATCTCTTTTACGACGATTTTCGCCATTTTTATTGATTTAGGCTTTACTAATGTCTTGACTCGGGAAATAGCCAAAGATCAGGCTAAGGCTGAGCGTTGGCTCGGCAATATTGTGGCTTTAAAGATACCGCTGGCCGGTTTAGCTCTGGCCGCGGTTTTTATATTAATAAACGTGCTGGGCTACGATTCGCTCACTAAGACCTTGGTTTATATCTCGGCTATTTCCATGGTTCTCGATTCTTTTACGACGACTTTCTTCGGCGCGGTCCGGGGTTTTCATAATCTGAAATATGAAAGCATCTCTTCGGTCGTCTTTCAACTCATCGTGCTTATCGTCGGTTACGCCTCTTTACTCTTGGGCGGCGGTTTGATTCCAGCGATGGCCGCGCTCGCTTTGGCTAGCATCTATAATTTCAGTTATGCCCTCATCATCGTCAGGAAGCGCTTGAAATTAGTTATTCATGCTTTGTATGAAAAGCCGCTTATCAAAGAGATCCTAATGATCAGCTGGCCCTTCGCGGCTTATGCCATCCTGCAGAGATTATATACTTATCTAGATTCGGTTCTTTTGTCAGTCTTAGCTGGCGACGTGCAAGTCGGATTATATCAGGTCGCTTTTAAAATAATCTTCGCGCTCCAGTTCTTGCCATCAGCTTTTACGGCCTCGCTTTATCCGGCGATGAGCGCTTATTGGCATGGCAATCGCGATCAGCTTTTAGTCTCTTTCGAACGGGCGATGAATTATCTAATTATCATATCTCTGCCGATTATTGTCGGCGCTATCGTTCTGGCTAACAAGATCATCTTGCTTTTCAAGACCGGATACGACGGCGCGATTCTGCCGCTGCAGATAGCCATCGTTTCGCTGCTCTTCATCTTTTTAAATTTCCCGATCGGCTCGCTCTTGAACGCTTGCGACGCACAGCGGAAGAATACGCGTAATATGGCGATAGTCGCAGTCGTGAGTATCTTGATTAATCTAGCGCTTATTCCTTATTGGCAAGCGGCTGGTGCGAGCATTACGGTTCTAGTCACCAATTTCTTGATGTTTATTCTCGGCGTTCTGTCAGTCAAGAAGATAATCGCTTATCGCTTGCGCAATAATCTGAAAACTTTCTTGAAGGTCATGGCCGCTTCTATTATCATGGGTTTGATAATTATGATCGGGAAGGCTTACCTTAATATTTTTATAATCACGATTTTAGGCGGCGGCATTTATTTCGGCTGCCTATACTTATTCGGCGGTTTTAGCCGGGCGGATATCGAGAGCGTCGTAAAATCTTTTAAGCGTAGTAAGGATGCGGCTCAGGATGCGCCTGTCATCGAAACGAATATCTAATTATGAATATCCTGCTGACTACAATAGAATTTCCTCCATTCAAGGGCGGCGTGGCTAATTATTATGGCCATCTAGCCAGTTTTTGGCCGAAGGCGGATAATTTTTCGGTTCTAGATAATAATAACGGCGAGCTTATTTCCGGCGAATTCTTCTGGCCTTGGCGGCGCGCTTTTCAGGCGATCAAGGACAGGATAAAGAAAGACAAAATAGATTATATCCTCGTCGGCCAAGTGTTGCCGCTAGGTACTGTAATTTGGGATATGTCCTTATTTCGACCCTGTAAGTATGCGGTTTTTTTCCATGGCATGGATCTGAGCTATTCCTTGCGGCGGTTTCATAAGAGAATATTGACCGGGCTGATAATCAGAAGAGCCGACAAGGTTATTTGCGCTAACAGCTATGTGAAATCGCAGATTGATAGGTTTTATCCGTCCGGAAGCGCCAAGACGATTATTGCTAATCCGGGCATACCAAAAAATATTCCCGAGCCGCGGACAGAGTTAATGGATCATCTGAAGATAAATTACGGCCTGAGCCAAGGTAGCGGGCAGATAAACCTATTTACTTTGGGGCGTCTCGTTAAGCGCAAGGGCATCGATAAAGTCATAGCCGCCTTGAACGGCCTGCCTGAAGAATTATTAGATAGATTAAGATATTTTGTCGGCGGCGTCGGACCGGAAGAAGAATATCTGAAAGCGGCGGTTCCTGCAAAATTAAAAGATAAAGTAATTTTCTTGGGCAGTCTGAACGAAGAAGAAAAGTGGGCCTGGCTGAGTCTCTGCGACGTTTTTATTATGCCGGCTCGCGATATCAAGGGAGATTATGAAGGTTTCGGCATAGTTTATCTGGAAGCTAATCTTTGCGGCAAACCGGTAATCGCCGGATCAGCCGGCGGAGTCAATGATGCGGTTAAGGATGGCTTAAATGGATTGATGGTTGACCCTGAAGACGAGAATAGTATCGGTGACGCGATTATAAAGCTAGCGGCCGACCAGGATTTGCGCGAGAAATTAGGCAGACAGGGAAGAGAAAGAGCTCTTAATGAATTCGCTTGGCCGGCGCTCTCAGAGAAGCTGAGCCGGCGGATAAAAGAAAATATTTTATGATTTCCATTATTATTCCGGTCTATGACCAGGCGCAAAAATTAATCAAGACTTTGGCGAGCTTAGCCAAACAGACTTACCGCGATTATGAAGTGATTATCGTTAACGACGGCAGCCATGATCAGGTCGACGCCGTCTTTGCTAATTATTTTAAGAAGCTGGAAACGGAAAATAAATATTTGTTCATCACTCAGGATAATCAAGGCGCGCCGGCGGCGAGGAATCGCGGCTGGCAAGAAGCGCACGGCGAATATCTTTTTTTCTGTGATGCTGATGCTATCCTGAAACCAGAAGCCTTAGAGCTCATGCTGAGAACTTTAGAGAACAATCCTCAGGCGAGCTATGCTTATCCGTCTTTCAATTGGGGCAGGAAGCTATTTAAGGTTGGAGACTTCAATCCTGATAAGCTAGAGGCTGCTCCTTGCATCCATACCATGGCTCTTATCAGACGCAGTGATTTCCCGACCGAGGGCTGGGATATAAATATCAAGAAGCTGCAGGATTGGGACCTCTGGCTGACGATGCTCGAGCAAGGCCATATCGGCGTCTGGATTCCTCAAATATTGTTTACAATCGCTCCCGGAGGAACCATTAGTTCTTGGTTGCCATCTTTTGCCTATAAGCTCCTGCCTTTCTTGAGCCGAGTCAAGAAATATAATAATGCGGTTAAGGCTGTCAAAGCCAAGCACGCTCTGGCTCAGAAATAAAGTTTCATTATGGCCTTATCAAAGACAAAATCTAGCAATATCAAATTCTTAGGCGTCATCTTGGCTATTTCTGGCAGCTTGACGGCGATATTGGCAGCCGCCATAATTCATAATAATCAGCGTCAAAACTCGATTGTGATGATTAATCAGCAGGAGATAAAAGTCGAGATAGCCTCTACTCCCGAAGAGCAATATCAGGGGCTGAGCGGTCGAAAGTCGATCTGCGCTGATTGCGGCCTGCTTTTTAATTTTTCTGATTTCGGCCCCAAGACGTTCGTCATGCGCAATATGAAATTTCCTCTGGATATAATTTTCATAAATGACGGAGTCATTAAGAATATCGCTGCTAATCTAGTGCCGGAAGGCAGCGCTCCTAAGAATTTTTATGAAAGCGACGGTCCGGCCGATCAAGTCCTTGAAGTCAATGGCGGCTATTGCGAAAAATATAATATTAAATCCGGAGACAGAATATGGATAAGATAAATTTTAAAAAAGTCGCAATTATCATGGCGGGCTTCCTAGTTATCGAAGCCTTGTCTTTTTTAGTTTTTTCTCACTCGCTCCTTAATGGGGCGATCTTAGTAATATTGAGTTTGGCCGTCGCCGCTCTCAGCGCCTATCGCTTAGAATATGGCTTCTTAGCGCTCGTAAGCGAACTATTCATCGGTTCAATGGGGCATTTATTCTTCGTCAACCTGAGCGCCGGGCAATTGCCGCTGCGGATCGCGATCTGGAGCGCTTTCATGATTGTCTTCATCATCAAGCTCGTGATTCAGCTGGCTAGACAAGGCCAAGAAAGTTCCTATCTGAAGAATCTGAAAGAATTTGGCGAGAAGAAAGTATTTCTTATATTAGGAATCTTTATAATTATTTCTCTGATTAACGGCTTTATCCGCGGGCACGCTCTTGGTCTTATTTTTTCAGATTTCAATGCTTGGCTTTTTTTCTTGCTGATAATCCCGGCTGTCGCTATTTATGGCGACGCCGGAGAAGAGAAGTTTTCACGCCTGAAGACGGTCTTCTTAGCCGGCGCTTTATGGATGAGCTTAAAGACTTTAATATTCTTATATATCTTTACTCATGATTCTTCCGCCGCTCCGGAAATATATAATTGGCTGAGAAGAACGTTGAACGGAGAGATGACCCCGACTAACGCCGGCTGGCCGCGTATCTTTATTCAGGGGCAGATATATTCGGGCAGCGCTTTCTTCCTGTGCTTCTGGGCGAGTCAAGCTAACTCCAAGATCAAAGATATTTTCAAGCGCATAAATATCCTGCCGTTGCTAGCCGCCGGCTTATTCTTGAGCACCTTGATTATCAGCTTCTCGCGCAGCTTCTGGGCCGGACTTATTATCGCCTTAGCTTTCAGCTTAGTGTTAGTCTGGCGCTTTTATTCATTTAAGAAGATGTTAGCCGCCAGCGTCTGGCTAATAAGCTCTTTCATTCTGAGCTTCGTGGTTATTTACGCCGTGGCCGCTTTTCCTTACATATATGAAACCGGAAATTTCGGAGCGAGCTTTCTGGATCGGGTTTCTAATAGCAATGAAGCCGCGGTCGCTTCGCGCTGGTCGCTTTTGCCGGCCTTGATGAAGGAAATTAGAAAAGAACCGATTCTAGGCCAAGGCTATGGCGCGACTGTCACTTATAAGTCGAGCGATCCGCGAGTGCTTCAATCTAATCCTACTGGAATATACACGACTTATGCTTTCGAATGGGGCTATCTGGAATTATGGCTTAAGCTCGGTCTGCTGGGCTTAGCCGCCTATCTATGGCTCTTATATCAACTGATTAAAGATGGGGTAGCCAGAGGCCTCAAAACAAAGCAGATGTTGTTTTTCGGCTTAGCCGCGGGCTTGATTTTTTTGGCTGTCACTAATATCTTTACCCCCTATCTCAACCATCCGCTGGGCATAGGGATATTAGTTCTCAGCTCTTGTCTAATCCGGCCAAATAGGATATATTAATTTTGAATTAAGCTTCAATATTTAAACTAAAACTATGAATGAACAAATCATCTCTCAGGAAGGTTATGACAAATTAAAAGATGAAATGAATTTCTTGGCGACAGTCAGACGCAAGGAGATTGCGGAAAGAATCGAGCGCGCCAAAGAGCTCGGCGATTTGAGTGAGAATGCCGAGTATAGCGAAGCGAAGGACGCACAAGCCTTGAACGAGGGGCGTGTTTTAGAACTAGCGAATACGCTTAAAAATGTCACCGTCGTCGATATTCCCGCTGCTAGCGGAGAAGTGAGTATGGGCTCTAAAGTGACAGTCAAATCTGATAACGGCGAAAAGCAATATACTATCGTCAGCTTCAATGAAGCTGATCCGCTTAATGGCAAGATTTCTAATGAGTCGCCTTTAGGCGTCGCTTTTTTGCATCATCATAAGGGTGAGAACGTGGAGGTGGAGACTCCGAAGGGAATAGTGAAATATAAGATCGTCAAGATCGATTAATGAAAATAGCTAGCAATAATTAATCTGAATCATATGCCGGCAGTCAAAGAAGCCAAGCCAGAAGCTATCGTTCCAGCCAACGAGCGCCAGGAACGCCTGAAGAAGCTGGAAGAATTGAAGCAGGCGGGTATTAATCCTTATCCAGCTAAAGTTGAGCGTGATCATGAAATCGCCTCGGTATTGGCTAATTTTGAGGCTCTGAGTGGCTCTCAAGAGGCTTTTGTCGTTGCTGGACGCTTGCGCGCTAAGCGCGAGCACGGCAATCTGGCTTTTGCTAACCTTGAAGACGCATCGGGCAATATCCAGATCGCTTTTTCTAAGAAAGATATTGGCGTCGATTCCTATAAGAGCTTCTTAAAATTCATCGATATCGCTGATTTTATCCAGGTCAAAGGCTATGCTTTCTTGACCCATAAGGGCGAGAAAAGCGTCATGGTTCAGGAGTGGAAACTGCTGACCAAGGCTTTACGCCCGATTCCGGACGCTTGGTATGGCCTGAAGGATGAGGAAGAAAGATTACGCAAACGCTATTTAGATCTATTATTGAATCCGGAATTAAGAGATATCTTTTATAAGAAGGCGATGTTCTGGGAAACCGTGCGTCTTTTTATGAAGACTCATGGCTTTTTCGAAGTCGAGACCCCGACTATTGAGACGACGACCGGCGGCGCGGAAGCTAATCCTTTTAAGACGCATCATGATGATTTTGATCTTGATGTCTTCATGCGTATTTCTGTGGGTGAGCTCTGGCAGAAACGCTTGATGGCTGCCGGTTATGAAAAGGTCTATGAGATCGGCCGCGTCTATCGTAATGAAGGCTCGAGCCCGGATCATCTCCAGGAATTTACGAACATGGAATTCTATTGGGCTTATGCCGATTACGAGATGGGCATGAAATTAGTTCAGGAATTATATCAGGAAATCGCGCTGCGCGTTTTCGGCAAGACTAAATTTACGACCAAAGGCTTTGAATATGACTTGGCCGGTGAATGGCCGAAGATAGACTATCGCGCCGAGGTCCTGAAGCAGACCGGGATAGACGTCCTAAAGGCGACAGAGAAAGAAATGGCTGCGGCTTTAGAGAAACTACATGTTAAGTATGAAGGCAGTAATCGCGAGCGGTTGACTGATACTTTATGGAAATATTGCCGCAAGACTATTGCCGGTCCGGTTTTTTTGATCAATCATCCGAAACTCGTCTCGCCTTTATCAAAAGCTAAGTCTGATAATCCAGAGTTGACTGAACGCTTCCAGATAATCATTGCCGGTAGCGAGGTCGGCAACGGCTTCTCAGAATTGAATGACCCGCTCGATCAGCAGAAACGTTTTGAAGACCAGCAGAAATTGATAGATAGGGGCGATAAGGAGGCGATGATGCCGGATTGGGAATTCGTGGAAATGCTCGAGCATGGCATGCCGCCGACTTGCGGCTTTGGCTTTGGCGAGCGACTATTCGCGTTTCTAGTTGATAAACCGGTCAGGGAAGTGACTTTATTCCCGTTAATGAAGCCTAAGAAGGAAGAAGAATAAAAATATGCGCCTTTGGAGCTTATCGCCGCAATATCTAGACCGCCAGGGTCTTTTGGCGGTTTGGCGAGAGGGTCTCTTGGCTAAGAAGGTCTTAGAGGGGAAGACAAGCGGGTATAAGAGTCATCCGCAGCTAACTAGATTTAAAGAGCAGGAGAAGCCGGTAGATCATATTAAGGCTTATTTACTGGGGATATATCAAGAAGCGGCTGATCGGGGCTATAAGTTTAATCGGGAAAAAGCCGGCCTCTTGAAAAATAAATTAAAAGATATTAAAGTAAGCAGTGGCCAGATAGAGTACGAATTTGCGCATCTTCTGAAGAAGCTGGCTAAGCGCGATAGGAGCCGCTATAATGAACTGAAAAGCTTAGTTAAACCGGTTTCTCATCCTCTATTTAAGATAAGGAAGGGCGGAATAGAGCTTTGGGAAAAACAGCTAGGAAAATAAAATAATCATTCGGGGATCGTCTAACGGTAGGACAACAGGTTCTGGTCCTGTTTATTGGGGTTCGAATCCCTATCCCCGAGCATCGATGAACTAACAGGTTGTAAAAGGCCTGTTTTTTCATAATCTTCGCCAAATTTTGCTAGTCCGAAACTACTATTTACTCGAGGCATCCATTCTGCTAAAAATCCGCCACCTAAAGTGTATTTTACCCTTATTCTATCGCCCTTTAATTCAAAGTCCGAAAATAATTGTGATAAAACTAAACGCTTAGTTTCAACACTCTCTTCGGTGTTATCAATTAGATCCGGAGCTTCACTGGCCAAGCGATGAAGTTTGATGCCTTTTTCAAAGTCACTTATTTGATTAGTCGGGCTAAGTTGTTTAATTTTTTTCTCTAAATCTATCTTTTCACAGTTAAATTCATTATATTTTTTAGTATAAAAATCCTCAGTAATTTTGCCGTCCAGTTTGTCGTTATAGATTAGGTTTAATCTATTCTCAATCCGCTTTAAACTCTCCTCTAAAGCCTGTTTTTGGCTTTCCAGAAGGTTATTATTGGTCGGCTCTACTTCTTTCATTGTGTTTTCTAACCAATCAATTAAGTGCGGTGTAGCGGCTTGCATCTTTTTCAAGTAAGCCATTAACTGATCAATAATATCTTGTTCTCTAACTCTGGTATTTTGCGAACAAGGGCGGTAATGATTACAGGTGCCATAAATATGTCCCTTTCTTTCGCTCCAACTAATAATTCCGCCACATTCAGCGCAGCGAAGATTACCCTTAAAGATAAAGAGATGTTTTTTAAATTGAGCGGCCGATAATTTGCGCTTAATTCTAGTCTGCACTTTATCAAATAAGCTATTATCAACTATCGGTTCGTGATTACCAGGATAGATTTTTTTATTCCAGATAATTTGTCCGGTATAAAAGGGATTAGTCAGCATACTGTGTAAAGTGTTTTTAGCGAGCATTTTTCCCGATGGTGTTTTTAGTCCTTGATCAAACATTACTTCGGCTAAAAATTTTAGAGAATAATTACCGCTAGCGTATAGCTCAAAAGCTTCTCTAATTAATGGCGCAATTTTTTCATCAATAATTTGTGTTTTATGTCCTTTGTCGCCAATTGTTTTATAACCTAAACACGGACGTTGCGGCATCCAACCGGATTCAAGTTTAGCTTTCTGTCCTTTCTTTACCTCCTCGCTTAAATTATTAGTATAAAATCTGGCAATGGCTACTTTCATATCCCAGACTAAATTTTCATGAGCACGAGTATTACGGTTAACAACAAAATTTTCTTTAACAAAATGAATTTCGTGGTTTTCGTTTTCATTAATCCAGTCGCTTATTATAGCTGCATCTCTAAGATTGCGAGTTAAGCGGTCTATTTTTTCAACCAGAAGAATATTAAAGCCGTTCTTTTTAACATAAACTAACATTTCAGAAAAAGTCTTCCTGATCAGCTTGCCGCTGGCGGATTCTGAAATCTTATAAATCTTGGCGATGCCAAATTCATTGCGAAGAGCATAATCTTTTAGCAGCTTTTCTTGAGCTTCTAGAGAATAGCCCCTATCCTCCTGTTCTTTAGAGGAAACTCGGCAATAAATTATACATTGTTTAGCGTTTTTCATATTTTTGATAACTAAAAGGGAGCGGCTCCGTGCACACAAACCAATATCACTAAAAGCAATACTTGTCTGTCAGAACCGCCCCCTTTTAGGGGACAAGTATAAAAAAAGCCTTTAGTATTATGTTTGATTTGTGTGCTTCTTCATATTAGCAAAATGTCTAGATAATTTCAACTTTTTTAAACCGGAAAAATAGGTGACTAATTGGTGGCCAAGTTCAAACGCCTCGGAATCCGTCAGATCTCGTCCGTAATCATCTTTGATGATTATCTTCAGTTGTTCCAGTCTGAACTTGCTAATCATAAATAATATTTATCGTAAAAAGTTTGTGCAGGACTTTTTACTCAATTTCTTTAAGGGCTCTTTCATAAGAGGCTAATTTTCTCTTAAGCATTTCGGTATCGCTTGAATGCTCAAAACTTTCTCCGGCCTCTAAAGCTTTTTTCATTCCGTTAATTTTTCCGACCAGCCAGGCGTGATAGCCGTAAGTGCCGAAATTAATTTTTTCTAAGTTTGCCATATTGTTTAATTGCTAGAGGGGAGTTGATAAATATTTACTGTCACCTCGCCTCGATATTTATTCTTAAATTCTTTCTCATAAACTTTTTCTAGAGGAGGGGAGTAATTAGCCATCACCTCTTCGCTCTCCAGACCTTTAAACTCTTGCGGTCGGTTTAAATTGCGAGAATAGAAGAATTTCTTTTTACCGAAATATTTTTTATTAAACGATTCTTTGCTTAAATACTTGGAGACATAGAGGCCGACATTATTGATTGATTTTATTTTATTGATTTTTACGAAACCGTGCCGCCAAATTTTCTCAATTTTTTTAGTCTCAACTTTTTGATTCAGGAGCAAATGATAGTGAATGGCTCCGCCGAATTCTTTTTTGATATTGGTGCGGAAATAGTAATCGCCTTGAAATTCGGGAACGGCCAGATATTTAATGCCTAGGAAATTATATTTCAGCCTTTGCATAAAAGTCATAAACAGATAATTGCATTTTTCAAATTCGGTAATTTCTTTTTTATTGGTAAATTTATTTTCATCGAAGGTCAGAGTCAGGAAAGTAATAAAATCGGGATTGCTATTTACTAGGCGCATAATGTTCATTCTCGTTCGCCTTAAGGCGCCGCTTCTCATTTCTGTTTGTTCTTCCTGGGGTTTATTCTTCCGCTTCTTTTTGCGAACCCGTTTCTTGCCGGTAGTTATTTCGTTTTGATAAATATATTCCTCAATGAATTGTCCGGAGATAATTATTTTGGTTTTATAAGACCCTTTAGCTCGTTTTTCTTTAGCTTTTTTAATGTATTCTAAATACTTTAATCGTCCACGTTCTAATCTATCTGTATCTTTGTTATCCATATCACTTAAATCTTGTTGAGTGTGCTTATAGTCAAGTTAATAAGCAGATGTGAAGCGTTATATCTTGCCGCCTCTGTTTTTCTTTTTCGGCTCCCCCACGGGGTAGCCGCCGAAAAAGAAAAAAACAGAGAGACGGATAATTTTTGACGTTTAAGCATATGAGCAGAATTATGAATTAGTGAGGAGCTCGACCTTTTGGATTGTCTCCTAACCTATATGGACGAAATTTCGCAGGCAATAAAAAAATCCCCTAACTTTAGATAAGTTAAGGGATTAAATTAGCAGGGAAATAGCGAGGAAATTTCTTTAGTAGTTGGGCAGATATTCTTTAGGCGGTAGTTTTTTACTGTCTGATTCGGAGATATGACGGTCTTGCCAGGATTCTCTGAATTCCGGTGGCGAGACAAGCTTAATTTTTATTTGATATTCTTCATTTTTTTCATTGTAAACTATGGGGTCGTCTTTTAGTCCGAAGTGGGCTTTTAACCTTTTTGATAAGTCCTGTTTATTCTTCTTGAATAAGTCTTTCTTAGCTTTACTTCCGGCATACATATTCATTTTAATACGGCCGTTTTGAGTCGAGAATAAGATAAGGGTATTCCAGCTTTTAATATAGGTCGCTTTTTGCGAGGAATCCTGACGAGTATCGGCAAAGCCCAGCTTATCATAACTGGAGTCGGATTCTTGGCCGTCTATTACCAAGGTCACATCGTAATTATTTTTAAACCTGATTTCAACGCTTTCCCAACTATCAGTTATTGGTTCTTTATATATTTTACTTTCAGTATCGGCGAATTCCCCAACCATAATAGAAGCTTCCAGCCAGCTCATAACGCTCTTATTAAAATCTAGCAGAAATCTCTTGTGGAGTTTCGGTTTTAGGACTATATCTAACTTAAATTTTTTTAATTCTTCCTCCATCCCTTTTATTTCTTTGACCTGTCCGTCATAGTCATTCTCTATTAAAGCCTTTTTTAAAGGCGCTAAACTGCCAACCTTAAGAGATTTTTGATAAGCAGGCGCATAAAGACTAGCACCACCAATCATTTCTTTAAACAAACTGTAGTAAACCCAGTTATATGATTTAGTTTTACTGTTTTTTATTTTCCCTAAATTTTGTCCGAATAAGGCGCCGTCATGATCGTTATCTTTAACTTCTTTGCGGAGTAAAATCATAAATCCGCTAAATATCTTCTCCGATTCAATAATATCTAAATATTTTTTGATAATAGTAAAAAGCTCGGGCAGCTTGTCGGAAATAGACAAGGTTTCAGTGAGCTTTATGTTTTTTCGGGAAAAAATAACCTTGAAATAAGTCTTACGAAATTCAGTAATAAGGCTTTCAAGGGTATTTTTTAATTGTTTGGCATCTTCAGTCATAGTGAGCTTATTTTATAACGTAAAGTTTTAATAGTCAAAAGCAGAGAAACGGGGTGGATTGTCTATCTGTGGCTTCTCATTTTAGCGTCAGCTTATCGCCTCTCAAGGTAGTGCCTGTGGCCTCCACTTTGACTGTCGCAAGCCATCAGACGCTGTCTCATTTCGTGCCGATAGATAATCTAAGGCGACGTTATCCGGCAATTTAATATCAGTCGCTACATTTAATTTTATGACTATATCAGTCAAATCAAATTGGACAGGTTCAGAGAGCACCTCTGATCTTGTTAGAAAGCAGATTGCCGAGCGTTGGGGCGAAGATGAAGCTAAACGCTATAATCCGTTTGTTAATTGCTTCACCTTTAACGGTTGGCTTAAAAACGGCTATGTCGTTCGTAAGGACGAAAAGGCTATCCGGTCTTTCATTATCGTTGAGAAGAAAGATAAGAAAACTGGAGCGGTGATAGAAAAGCGTCCTAAGACGATTTACCTTTTCTACGAGAAACAGGTTGAAGCGCAAGCTTAACAAATTCAGGAGCTGACTCTTAAAGGGTTGGCTCCTTTTTTTGTATAGGCAATAGCCATTTGATTTTATTGTAGTTAAAAATAAAAGAGCTCAGTTTAGACTGAACTTTTTTATTGTAAAGTTTTTATTCTTTCTGTTTCGCTAAGTAGTAAAGCGGCCAGCTTAATATTAAAATTCATGATTAATGTAAGTTCCTTTTCACTATAGCCAACAAGGATCTCCGGCATCTTTTTGATAAACAAATTGCGTGCCAGATTTAAATGACTCGGGTTGTCAACTATTAATCTAACGATAATTTTTCTTCTATCACTCTTATGGGCTTCACGTCTGATGAAATTAGCTTTTTCCAACCTATCAATTGCGGCAGTCATGGCACCAGTCGTGAGATTGGTTATTTTTGCCAATTCACCGGCACTAGCAAAACGTACCTCACTTAAATAATCCAAACATTTTATATCAGTAGGATGTATCCCAGTTGTTTCTGAAATTGACTGCACAAACAATATTGCCGCCCTAGTTTCTTTCTGAAAAGAGTTTATTAAATTATATATTGTTTTCTGATTAGCAATAGTCTTTTTAGATTCCATAGTTTTAAATAATAATTTGCATATATTACAAATTTACTTTATACTAAAGTTACTTAATAGTCAAGATATATAAATCTTTAAAGTGAATTTAATATACATTATTTTTATTGCACACAATCTTAAAAATAATATTTCTATAGTTTATTTCAAATAATAACATTAATTTATGAATAAAAAGCATCTATTAATTACGCTTGGAGGGATTGTTGTAGTCGGCGGTATTATCACCAGCTTTTTTGTGCGCCAATCAAATTTATCACCAGCCAATTTAGTAAGTGTTCAAAAGGGAGATATAATTCAAGAGATTTCAGCTACAGGAAACGTTGAATCACCATCAGATATTAATTTACGATTTAAAAATAGCGGAAAATTAACATCTCTAAAGGTAAAGATAGGGGACGTTGTTAGCGCTGGGCAGATTTTAGCGGAGCTGGATTCTAGTCAATTAGATGCCGATATAATGGATATGCAGTCCGGAATAAATTTACAAAAAGCTAAATTGAATCAATTGCGAGCTGGCAACTCACAGGAAAATATAATGTTATCAGAGACAAGTGTCGCTCATGCTAAATCTTCATATGACTCTGCTATTGAGAATTTAGATAAAGTTAAAAATGTAACTGCTATAAATATTGCACAAGCGCAAAAAAACTATGACGATATTATAGGAGATACGCCATTTCATGTCACAAACTATGAGCAGGCAGTTAAAACGGCACAAAGTTTTTTGGAAAACACCATTAAAACTAGTGATCAAAATGTAAAAAATAAAAAAGCTTCTGCTTTAACTGTTGCTGAAGACAAGCTTGGGGTTGCTAGTATAGCTCTTGATAATATCCAAAGGCTTTTAGATGATAGTGCTGCTGACAATCTTTTGAGCGTCCTTAATACAAATTACCTATATTTAACAAAAACTAATCTAGATCTAGCAAAAACTGAATTAACTTTAGCTAAAAATAAATTAATCATTGCTAAAACGAGTCAGGAAGATGATGATATTAACCTAGCTTTTGACTCATCAAATACTGCTTTAAATCTTAGCTATACCGCTATAACCTACTGTTACCAGGTTTTAGAAAATACTATTACTTCTAGTTCATTTCCTCAGAGCTCCCTTGACTCATATAAAAGTGCAATAAGTTCACAGCGAACCCTTCTCGGTTCTGCGGTCAGCGCAACACAAATTTCGCAACAAAATATTACCGATGCTTTATTAAGTAAGGAAACAAATACAAATAGTGCACAAAAAGCATTAGAACAGTCTAAGGTAACTCTAGAAAACATGAAAATAAACTATTTAAATGCTTTAGAATTGAGCCATTCAAATGGTGAACAACAAATTACAACCGCTCAATCACAGGTAGATTCTGCACTAAAATCATATGAGACAGCTAAAGCTCAGTTAGCTCAGGTAAAAGCTCCGGTGCGTGCTTCTGACATAGCGGTTTATCAAGCGCAAATAGCGCAAGCGGAAACTTCGCTACAAAAAATTCAAACCCAGAGGGAGAATTTAGTAATTACTGCGCCATCATCTGGTGTCGTGGCTGAAGTAAGTGGCGAAGAAGGTGAAACTATTGGCCCCGACCTTATAGTAATTTCTCTTACCTCAGGCGGCGTCTTACAAATTAAATTAAATGTAGTTGAAGACAAGATCGTAGGAGTTAAAGTTGGACAAACTGTCAAAATAATGATTGATGCAATTAATCAGGAAATATTTACTGGTCGAGTAGTATCAATTAACCCAGCCCAAACTATTATTGGTGGCGCTGTATATTATCAAACTATTATTCTTTTTGATAAAGTAGATGAACGATTAAAGCCTGGCATGACGGCTAACATCTGGATAAAAACAGCAATTTCAGAAAATGCTCTTTCTGTGCCAGCAAGTGCTGTTAGGAATAGCGATGGCCAGCAAATAGTTCAAGTTTACTCTAATAAAAAAATAATAAATAAAGATGTATCTACCGGAATTAAAAATGATGCCGGCATGATAGAAATTACGTCTGGATTAATTGAGGGCGATCAAGTGGTCCTTGATAATATAAAATAGATATGACCAGAACTGATTTTAAAACAGCTACTTTTATTGCCTACAAGACTATTACTAATGGTCATAAATCTACCATAGCTTTAATTGTATTTATTCTTTCGCTGTCATTTTTTAACTTGATGTTTGTTTCAGGGTTTTTGAATGGTTTTTCGGATGGAATAATGGAATCTATGATAGATAACTCGACTGCCCACATTATTATCATGCCACAGGAAAAGCCCACTAAAAAAAACTTTATCCTCGAACAATCGCGGGTTCGTGCCGAAATTCAAACTATTCCCGGAGTTGTGGCTAGTACGAGACATTATCAAATAGGTGGATCTTTTGCTTATGACGCAGAAAAGAACGGCAAATATAACTATGTATCCGCGCCAATAATTGGCGTCGATCAAGCTGAGGAAAAAAGGGTTCTTTTTGTACAAAAAAATATGATCTCAGGTGAATTTCCCGATAATCTTCGAGATGATGAGATTGTAATGAGTGCTAATCTTACTGGTGGGTTCGGTACAAATCAAACAACTGATCTTGGTGGGGCTATTGTTGGTAGTCAAGTGCAGGTAGTTTATTCTAATGGCATAATACGTACATATACGATTAGAGGAATTTTTAAAATTACTATGGGTTCAGTTTCAAATACTGCCTTTATTTCCGCCAGCGAAGCAGAGTCCGTTCTTTCAACATATGATAATGCCTCAGAAATACTTGTTAGGGTTGATTTGACGCAGAATACTCTAGATGGCTATGTGAATAGAATAACCAAGATGTTTCCCACCCTGCGTATTGAAAAGTATACTGCTCGTCTTTCTACTGTTGGTATATTAGTTGATGCGTTCAATATTATCGCAATTATCGTAAGTGTTATTAGCATTATTGTTGCCGCCATAACTATATTTGTTATGATTTATGTGAATGCTGTTAGTAAACGTCGACAAATTGGCATATTAAAAGGAATTGGCATTAAAGAAAGCATAATAGAAGTTTCTTATATTATTCAGTCGATTTTTTATGCCATTTTAGGAATTATTGGTGGCTCTATAATAATATTTTTGATTGTGATACCTTTTTTGGCCGTAAAACAAATTCCAATGCCATTTGGAAGCGCTAGATTAGTTTATACTTCGTTCGGTATTTTTATTAATATTATTAGTCTTATCATCGCCGGAATTTTAGCTGGCTTTATTCCCGCAAAAATAGTCGCAAATGAAGATATTTTGAAATCCATTTGGGGCTAAAAAAATATTATGATTAAAGTAAAGAATCTTATTAAGACATATCCGGGACATGTACCGACTTTAGCGCTTAAGGGGGTGACTCTAGAAATTGCTGAGGGTGAATTTGTTGCTCTAATGGGTAGAAGTGGGTCAGGTAAATCAACGCTATTACACCAGCTGGGGCTTCTTGATACACCAACATCTGGTAGCATTATTATTAATAAAACAGATGTTTTATCTTTAAGTGAGGCCAAAAGAACAAAATTTAGACTGCAAAATCTGGGATATGTTTTTCAAGAATATGCTCTTATTGCTGAATTTACGGCTCTAGAAAATGTTTCTTTTCCGGCAATGGCTTTTGGTGACAGTAGCTCAAAGGAGCGTGCCAGGCATCTCCTGGATCTAGTTGGTTTATCGGATAGAATAAATCATTATCCAAATGAAATGTCGGGCGGAGAGCAACAACGCGTAGCTATTGCTAGATCGTTAATAAATAACCCCAAAGTTTTGTTTGCTGATGAACCGACAGCTAATTTAGATACAGTTTCGACAGAGGTAATTTTAAAACTCTTCCGAAAACTTAATAAGGATCTAAAACAAACAATTTTAGTAGTAACGCATGAGCCTGAGGATAAGAAATATGTTGATAGAGTAATTTGGCTTAAAGATGGAATCATAACACATCCTTAGTAATAACGTGTTGACACTTTGTTGACTCGGTCAATTATTATTTTTTGTTAGATGATATATAAACAAAATTAATCAAGTTAAATATTAAAAACTTGATTTTTTATTTCAGGGAACTTAAATTCTTAGTTACGGTTCTAACCCGGTTATTTTGGTATTAAATTTTTTGATATCATTTTTAAGAATTGAGTAAATTATGACTAAAGAATACTTATTACCTATATAATTGGGTATTTTTTAGATATTGTCACAATTTATTAAATTTGCTATTATACTATATGTAGTGTTTTAAATATTATTTATAGACTACATATAGTAATTTATTAATTTTAAAATTATGAATAATCAAGAAAATAAGAATTCTTTTGATATAATTAAAATGAGTTTAGGTTGGGTTTTAAGTTTTGTTTTACGTTTAATTCCATTTAGACCACCTAATTTGGAACCAATATTGGCCATCCAAATGCCGTTCACTAAAAAATTTGGTTTTATGGCCGGATTTTTGTTCGCTTTTTTAAATATTATTTTATTTGACCTAGTGACCGGAAAAGTCGGAATGTGGACTTGGGTGACGGCTGTTGCTTATGGCTTATTAGCGCTATTTACCCACTGGTATTTTAAAAATAGGAAAAGTACTTCTGTAAACTACGCTGTGCATGCTATTTTTGCCACCTTGATTTACGATGCTATAACAGGTTTAACTGTTGGTCCAATATTTTTTGGTCAAAGTTTTATGAGCGCTTTGAGTGGTCAAGCTATTTTTACGGTTTATCATCTAGTAGGCAATGTTTCACTAGCACTTTTATTTAGTCAAATCATTTATAAATTCTTAGTAACTAATCCTAAACTTAGTATAAGTTATCTTAAGTATAAGTTTGTCCAGGCTCAAGCCTTATAATTAATTAATCAAATTTTCACTTTATGTCTAGTATTAATATAGAAATTAGCAGAATACGTAAACGCAGTGGTCAATTAACTAAATTTGACCCAATTTTTATTGAAAAGGCCGTTAATAAAGCCTTTAAAGAGGTGGGGGAGGAACCTAACGGTTTTGCTAAAAAAATTAGTAAACAGGTAGAGTCAGATCTAAAGAAAGTTAAGAAGTTTTCTCCAGACAAAGAATTTATTCCTCACGTAGAAATGATTCAGGATATAGTTGAAGAGGAGTTGATAAAAAATAATTTTGCTAAAGTCGCTAAAGCTTATATTTTATATCGTCAGCAGCGAGCTGATTTTAGAAAACAAAAAAAAGACATTCCAGAGCATGTGCAAAAATTAACCGATGAAAGTAAAAAATATTTTAATAATCCTTTGTCCGAATTTATTTTTTATCGTAGTTATTCTCGTTGGATTGAAGCTGAACAGAGACGTGAAACCTGGATTGAAACGGTAGACAGATACATGACCTATATGAATAAAAATTTAGGCACAGCTTTAACTCCCGTGGAGTATAATGACATGAGAACTGCCATCTTGAAGCAAGAAATTATGCCCTCTATGCGTTTATTTCAATTTTCTGGTAAAGCCGCTGATAAAACTAACGTCTGTGCTTATAACTGTTCATATATAGCCCCTGAAAGTTTTCAGGATATGGCTGAAATTATGTATGTTTCGATGTGTGGTACCGGGGTTGGTTGGTCAGTAGAAAGTCAAAATGTTGAGAAATTTCCACAGATAATGCCACAAAAAGGTAAAAAACTTGAAACTTATGTAGTTCCAGATGATAAAGAAGGCTGGTCTGATGCTCTTGCCTTGGGGATGAAGATTTGGGCCGATGGTGATGATATTAAATTTGATTATTCTTTGCTACGTCCGGCTGGTGCTAGATTACAAACTATGGGTGGTAAAAGTTCTGGCCCAGAACCATTGAGACAGTTGCTTGATTTTACTAGAAAAAAAATGTTAAGCAGACAGGGTCGAAGACTAAGAACTATAGATTTACATGATATTATCTGCATGATTGGTTATTGTGTCGTCTCGGGTGGAGTTCGTAGAAGCGCTATGATTTCTTTGTCGGATTTGGATGATAAAAATATTCGCGATGCTAAACAGGGACAATTTTATATTACCGAGCCACAAAGAAGTTTGGCTAACAACTCCGCTGTCTATATGCGTAAACCAAGTAATGAAGAATTTTTAGATGAATGGTTGTCTTTAATTAAGTCTGGTTCTGGTGAAAGAGGTATTTTTAACCGAGGTTCTTTGGCTAAAACAATGCCCCAACGCAGATTAGAGCTCCTAAAACAAAAAAAAGGTTATTTTGATATTACCGGTAAGTTTATTCTTGGTCAAATGGGCACCAATCCTTGCGGTGAAATTATCTTACAATCTAAACAATTTTGTAATTTAACCGAAGTGGTTGCTAGACATAATGATACGGAAGAGTCTTTGCTGAGAAAGGTTAGGCTCGCCTCTATTTTGGGAACTTATCAGTCCACTCTGACTTATTTTCCATATTTATCCAAAGATTGGAAAATAAATTGTGAAGCAGAAAGATTGTTGGGAGTGTCAGTTACTGGGCAATGGGATTCTAAAGTAAGTCGCGAAGAAGCAGTGCTAAAAAAATTAAAAGATGAAGCAATAAGAGTTAATAAAGAGTATGCTAAGAAATTTAATATTGCCCAGTCTAGTTCTGTAACATGTGTTAAACCATCTGGAACAGTTTCTCAATTAGTGGATTGTGCTTCTGGCATGCATGCTAGGTACGCCCCATATTATATTAGAAGGGTGCGTATTTCCGCTACTGATTCTTTGTTTAAAATGTTAAGAGACCAGGGCGTGCCCCATAAACTAGAGGTGGGTCAGTCTTATGAGGACGCCACTACTTATGTGTTTGAATTTCCAGTTAAAGCTCCCAAAGGTTCTATTTTTACCAAAGATATAAGCGCTTTAGATCAGTTAGAACACTGGAGGAAAGTAAAATTAAATTATACTGAGCATAATCCTTCCGTAACAGTATCTGTGGGTGATGATGAATGGATAGAAGTGGCCAACTGGATTTATAAAAATTGGGAAATTGTTGGCGGTTTATCTTTTTTACCTCGCAATAACCATGTCTACGAATTAGCCCCCTATGAAGAAATAGATAAGATTAAATATGAAGAGTTGTTAGAAAAATTTAGTAACATGGATTTTGCCCAGATTGTAAGTTATGAGAAATATGATGAAACCGAGGCTAAAAAAGAATTAGCTTGCGCGGGTGGAGCTTGTGAACTTAATTAATAGCTCATATGTACTTTACAGGTAAAGGAGACAATGGGACATCAACTGTTTTTAATTCCGAAGAACGTTTGCCTAAGAATGATCCCGTTTTTGAGTTACTAGGAGCCTTAGATGAATTAAATTCTTGGTTAGGCTTTTGTGTTGTAGAAGCTAAAGACCAAGAAAATATCCAAAAAATTCTAAAAAATATTCAGCATGATTTATTTATTTGCCAAGCTCATTTTGCTCAAGCAGATATTTTGATACCTCAAGATATTCTAGAAAAAACTGAAAATTGTATTAATAATATTGCTGCTGATATTAAAAAAAGAGAAAGCTTTGTTCTAAGCGGTGGTTCTAAATTAAGCGCTATCTTAGATGTGGCTAGAACTTTAGTCAGAAGAGTGGAAAGAAGCTCTATCGGAATAGAAGGAGAGCACAAGAAGAAAATAGACCAATTAGTGTTTGCTTATTTAAATCGTTTGTCCAGTTTATTGTATGTGTTGGCCAGGCAGGCTAATGATTTGTATGGAGTAGAAGAAGAAAATCCAAACTATGATAAATATGAATAAAAGTTTTTTAAAATTATTAACTATTGTTGATAAATTAGGTAAGAAATATAAGATAATGTTTTGATAGACATATTTGGCAGTTTAAATTAAAAATTAGGAACTAAGTTACATAAATATTAAAATATGAAAGATAAAATTAAACATAAAGTATTTACAGCAGAAACGCTTAGCCTTTATAACGGCCAAAACGGTCAGCCCGCCTACGTCGCTATTGACGGTCTTGTTTATGATGTTTCAACTGCCTTTATCGAAGGTGCGCATATTAATCATCAAGCTGGCATGGATTTATCTGAAGATTTTCATAGTATACATGCAATTGAGATAATCAAAAAATACCCGATAATGGGAATATACAAGTCATAATAAATTTATTTTTATATGAAAAAACCAATTATTTTTTCTATTGGTCACTCGTCACGTACAATTATAGATTTTCTGTCCTTATTAAGTAAAAATGGCATAAAAGAAATAATTGATATTCGTTCGTTACCTGGCTCACGTTATGCGCCTCAATTTAATCAAGAAACTCTTGTTGAGTCCTTAAAAGAAGTTAGTATACGATATAAATATATAGAAAAGTTGGGGGGACGTCGTAGAAGCAGTGAGGATTCAATTAACTTAGGTTGGCACAATGTTTCATTTCGCGGTTATGCCGATTACATGTCTACGTCTGAATTCTCAGCCGGATTAGCCGAGCTTATTAAAATAGCTAGTTTTAAAACAACCGCTATTATGTGCGCGGAGGCTGTGCCCTGGCGTTGTCATCGTTCTCTAATTTCCGATGCATTAAGTAAAAAGGGTTGGGAAGTGCGTAATATTATTGGATCTGAATCAACCGTTAGGCATCGACTAACGCCATTTCTTAAAATGAAAAAGGGCCAAATTGTTTATCCTGAAATAAAAAATTAATTAAATATTTAAATTTTAATCATATGCAAGAAAATATTATAAACCCCGAAGAAGATATTAAATATCAGACTGGCTCAGTAGTCAGTAAAGAAATTCTCAAGAAAGATTCTGGAACGATTACCTTGTTTGCTTTTGATACCGGGCAAGGGCTCAGTGAACACACTGCACCCTTTGCGGCCTTAGTTAGTATATTAGACGGAGAAGCTATAATCACAATCGCTGGCACCCCACATGTAGTTGTTAAAGGACAACTCATTATTCTTCCTGCTAATAAACCGCACTCACTAAAAGCAGATAATAAATTTAAAATGATGTTGGTTATGATTAGGAGCTAATATGAGTGTGATGAAACTTATGCAGAATTAGGTCTGCTGCTCCAAGCAAGTATAGGGGAAACAAGTGGACAGAAATACTGTATAGGCGCTTCTAACGAAGGGGTGACTGGATCGGTTAGGCGGATGAAGAATTAATAGTTAAAAAATTATTTATTATTAGCCATCCAAGTTCGGAAGCCGTCCCTCCAAGCGAGCTAATAAAATAAAACACCCACTTGGGTGTTTTATTTTAGCATTCTAGGAGTTGGGGATTCGAACAGGCCAGAAGCGAAACAAGTTTGAGCCGCTATTCTGAGCGGCGAGAACGCAGGAGAGCGTCGCTAAGCATCTAGGGGATGCTTAGCGCTGGCCCAGGACAAGTGAGCGACGCGGAAGCGGAGCGAGCGCGAGAAATCCCTATCCCCGAGCAAATCAGGACACAAACTTTTTGGACATGACTCATTATTTATCATGAACGAAGTAGACGATTTAGTGATAATATGTTATAATTTAAACATGATAAACATGTTTAAAAGAATGACAGAAGAGGAGGCAGCTAAATTCCGAAGAGCGGGATCAAAGTTTATGATAATACCATTCGCGATTATTATTATTATCGGGATAGCGGCTGTTATTTTCCCGGAAGTTCGGAATTTTTTGGGTTTTGATATTATTCTAAAACCAGCAACTATAGGCGTTCCTTACGAATATGATTTTTCTTGGATGAAATCGCCAGAATGTTTTGAGCCGTGTCATTTTGAAACAACTGCGATGGAGGGATTTGTTCCTTTAGGTCTTCAACTTTGGCCTGATGGCATGTTAAAAGGTACGCCAACAGGAAAAAGCAGTCGTTTTGAGATTTGTGTAATAGACGCGGCGGGCAAGAGATCGGCTTGCAGAAAGTTTAATCAAGAAGTAATGGATCCTAAAAATGATACAAAAACCTTAACCACCGAGAATCCCACGAACGGCAGCGCCCCAGTTTCTACAAAAGGTTTAACTGATGTTTGGTCCGGCACTTATTCGTATGCTCTAAATTTTGACAATCAAGGTCCGGTTTTTTACAATACTGATAAGTTTATCTTAAAATTTTTTCGGAACGGGAATAATATTAAAGGTTCCTATACTCAATATTCTGGAGAGAAAAGTACGACAGAAAATATCATCGGAACAATTGTTGGGACGCAAATAAAGTTTAATGACGATTGGTGTCCCGCAACTAACGTACAATCATCAATTTGCTTTAGATTCGCGGGCACTGTTTCTGGTAATTCAATAAATTTGAATGCCGAACGCTGCTCCTTTAATACGTTTTGCCCTTCTCGTTATTCAGCGAGTTCTCAGGGTCCTGCGATCAAGGGTACTGTTACTTTAACTAGATAGCACTACCAATTCTACAGCCGTAAAGGCCGAGACTTAGTGAACACCGGGCAAATAGCTTGACATAAGGGTTATCTTTTGTTAAACTATAGTTAACTTTATTTATTAAATAAAAAATATATGGAAAGTCTGATTGCTTTAAAAGATTTACGACTTAATATGGATAAATATGCCACCGAAGTAAAGGCTGGCAAATCTTTTATTGTTTTAAAACAAAGCAAGCCTATCTTTAAATTAAGCCCTATTGATGAAGATAATAGCTGGGAAGAGGTTATTAACTTCGCTAAAATTAAAAAGGGTGGCGTTAATATTGATGAACTTTTAGCTGTTTTATAATATTATGGATAAAATTGCTAAAGCGTTAAAAAATTTATCATCTAAAGAAAGAGAAATAATAAAGGCCATTCTTTTAAAAATAAAAAAAGGTTCTTTGTCTGGGTTTGATTTAAAAAAACTAAAAAATTGCGATGATATTTTTCGTATTAGAAGGGGAAAATTAAGAATTATTTTTAAAAAGCTAGAAGATGGTCAATATTTCATTTTGACTATTGAGAGAAGATCGGACAAGACCTATAATAATTATTAAATAACCGTTTCAACTATCCCAACCTCGGCGTCAGCATTAAAAACAGGTTCATTACGGCCTGTTTTTGTTTTGTTATTATGGTATAATAAAAACATGAAATTAATAAAAATTATACAATTTAAAGATTTAAAGCCGGAAGATATTGAAAAATTTGAAGTTCGCAGAGCGGCTAGAGCCGTGGTTTTTGATAATGATAAAAATATAGGAATTTTATATGTTGGTAAATATAATTATCATAAGCTGCCAGGCGGTGGTCTTGAGGGCGACGAAAGCATTGAAGAAGCTCTAAAAAGAGAATGTTTAGAAGAAATTGGTTGTAATATAGAAATATTCGAGGAGCTTGGAGAAATCATTGAATATAGGGATGAATGGTTACTGAAGCAGCATTCCTATTGTTATTTAGCTAATATGGTCGGAGATAAGGGTAGGCCAGACTTTACTCAGAAAGAAATAGAAACTGGGTTTGAAATAAAATGGGTATCGCTAGAGGAGGCTATTAAATTATTAGAAAATGATAAGCCCGAAGATTATGAGGGCGGATTTATACAAATAAGAGATGGCCGCTTTTTAAAAGAAGCGGAGAAGTTTTTAAATAAAATATTATGAAAAAAGAACAAATAATAAAAAATAATAGTATTGCGGTTTACCAAGCAAAAAATGGGGCTATTGAGTTAAGAGCTGACTCTAAAACGGAGACAGTTTGGGCTACTCAGGATAAAGGCTCAGCCGCCAAAGCTTTAGCTAAAGTTGGGGCGACTTCTTATTTCGGCGTCTTAACTCGTACCGCTTTAGCTGAGTTTCAAGCCCAGGCAGGCATTAGCCCGGCCTCGGGAAATTTTGGACCAATAACTCGGGCTTATTTAAGTAAACATTATTAATAATCGCTTTCATTAATGAGAGGTGTTTTTTTATTTTATGGACAAAATAGCACTTTTTGTGCTATTTTTATTATATAAAATTAATTGTAAAATTATGAAAGAAAATAATAATAAGTTCATCTATTGGGCGCCGCGGATCTTATCGATTATCTTTATATTGTTTTTGGCTATGTTCTCCCTAGATGTCTTCGGTACAGGGCTAGGTTTTTGGGCAACGGCGGAAGCGCTATTTATGCATAATCTTCCGGCGCTTATCTTGCTAGTTGTTCTCTTGATTTCTTGGAAGTACGAGATAGTCGGAGGGATCGCCTTTATTTTAGCCGGAGTAGCATATATTTCAATGCTGCTGCTAAACGTCGGCCGATTCGAATGGTATGCGTTGTCTTATTCTCTAATTATCGCCGGCCCCGCGTTTTTTATTGGGATTCTGTTTCTTATCGATTGGCGCCGGAAAAAGATTAATTAATAAATTTTATAAAATGCATGTCTCTTAAAACCGTTAAGCAAATAAAAGAAAAGATAAAAAATGAATGTTATGATTCCGGACATATTAATTCTTGGTTTTACAATAATCATTTATTGGCCGTAGAAAAATATGCGAATTTTTTACTAAAAAAATTACCAAAAGCTAATTCAGAAATAGTTTTATTGGGCGTCTGGCTGCACGACGCCCAAAAAGTTCGGGGGACAAAAGGCGATCATCAAAAAGCCGGAGCGATTGAAGCTAGAAAAATAATGTTGGAATACGATTATTCTCCCGATATGATAAAAAAAGTTCAAAACATCATTCTCACCCATAGTTGCGGCAGCTCCAGGCCAGACACGTTAGAGGGAAAAATTTTAGCGACGGCGGATGCTATGTCGCACTATGTAAATGATTTTTATTTACAGATAGCGATAAGAGAGCGAAGAAGTCTCGCCGATTTCAAATTATGGGCACTAGAAAAATTAAATCGGGATTTTAATAAAAAGATGTTTTTTCCATTCGCTAAAAAGGAGATAAAGGAAAGGCATGCGATCTTAATGAAGTTATTTACGATGAAATAGAACTATAAAGTATCGATTATATTCCGTATTTCTAAGAAAATAAATAAAAGCATTAAATAATATTAAATTTATGTATCAAAAAAATGAAGGAATGCTCGATCGATTGATTCGAGCAATATTAGCAGAAGCATTTTTTCTCTTAGCTTGGTTCTGGCTAGGCGGCGCGGTGCAGATAATTTCATATGTCTTGAGTTTTTTGATGGCCTTGACGGCGACCATGGGATTCTGTGGTTTATACAAAGTATTAAGTTTCAAGACTAACAAGAAAAGCCTTAAATCCCCAAAAATAATATTCAGCGTTTTTGTTGTTGTATTTTTAGCTATCGCGATTGCCGGCAGCTATTATAGCAGTTTCTTCACAAGAAAAATATTTCTTGAGGATTATAATTTGATGAATAATTATTATAAGCAAGCACTATTTAATACCGGACAAGAAAAAAGATTGGAATCAATCGCGAATTATGACGCGTTAGCTGTCGAATATGCTAGTTTTTCTAGAAAATACACTAGCTATCATCCGCAAGTAATTTCCAGGGATAAGAATTTTAACTCAGACTTGATGAAAGTTTCTTTGTTGATTACCGGTCTCAGGGATAAGGTCTACATGGGGGATTTGAAAGAGGCTCATGCTAATTTTGAAGAAGTCCGCCCGATATTCCAAGATATTTTGAAACGTAATGGTTTTTCTATGCTTGCCGTCTATTTAGTGGATTTTCACGATTCCATGGAGAAGGTGATTGCCGAGGCTGATAATAAAAATCCGGGCGGGGTTATAGAAACTTACGCCGAGGCTAACGGAAAGCTTATGTTGGTTGAAGAGGCGGCGAACGACGATGAAATTAAAACTATCCGGAATAATCTGGAGGCATTACTAGGCTTAGCACAAGCGGGCAATAAAGAAGACTTGTCGGCTAGGGCGGCTGAATTAAAAAGCAGCTTCGTGAAAGTCTATTTGAAAAGAGGGTAATTATCCATGATTTAAAGTTTAAGTAATCTATGTCTATACTCTTGAAGAATCTTTTTAAATTTTTCAGCTCGATCCTGCGGGGCATGAAAGATGCTAAGTTCCGCAGCCTCTTGTTTTTCGTGCTAGTCATTCTTTTTATCGGCACCTTCTTCTATCATAAGGTAGAAGGCTGGCGCTGGCTGGATTCTTTTTATTTCAGTTCCATATCTTTAACTACCGTCGGTTATGGCGATATAACCCCCAAGACGGATATCGGAAAAATATTTACAGTTTTCTATATATTCTCAGGCGTCGGAGTGATTCTCGGCTTCATAACTTCGGTAGCCAACAAGGCTCATGAAAAGAACATAACTGAAGATTTGATTGATAAAAGACGCGGTTAGTTTGTCAATAAAGTGTTACAGCATTGCCGGCCTGTCTATCGGAGTTTTCCGGGGTGGCAAAAGGATCTTAGCGGCTGTGCTGATTGTGAAAGCCTGCCGCTTGAACTCAAGAAAATCCTTGAATTTGTAATGAGCCGCACCGGAATAAAACTAAGAATGATCTCGATCTGACCGGATCGCGAGGAAACCATCTTTCTTTAAATAATCTATAAAAGAGCGACCTAAAATCGCTCTTTTTTATTTGTCTGAGACCGCCTTGAGCGTTTTCAATTATAGCTGATATAGGATATAATAGGAATAAATTATAAGATAAGCTCTAACGCTTGAAATTATGAAATTAATAATCTTTAACGGCAGTTCTTGTTCCGGAAAAAGCACCATTATCAAGAATATCATGAAGCAGAAGGATCATTTCTACCATCTGTCATACGACCTATTGCGCTGGTCTTTTTCTAATTATCGCTCAGAAACTCATTATGAAGACGTCCGCAAAGTAGTTCTCGCTGTCGCGGAGGCTGTCTTTAAGATGAAGTATGACGTCGTCTCTGAGATATTATATGCAGAACAGCGCCAGAAGCTGATCGATCTCGCCGTTAAGCATAGTTATGAAATATTAGAAATAAATCTGGAGGCAGATTTCGAGGTGCTAGCGGAAAGATTTGACGAAAGAGTAGCAAAAGCTTTGGCGACGCCAGTGGCGGAAAGGCGGATATCTAACCTATCAAAAGAGAGGTTCAAGGAGTTATTCGATATATTCCATCGAGAGAAGAATTCTTCGGCTGTCACTTTCAGAACAGACAGGCAGAGTATAGAAGAGATCTCCGAGAATATAATGAAGCTTTTATAATATTTTTAAATATGGATTACAAAAAGAAGCGTGTATATCTATTTATTGCGGCCTCAGCCGTCTTGGCTATAGCGGCTAGCCTTTTGATGAATCGATACTTATTCGAGTCTAAAGAACCATTTTTAGCAGTCTCGGAGAATAATGCGAATATCGATAGTCTTCCCGAAACAAAGCCTAGCGACGATATCAGCGATAAATCTGATCTGATAAGAATAAATAACTTTATTTCCGGCCAAGCCATCCAAAATCCTTTAGTTATCGAAGGGGAGGCGCGGGGTAATTGGTTTTTTGAAGCTAGTTTTCCGATTAAGCTCTATGACGAAAACGGTCGGTTGATAGGCATGGCAATCGCTCAAGCGCAACAGGATTGGATGACGACAGATTTTGTGCCTTTCAAGGCCAAACTAGAATTCGAGGCGACTACGAGCGCGGGCGGCGTTCTAGTCTTAGAAAAAGATAATCCTTCCGGCTTGCCCGAGAATTCTGATCAACTGAGCCTGCCGATAACCTTTTCTGCGATTCCCGAGAAGGCTAAGATAAAAGTATTTTTTAGTAATGATAAACTCGATCCAGAAGTTACTTGTAATCTGGTTTTTCCAGCAGAAAGGGAAGTCATTAAGACCCCGGCTATCGCTCGGGCTGCTTTAACGGAACTTCTATCAGGAGCGACCCCGTCGGAAAAAGAGGCTGGGTTTATTTCCAGCATCAACCCCGGCGTTAAGATTCAAAGTTTAACTATTGAAAATGGAGCAGCTAAAGTTGATTTTGATGAACAACTAGAAGCACAGATAGGGGGTTCCTGCAAAGTGGCGGCTATCAGAGCTCAAATCACTGAGACTTTAAAGCAGTTTCCGAGCGTAAAGAGCGTTATCATCTCTATCAATGGCCGCAGTGAAGACATTCTTCAGCCCTAATTAGCGTAGACTTATTGACAATAATCCAAAAAACTTGAGAATATCGTTGGATTATGTTAAGATATAGAAGCTAATTCACTAAAATAATTCCCGCTTTTCATGTTTAATGAAAAGATGGGAATTCAACTATCTATGGAAAAGCCGCTTGAAGATTTCGTTTCACACGATAGGAAGAGCTTTGAATGGAAATTAGGCAAGAGGTTGGCTTCGTCTTTGTCCGGGTTTATTGCCGGCATTATCGTGGCCGCTATCTTTTTTCTGACCATCTTCGATCTGACATTTAAGGGTAATAACCTTGGTTTCTAAATAAAAAATATGAAAAAGACATTCAAAGTAGTTATCGGCCTCATTCTGGCCGTTTTGGCTGTTATCGCTCTGGTAGCGATAGCAGGAATGTATAAGTTTAACTTTAATAAGGATACCCACGTGCAGCCCGAAGTAAAATCCGTCTCGGGAAACCAGGCAGCCAATGATCAATTAGTGGAAACAGCCGCGCCAGTGCAGATGGCTAATCCAGCTTCGACTAATTGCGTGAATCAGGGAGGCAAGTTAGAGATTGAAACGCGCGGCGATGGCGGGCAATACGGCTTATGCTATTTTGAAGATAATCGGGCTTGCGAAGAATGGGCACTCATGCGCGGCGATTGCCCGGTGGGTGGAAGAAGAACCACTGGATTTGATACGATTGATCAAAAATATTGCGCTTGGCTCGGAGGCGATACCTACGCTATGCCTGATTCAATCTGCACTTTCAAGGATGGATCGAAATGCTCAACTATCGACTTCTATAATGGCAAATGTCCGGCGGCGCTGTAATTATAATCTGAGAGAATTATCAGCTAAATTAAAAACCCTCTGTTCTATTCAGAGGGTTTTAAGTTTTCTACTGCTTCTTTGATAAGCTGGCGAAGCTCGTCGCTTTGAACGACGGCTGTTTCCCAGCTATAATCTTCTTGATAAAATTTGCTGACATTCAAGGGTTTTCCGATAATCATCCGGCCGCGATGTCCGCCCATGCTGATGTGCAGATTAATCTTTGAACCATGCTTGATAGGCATGATCGGCTGGATGTTTTCTAAAAGAATCGGGACAACATAGTTCGGACGAGCCTTAATTATCGTTAAAGCCGGCCCGACTCGACATTCATTAATTTTTCCATCTCTTGTTCTAGTGCCTTCAAAAAACACAGCTAGATTGCTTTTCGTTAGCAGATGGCAGAATTGGTTTACTTGAGCCTCTATCTTGGCTCGGCTAGCGCCGCTTCTAGATATAGGCACAGTCTTAAGCGCTTTGAAAAAAATACGTAAAAATCCGTTGTAATAAAAATTTTTACTTTCCGGGACATTGTAAGCGAATTTATTCGTATGAAAGAATACATCGCTGAAACTTAATGTTCCTAAGGCGACTAAGAATGAATCTATCAAAGTCTGATGATTAGAAAGAAATAGAATTCTTGATCCTGAGGGTATGTTTTCTCGACCGATAATTTTTATATTATTACCTACTTTGAATACTAGAAAGGTAATAGTATAGATAATTATTCTTAAAAAATAAATAGCTAGATCGTCGAGTTTTTTTGGAGTCAAGAAAATCAAGCAGACTATCGTTATGATGATCGGCGATAGGGTTAATAGGACTAAATAAACGGAGCAGTAGAGTCCAAAATCGATTAATTTTCTCATGATTAAATTATTAAATTACTATAATCATTTTATCATAGATTTTATAAAAATCTATAAAAAATCCGACCTAGCGCTTTAAGTCGGATATTTTGACGGATTCTACCCCCTCAGCGGTTTTTGGGGCATAACGGCCTTCGGAGAGATGAAAGGCGATAATGGAGCCGTTTTTAGCCTTATTCAGGACGTTTTTGACGATATCCGAGGTATTTAGGAATGATTGCCGAATTCAGTATAGGAAATATTTGGCAGAAACCAATTTTAGGGTATAATTGGTTTATATGGATATTAATCAAGATTTTCTTAATTATATAAGGCCGTATCTAGCCAAACTTCAAGAAAAGATTGGAGATGATTTTGTCGTTTTCGGTTCGGCGCCGCTTTATCTGTTCGGGATAGCTGAGTTTGCGGGAAAGATTAATGATTTAGATGTAAGCGTTAAAGACTGGGCAGACATTCCTGTTGATGCCGAAGTAGTTACTTTTCATAAAGATCCTAATCAGAAATTTTGTAAGGTTAGAATTGACGACATGGAGATTGATATAGCCTCTTTGTGGCCTGGCTGTGAGCATTTTTTTAAAGAGATTCATGATAAGCCGGTTATCGTTGATGGTTTTAAGTTTGCTAATTTAGATATAGTGGAAGAATGGAAGAGAGAAATGGTTAAAAGATATGATCGGCAGAAAGATAAGGATTATCTAGATAAGATTAAGGAGTTTAGAAGAAGGGTAATTAATAAATAATTATGAACATTAATTTTGAAAAGATAAATAACCAAGAAGAAAAGCGGAAAAAGGATGATGAGTTCTTTGCTACGCGGCACAGCATATCCGGATATAAGTTGAATGAAAGTATAATAAAATCAGATAATCCCGAGGCCGCTCCGAGTGCGGATAAACAATGGTTTAATTCTGATCTAACATCGGAAGGGGAAAAGCTGGCCCATGAAAAAGCCGCTGAGTTTTTTGATAAGCTTAATCCAGAAACTGATGCTTTATTTTTTGTTTCCAGCGACCTGGTAAGAGCAGCCGAAACGGCTAAGATTTATCTAGATACCGCGAGAGAAAAGGGGTTCGAGATTATCGCGCCTAGAGAGAAAAAGGAGGAAGAGGTGGATGAGCTCCCTAAATATAGAAATAAAGTTGAAGAAATCGGTGAGGGCTACATTAGAAAGATAGACTGCTTAACTTTGGATCATCTGGAAAATATGCTGCGAGAGTTTATTTTTCATCCCGATAATTATTTAAAGAAAATTAAAAATCCGGAGAACATCTCAGCCGAAACTAAAGAAAAGTGGGCAGAGGCTAGGAAAATAATTGAGGCGGATAATAGAGGGACTTGGGGTAATAATTATGCTGCTCACTCCGAGGAAATTGGGAAGATATTCCCGAACGTTAAATCAGCTAAGGAGGTTTATGAGTCTAAATTCAAAGATATGATGCGGCTCGTCCGGTTTGGAAACGAAAAAATAAAACAACATAATCCGGAAAAGAATATTAAAATTATGGCTTTCAGTCATGAGAATTCTTTCCTTTATTTTCTGAATAATAATTTCGGTGAATCCATGAAAAACTGCGAAAGCATCGCTTTTAAAGTTCAAGATAACGATGAAATAACCGTCGCCGCCAAGGGACAAACTAAAAACGTAAAAGATTAATATGAAAGTCGCCGTATTGGGGCCGATTGCAAAGGATCGCGTTAAAGTAGATGATAACCTATCAATCCAGATCGGTGGCATTCCATATTACGTAGCTTTAGCTCTTAAAGCTTTAAACGTAGAAAAAGTCGTGCCTTATATAAGTTGCGGTCAGGAAGATAACGAGTGGGTTCAAAATAATTTTTCCGGCCTGAAAGTCAGGTGCTTGCCGGCAGAAAGAACATTAGAGTCTAATTTAGAGTATTCATCCTTTAACCCAGACGTGCGAAAACATGAGATCAGATGCTATGATAATACTATCAAACCTACCGGCGAGTTGTTAAGGGAACTAGAAGGATATGATTATATAATTCTGGGGCCGCTATTCCATGATAATATTCCTTTTGAATTATTTAATAAATTAAAACATAAAAATCTGGTCTTGGGTAATTTTGGAATGTTCACTTATGGCGAAAACGGAAAATTTGTCAGAAAAAACCCGGAAAACTTGATTAAAGTTTTGCCATTCTTAAAATATTTGTTTTTAGACAGAAACGAGGCTGAGTTCGTATCCGGAAAGAATACCATAAAAGAAGCGGCGCGTTTTTTTCAGAATCATAGCTTACTTAACCTGATCATTACTGAAGGATCAAAAGGGTCCCATCTTTTTTTAGGAAAAGATTTTTATGATATTCTAGCTTTCAAGCCTAATATAATAACTGATCCCACTGGCGCCGGAGATACTTATTTAGCAGCTTTTATCAGAGCCTTAGAATTGTATAAAAATCCGGAGGAACGGGGAAGATTTGCTGCCATGGTTGCCACTATGTCTCTAGAAGAAAAAGGAGCTTTCGGAAAAACCTCTGAAGACGTTCAAGCTAGATTAAATAAATCAACATGTTAAAATACCTCGTCTTCCTTGGAATGTCGGCGCAGTTCATCGGAATCTTTTATTATGGCCGGGAAGTCGTCAGAAAAAAAGTAAAGCCTAATAAAGTTTCTTGGTTGATGTGGTCTATCGCCCCCTTAATCGCTACGGCCGCCGGGCTAACGAGCGGCGCTGGCTTATCAGTCATTCCGGTCTTCATGTCCGGCTTTGGTCCGCTGATAATATTTATCCTGTCTTTATTCGTTAAGAAATCATATTGGAAATTAGAATCCTTTGACTATTTATGCGGGATATTTTCGTTATTAGCTCTAATCCTGTGGGGAATAACCAAACAGCCAGGGATAGCAATCATCTTCGCGATTTTAAGCGATCTGTTCGCGGCCATTCCGACTTTTATAAAATGCTGGAAATATCCGGAGACAGAAACCACAGTCGCCTATTCGACCGGACTGTTTAGCGCTTTCACTAGCTTCGGAGCGGTCAGAATATGGGGGTTCGCGGAATTAGCTTTTCCGATTTATCTGATTTTTGTTAACTCATCATTAATTTTAGCTATTATAAGGAAAAGAATATCACGAGTTTTCGCGTAATGGTATAATAAACACATGAGTAAATATTTTCTTTATACCCTCAGATGTGCCGACAAGACGCTTTATACCGGGATTACTACGGATCTTAATCGCCGGGTAAGCGAGCATAATTCGACTAGCCGAGGGGCGAAATATACTTGCGGCCGCAGGCCGGTTAGGCTAGTATATTCTAAAGAGTTTTCGAATCGTTCTACGGCCTCTAAAGAAGAAGCGCGGTTCAAGAAATTACCGCGTCCCGAGAAATTGGAAATTATAAAATCAGCCAAAAAGATATGATGATGGAAAATTACAGCCAGATTAGCAGCTCTGAAAATAACCAGATCAAATTACTGGAAAAACTGAATGCGAAAAAATATCGCCAAGAATTCCAGCAGTTTATGGTTGAGAACCTGACGATTATTAGCGACGCGCTGAAGGATGGCCACGACTTCGAGGCTTTATTCGTGACTGAAGAATTTGCCGCTAAGCATCGAGATAGGCTGGAATATCTTCAGAATAATTCTCAATCGTCAGATTTTTTCATGATCGGCCCTAAGCTGAATAAGCAATATTCTAATCTTGACACCCCTTCTGGCATTACTGCTATTTATAAAATAAAGGCCAGGGAATTAGATGAATCATCAATTATCTACCTGAACGGCATCAGCGATCCGGGAAACTTAGGAACAATCATGCGCAGCGCCCTAGCTTTCGGTTTTATTAATCTGGTTTTAGATGAGAGCTGTGTAGATGTTTATAATTCCAAAGTCATCGCGGCCGCTAAAGACGCGATTTTTAAGCTTAATATCATTGAAGATAAGACTGGAGAATGGCTCAAAAACAATAAATTGCCTATTTATGCGACTAGTTCTCATGAGGGTGTTAATCTGACGGAATTCAAACCGGCTAAGGCCTTCTGTTTAGTCTTGGGAAGCGAAAGCCATGGGGTCAGTCCGGAAATAATGAAACTGGCTAAGACCAATCTGAAGATTGAAATGTCTGAAAATATCGAATCTTTAAACGTGGCGACAGCGGCCGCTATTCTTCTTTATGAACTCAAACGGAAATAAACTCATCAGAATAGAAGAAGTGACCCTAGGAATAGATGACGATGAAGGAGTCTTAAAATCTAGGATTTCTCAGATTTTAGATTTGCCGGAAACTGAGATTCTTGGTTATGCTATCGTCAAGAAAAATATCGATTCCCGCCAGAAGAATATCCTTTTCGTCTATTCTTTGGACGTAGAGGTGAAAGATCTGAGCGCCATCAAGAAATGGGATATCAGCCATCGGACTAGGCCGTATGAGCCCTTTGTCTATCAAGAGAAAGTAATAAATAAGAAAATAAAAAAGAATATCATCATTGTCGGCAGCGGGCCTTGCGGTTTGTTCGCCGCTTTATTATTGGCTAAAGCCGGTTTGAAACCGCTCGTCATAGAAAGAGGGAAAGATGTTGATGCTCGCGTGAAGGACGTTGATGATTTTTTTAAGAATAGGAATTTTAACCCTAAATCAAATATCCAGTTCGGCGAAGGCGGAGCGGGAACCTTTTCAGATGGAAAATTATATACGCTCATAAACGACCCGCGCTCTAAATATGTTTTTACCGAATTGATTAAGGCCGGAGCGCCGGTAGAGATCGCGACTAGCGCGACGCCACATATTGGTACTGATAAATTACGCGGTGTAATTAAGAATATCCGGGCCGAGATAATTAGATTAGGGGGCGCGGTAAGATTTGAAACTTGCTTGACTGGACTGGAAATTAAAGGCAATCAGATAATAGCCGCGATTGTTAATGACCAGGAAAGAATATTAGTCGATGATTTAGTGCTGGCCACCGGCCATTCCGCGCGTGATACTTATCAAATACTTTATGATCAAGGGTTGAGGATGAGCGCTAAAGCCTTCTCTATCGGACTCAGAATCGAACATCAAGCCGAGATGATTAATCAAGCCCAATATGGCGCGTCTTATCAACATCCTAAATTAGGCGCCGCTAGATATAAGTTAGTCCAGCACTTAAATGATCAGCGGCCGGTCTACAGCTTCTGCATGTGCCCGGGCGGATATGTCATGGGCGCGGCCTCTGAAGAGGGCGGCGTAGTGACGAACGGCATGAGCGAATATGCTCAGGATGGCGTTAATTCCAACAGCGCTTTATTAGTGCCGGTGACGCCGGCAGATTTTGGATCCACGCATCCTTTAGCCGGAATTGAATTCCAGCGCCGCTGGGAAAGAGCCGCTTATCTCGCCGGAGGCGGAAATTATTGCGCCCCGGTTCAGTTAGTCGGAGATTTTCTAAGGGGCCGCGCTTCGAGCGAGACAAAGAGCATTAAGCCGAGTTATCGGCCCGGAATCAATTTGACTTCCTTAGATTCTTGCCTGCCAGATTATGTCATCGCCAGTCTGAAAGAGGCTATTCCGCTTTTAGATAGGAAGATTAAGGGATTTTCTCACCCCGAGGCCGTGCTCACCGGAGTCGAGACTAGAAGTTCATCACCGGTCCGTTTAGAGCGCAATGCCAAGTGTGAATCTAATATCCTTGGCATTTATCCAGCCGGAGAAGGGGCGGGACATGCCGGAGGCATAGTTTCTTCGGCTATCGACGGCCTGGCGGCGGCGGAAGCGATTATCGAAAAATATATTGAATAAATACGGGAAATATGGTTTAATTAGCTTAGTTTATAAATTATTTTTTATACCAAGATGAGCCAGAAAAAAGTATTAGTCGGTTTTATCGGCCAGGGTTTTATCGGCAAGAATATGGCGGATGATTTTACCGCCCGCGGACATAAGATTGTCCGTTATGATAATGAAAATTACGTCGCCAATAAAGAACTGATCAAGACTTGTGATTTCGTTTTTATCGCCGTGCCGACGCCGAGTACACCGCATGGCTTCGACGATAGCATCTTGCGCGAGGTCATTAAGCTGGTCGGTGACGGCCGGACCGCGATTATTAAATCAACTATCAAAATCGGCACGACCGAAAACCTGCAGAAAAAATATCCGAAAAAGTATATTCTGCATTCGCCAGAATTTTTAACCGAGAAGAATGCGGTTCAGGATACAAAATTTCCGCCGCGCAATATTATCGGCTACACGGCTAAATCTAAAAAGAAAGCGGCCGAGGCTTTGAAGCTATTGCCTAAGGCGCCCCATAATTTTCTAGTCGGCAGCCGGGAAGCGGAACTAGTTAAATACATGGGTAATAATTTCCTCTTCTTAAAAGTCATTTTTTCTAATATCGTTTATAATTTAGCGCGCCGGAAAGGAGTGGATTATGACGCCGTCGCTGATATTGTCGGTTATGACGCTCGTATCGGGCACAGTCACCTAGCTATCGCTCATCAAAGCGGGCCGCACACTAAAAAGGGCCGAGGAGCGGGCGGACATTGCTTCATCAAGGATATGTCGGCTTTCATCGAGATGTTCAAGGAAGCAAAATTAAAGAGCAAGGAAGACCGAATCGCCTTGGATTTCTTGCATCAAGCCGTTAAGCTTAATAATCAGTTGCTTCTAGATACTAAAAAAGATCTAGATTTATTAGAAGGAGTTTACGGAATAAAAAAATAAAATTATGAAGATTCTTGTCACCGGCGGCGCCGGATTCATCGGCTCGCATCTATGTCGGAAACTTTTAGAAGAAGGTGATGAAGTTATTGCCTTAGATAATTTTTTTACCGGCAGCGAAGAGAATATCAAGCCTTTTCTGGAAAATCCTAAATTTACAATGTTGCGCCAAGACGTCACTTTTCCTTTAGAAATGGCGATCGATCAGGTTTACAACCTAGCTTGCCCAGCTTCGCCGATTCATTATCAATTTGATCCGGTTAAGACCATCAGAACTTCTATCTTGGGCGCTATCAACGTGCTTGATTTAGCGAAGAAGACTAAAGCCGTCGTTCTCCAGGCCTCGACTTCTGAAGTTTACGGTGACCCAAAGGTCCATCCTCAGCCGGAAAGTTATTGGGGTTCAGTCAATCCGATCGGCATCAGATCCTGCTACGACGAAGGGAAGCGCTGTGCCGAGACCTTATGTTTCGATTATCATCGCCAGTATCAGGTTGATATCCGGGTAGTGCGGATATTTAATACTTATGGACCGAACATGCATCCGAACGACGGCCGCGTCGTCTCTAATTTTATCGTTCAGGCTCTAAAGAATGAAGATATCACTATTTATGGCGATGGTTCGCAGACCCGCAGCTTCCAGTATGTTGACGATCTGATTGAGGCATTAATAAGAATGATGAATAATAAGACTAGTTTCGTCGGCCCAGTCAATCTCGGTAACCCAGAGGAATTCACGATTAAGGAATTAGCGGAGACGGTTTTAAAATTGATTCCAGAAAGCCGGAGCCAGATAGTTTATAAGGATCTGCCAGCCGACGATCCGCGCCAAAGGAAGCCGGATATATCTTTAGCTAAAGAAAAATTAGGCTGGGAACCAAAGATAAAATTAGGAGATGGATTAAAG
Source organism: Patescibacteria group bacterium (assembly GCA_041661685.1). GTDB lineage: Bacteria > Patescibacteriota > Patescibacteriia > Patescibacteriales > UBA12465 > UBA12465. The sequence continues at coordinate 216,563 of JBAZTY010000001.1, forward strand.
AGAACAATAGAATATTTCCGAAATAAGATATAATTACATTTTAAAAACCCAGTAGTATTTTACTGGGTTTTGTGTTTTAGAAGTTATCTTGATAGATGCCTTCTGTAATTACAGCGGGTGCTGATGATTTTTGGTTTTGATTCTGATGCCAATTCTAGGGCTCAGGTCGGCTTTAAACCGGTTCTTTTTTGGTCCTTTATAACTACTAGCATGACGCAAGCTATTTGTGCAAGGATCACCATAGACCAATGAAAAGCAAGAGCGAGTGCGCTTGCTATATTCAGACGGAACATTATTCGGCTTATGGGCCTGAACGATAGGCGCTAAAATTAGTAAAGAACAAAGTAGTGCGGATAACGCGATAAGTTTTTTCATGACATTCTTCTATTGGTGTAAAATAATATTAACATATAACCTTGCTAATGTCAAGGTTAAGATCATTTTTGACTTTTTAGCAGCTATAGACTAATCTATATAAATATGGCCAGTAATAATACCCTCAAAAATAAGGTAAATTTGCCTCTTCTTATCGGCGCCCTCGGGGTCGTTTTTGGCGATATCGGCACGTCGCCGCTCTATGCTCTAAAAGAAACATTCTTTGGATTACATCCTCTAGAGCGCAGCCCCGAAAATGTTCTCGGCGTTTTATCCCTGGTCTTTTGGACGCTGATGATCGTCGTCACTATTAAATATATCTTGCTGATTATGCGCGCCGATAATAAAGGCGAAGGTGGAATTTTCGCCTTGCTGGCCTTACTCCGCCAGGGGAAAGTCAAACGGATATTCGGGCTCAGCGTGACCGCTGTAGTCCTGGTAGGGGCGACCTTGCTTTACGGCGACGGAGTCATCACTCCGGCTATCTCTGTTTTATCAGCTGTCGAGGGATTTGCAATCTTATCGTCTAAATTAACTTTATTCGTAGTGCCTTTAACCATTCTCATTCTTATTGGCTTGTTCTATATCCAGAAGAAGGGAACCGGACAAGTCGGCCGTTTCTTTGGTCCGATCATGATCCTCTGGTTCATCGTGCTTATGGTCTTAGGTTTGCCGGCTATCATTAAATACCCTCAAGTCCTAGCCGCCATTAATCCGCTCGCGGCTTATCATTTTGTCTGCGCCCATACCTGGTCGACATTCTTCGTTCTCAGCTCCGTTGCCCTCTGTGTCACTGGCTGCGAAGCCCTATATGCCGATATGGGGCATTTTAATCGCCGTGTCATCACTTGGTCTTGGGCAAGTTTGGTTTATCCGGCGCTCATCATTAATTATTTCGGTCAGGGCGCCTTATTATTATCCGGCCGCGAGATTATCGGCAATAATACGTTCTATGCGCTGGCGCCGCAATGGGCCTTTCTTGGCGTCGTTATCCTAGCGACCGCAGCGACAATTATTGCTAGCCAAGCGCTGATTGCCGGCGTCTATTCTTTGACGAGCCAAGCTGTCGCTTTAGGCTTATTCCCGAAGATAAAGATCGTTCATACTAATTCAGCTATTGAGGGGCAAATTTATATCCCTTTCATAAATACCGCCTTAGCCGTCAGCTGTATAGCTCTCGTCTTGGCTTTCCGCTCTTCCGGCGGCTTAGCGGCCGCTTACGGCATTGCTGTTACTGGTACGATGATCATTACGACTTTAGTATTTTATTCTTTAATCCGTTATCTCTGGAAATGGCCTCTGTGGGTAGTGGCTCCGCTTATTTCCTTCCTGCTAATCATAGATCTGGCTTTCTTCTCCGGTACTATTCTGAAATTCTGGCAAGGCGGTTTTGTGCCGATTATAATAGCTATCATCCTATTCGTCATTATGTCTACTTGGGATTGGGGCCGGGCTCTTTCGCGCGCCGCGCATCTTAGCCTGCCCGGGCTGGCTGTTAAAAAATTCGTTGAATTACAGGCGGAGTATAAAGATACATTACTGAATCGTTCAGTTGTGGTCATGTCTTCACGTCCGATAACAAGCCTTTATGACAGCATCCCAGTCGCTATGGATTCTTTCTTGGCTAAATGGGGATTATGCATCCCGAAACATATTATTTTCATGAATGTCGTTTTTCTTAATATCCCGCGGGTAGACAGGGAAAACCGCTACCAGATTATCAGCTTTCAGCCGGACGCTGAAATCGGCAGTATCGTCTCGATTCAAGCTTCTTATGGTTATATGCAGAATCCAGATATTCGGCGCGTTTTAGCTGACCTCAAGGAAAGGAAGAAAATCAAGATTCCGAGCGATCCCCAGAAATGGCTAGTCCTATTCGCCATGGATCGTTTTGTTTCTAAGCCGCGTCAAATATGGCGCCGCCTCCGTATAGGCATGTACGATGCGATGTTGCGCTATGTCAAGCCAATCTATAGCTATTATGGCCTCGGATCGGATAATAAGGTCGATATCGAGATTATCAATATTTAGCTTGACTTATCTATTTTTACGTGGTACAGTGTTTAAGCAACAATATCGCGTATCAAAAAGTAGTCGATTTTTAAACTCTTTATTAAATTGCAATCTTACAAACTAAGTCTAAAAATTTTTATGACTGGTACTATCAAAACTTTAACCGACAAAGGTTTCGGTTTCATCAAGGTAGAAGGTCAAGAAAAAGATTTATTCTTTCACAGCAACTCATTGGTTGGCGTCCAATACAATGAATTGCGCGAGGGCGATGCTGTTTCTTTCGAAACAGAGAACTCTCCGAAAGGAATGAACGCGGTTAATGTTAAACGCGCTTAATATCTCTCTTGAAATCACGATCCCGCCCAATTATGTTGGGCGGGATTTTGATTGGAACATATCAGACTTTTTTACATATTTACATATCATTAATCATTAGCTTATAATTTATGAAAAATTTTAATCGCGATAGTGGATTTAATTACAAGAAGGGCGGGGGGATGAAGGATGGCCAGCGCGCCGGCGGTTTCGGTTCTAAGAGTTCTGGCGGTTTCGGCGGCAAGAGCGGCGGTGGCCGCAGCTTTAGCAGGGACGATCGGGATTCTGAAAGACCGGAAATGCATCGAGCGACTTGCGCTGAATGCGGCGCAAGCTGCGAAGTGCCGTTCAAGCCTTTATCCGGAAAACCGGTTTTCTGCAGCAATTGCTTTAAAGGCAAGGAAGAATCCAGTCCGAGACGCACTAGCGACAGGGGGTCGTTCAGGTCTTCTAGCCGGGATAGTGGCTTTAAAGGCGGCCATGGCAATGATGGTATTTCCAAGGAACAATTTGAAATATTAAATGCTAAATTAGACAAAATTCTTCAATCCTTGACTTAAATTAAATTACGTGCTATTATTACTATATTAATTAGATTCGAATCTCCTTTAGTCATAAATAAGTGGCCTTGAGAAATCGGGTCGCTTATTTTTTATTATGACAAACATTAAACAAATGGATGAAACCCTTGAGGAACTTCCTCAAGAGGCGACTCCAAAATTCGCTGACTTAGGTATCAGCGACTCAATCTTACAAATCCTCAAGAAGCTGAATCTGGATACTCCGACGCCTATTCAGCGCAAGACTATCCCGATTGCTATTACCGGCCAAGATCTTATCGGCATTGCGCAGACCGGAACTGGAAAGACTTATGCTTTCGGCATTCCGATGCTGCAGCGTTTAGGTATTAATAAAGGACAAGGACTTATTATCGCCCCGACTCGCGAACTAGCCTTGCAGATTGAGGAAAGCTTAAAGAAGTTGGGCCAAGCCCTAGGCTTGAGAACCGCTATCCTTATCGGCGGCGAAGCGCTTGATCGCCAGCTTTTTCAATTGCGCAAAAAACCGCATATCATCGTTGCGACTCCGGGAAGATTAATCGATCATCTTAAGCGCCATACTTTCAAGCTTGATCAGATTAAGACTTTGGTTCTTGACGAAGCAGATATGATGCTTGATTTAGGCTTTGCGCCGCAAATTCAGGAAATACTGAAACAAACGCCTAAAGAGCGCCAGACTATGATCTTTTCCGCCACTATGCCCGCGACTATCGTAAAAATTGCGGCTACCTATATGAAGTTGCCGGTCAGCATCGAAGTCGCGCCGCAAGGAACGACCGCTTCCCAGGTTGATCAGGAAATATTTATCATTAACGGCGAAGAGCGCCTAGAACATCTTTTGAAGATTTTGGCGCAGTACACTGGCTCGGTCTTAGTATTTTTACGGACCAAGCATAGTGTCAAGGCTTTGACTGCTAAATTACAGTCATTAGGCCATAAAGCTATAGAAATTCACTCAAATTTATCCTTAAATCGCCGCCGCGCCGCTTTGCAGGATTTTAAATCCAAGAAAGAGCGCATTTTAGTGGCGACTGATGTCGCTGCTCGCGGTTTGGATGTCAGCGGTATCGAATTAGTGGTTAATTATAATCTGCCGGATAATTCCGAGGATTATGTCCATCGTATCGGCCGCACCGGCCGCGCCGGCCAAACCGGCAAAGCGATTACTTTCGCGACGGCCCATGAACAGAGAGAAATTCGTGATATTGAAAAATTGATCAATAAGAGCATCAAGCGGACTGAATTCGTCAAGTTTAATAATCAATTTTCAGCGCCAATCACTAATAAGCAAAAAAGACGGTCATTCAGAGGAGATTCTAAGCGGATAGAAGGGGGCTCTCGCCGCCCGGAACAGCGGTCTTCTCGCCCTATGAGCAGTCATATGACTAATCATAGACAAGCGCCGTCTCGCGCGGCGGATACGACGCGGTTTACACCTTTTTTTATTACCGACGTATCTCCTAAGCCCTTCAAACGCGCGGCGGACAGACGAGGCTTGTCGCCTTTGCATAAAGCTAGCAGACCAGAGCGTTCATCTTCCCATCCGGCTAGCGGCGCTAATCAGCCCTCTTCGCAGCATAGATTTTCGCATCGCGGACCTGCGGCTACCAGATAATTTAAAATAAAAATAAGATAAATAAGGCGCTTCTTCTGCAAGGGTGCCTTATTTATTTTGGGGTTTTATTGTTTTTATATTTATGCTAAAATTATGATAACTTAATATTACACAGAGAAGCTCCTTCAGAAGCTCAGACATTTTATGTTTGAGCTTTTTTAGCAATAGAGATTATGGACATAAACAAGGAACCGCATATTAATAATATGATAAAAAAGAAAGTTTTTCTGACGACCGTTGTTTTTATAATGGCTTTTTTTATTTTATTAAAAACTGCGGCGGCCACTAACATCGGTACTAATATTTCTACGGCCGGCAGCCTGACAGTCGATGGCGCTTTGAAATTTACTAGTGGAGCTGGCAATAGCTTTATCTTAACGACTGATGCTAGTGGCAATACCACTTGGATTGCGGTCAGCGGAGCTTTAAGGAATATTCGATCTCGCTACTAGGAATTTTTTAAGTTGCACCACTCCAGTTGCTCCTATTACTTCGACTGCTTATGATATTAATCTCTCTAACCGATTAAAGGGAAGAATATTGCTGCAAGTTGAAGAACGAGGAGAAGCTTATTATATCTATCCGGATGATTTGAAAAAATACTACCTCGGCACCCCTAATGACGCTTTCCGGGTAATGAGAGCTTTAGGGTTAGGCGCTAATGATAAATTCATTACCGATTATACGGTTTACCCCGCCAGGGTTTCCGGAAAGATCCTCATTAATGTCGACGATTTCGGCAAAGCTTATTACATCTCGCCTCTGGATAGGAGGGCTTATTATCTCGGCAGTCCGGAACAAGCTTATCAAGTAATCCGCAGCTTAGGCCTCGGCATCACTAATAATAATCTGAATAAAATAAGAGCCGGCATCTTGAGCCAATAGCTGGTGATTAGTGCGCCTAGAAGCTATTACGTATTTTTTTAGACTATGCTATACTAATTTAGTATTTAAATTTATTAAGTTAATTATTATTATAAAAGAAAAAATTATGCGCCAATTTCACCAAAAAATGATTGCCGGTTTGAATCTCTCTAGGATTTCAGCGGCAGTGTTGATTGTCTTTACCGGCCTGAACCTAGGTTTTTATGCTCTTGCGTCCAGCACCAGCGAGTTTACGCAGGCTATCAACCCGGGGACTCTAAGTACTGATATTGTTAATGGATCGTATGTTTCTGTTTCTTCTCCGACTTTCAGCATGAGCGCTGTTCCTTTCAGTTTCTCGTGTCAAGCATCGACCGGGACATTCGGCTCTGCTACGCAGCAGATATATGTTAAGAATCCAGATGCATCTGACACTGGCTGGACCCTAACTCTGGCTGGATCTTCTCCGACCGCTTACTGGGATAGCATTACTAGTTCTTTGGATTTCGATTTTAATGACTCGGCTTCCAGCGGCTGCTCTGACGGCGCCGACACCGATATCTTAAAAGGACAGATGACCGTAGATCCATCAATAGCTACTCTAGCGAAAGGAGCCTGCGCTGCTTGCGACACGGCTAATATCACTAAAGGAAATTCTACAGCTTTCGCTGAAGGAGCGACCGATAGCGTTACATTGCTAACGGCTGCAGCTGGTTCTAGTGATATCGGTGATTGGACTTTACAGGGCGTTAGTGTCAGTCAGACTATTCCCGGAGAACAGCCAGCCGCGAATGATTACAAAGTAAATCTATCTTTAAGTATTGTTGCAAACTAAGCTAACAATCCTACTAATATGTTAAAATGTCATTTCCTCCGTAATCGCCAGATAACGATTAATGGGGCTTATTTAGTTTTGTTTTCGTTGCTTTTTGTCTTTCCAGTCATTCAGGCTAAGGCAGTCGAATACGGAGGAATCGGCGGACGGCCGGCTTATCCCCGAACGGATAACCCGCGCACTGAATCTATCTTCATCCATACGCTCAAACCCGGAGATATTCAGAAAGAGGGCGTCTTATTAGTAAATAATGCCGCCGAAAAAAAGACTTTATTAGTTTATGGAGTAGATTCCGTAGTTTCTTCCGGTGGAGCCTTTGCTTGCCGACAAATGTCTGAACCGAAAGGAAGCGTCGGCTCTTGGATAAAACTCGAAAAGAATGAAGTCGTGCTTAATCCTGGCGCCAATGACCTTGTGCCATTTACAATCGAAGTGCCTCAGACCGCTGGCGTCGGGGAACACAACGGCTGCATTGTCATTCAAGAGAAAAAAGAAGACTCATCCGGACAGGCCGGCGTTAACCTAAGCTTTAGAACCGGCCTAAGAGTCGCTATCTCTATACCAGGAGAAATCGTTAGGAAGTTGGAGATAACAGAGTTCAGGATCACTAAAGAAGATAATGGCAACATCTTGCTAAGTCCGACCATCAAGAACTCTGGCAATGTCTCTGTCGATACTAATATTGATGTGACTACTAAAAATATCTTCGGCGGCGCTTATTTAAAACAGGGCGGGGAATTTCCGATTCTGCGTGACCAGAGTTCAGATTGGAATTTTGAAATCAAGAAGCCCTTTTGGGGCGGATTTTATAGATCAAGCCTTAGAGTCGAATATCAGGAGGATTTGAGCATTGAAATCGGTAAAAACTCGAATCAACCGAAAACCGTCTTAACCGGGGAAACTATAACTTTTTTTAGTTTTCCAAAACCCTTGGCTCTAATGGTCGAATTACTATTTTTAATCGTTGGCGTTATCATGACGTTCTTGTGGAGAGTTTATAATAAAAGAAAGCAGTGGATTAAAAAGTCATGGAAGGAAACGGAAATAAAATCCGGCGAAGACATAAAATCATTAGCTGATCGCCTGGAAGTATCCTGGAGATTGCTCGCTAAGGTCAATAAGCTGCAAGCCCCTTATACGCTCAAGCCGGGACAGAAATTAAAGGTTCCTCCCCGTCCCTAATATTTTATGAATAAAAATAACGTTACCCGGGAGCAGATTTCTTTTAAGAAACCCTGGCATAAAGATTGGGTTAAGATTTTTTTGATTGTCTTGTTGCTGTCTAATTTGGCTACTATCGGCATATTAATAAATAAAAATAAGTTGGCTAAGCAGCTGCAGGAGGCGAAAAAATACCCTCTCCTGGACTTTTCTCGAAATTTCATCGATCAAGATAATTTCCTGAGCAGTATCGAGCCGATAAGAAAATCAATGAAGGAAGCCGTCGCCAAATATGAGGCGCAAGGGAATAGGATTAGCGTTTATTTTGAATTCTTAAATACCGGAGCGAATATCTCTATTAATCAAGAAGAGCGTTTCTGGCCGGCTAGCTTAAGCAAGATGCCGACCGCGCTCGCGGTCATGAAGAAAGTAGAAAACGGGGAATGGAAGCTGAGTAATGAACTGGTGCTTTTCGCGGAAGACCAGGATTCTCGTTTCGGGGACATCTATCTAAAGACTCCGGGGACGCGCTTCACGATTGAAGAGCTCTTGAAAGAAACTTTGATAAACTCCGATAATACCGCTCATAAAATATTGGTGCGCAATTTATCTAGTGAAGATTACACGAAATCCTTTGAAGCTTTAGGGTTAGAAGAGTTATACGATGATAACTATGATATCACTGCCAAAGAATATTCCCGTATTTTTCGCGCTCTATACAGCGCCAGTTATCTTAATCGGGATAATTCCCAAAAATTATTATCATGGCTCACGCAGACGAGCTTTGATGAATTTATCGGCTCGGGAATACCGACTACGACATTATTTGCTCATAAAATCGGGGAGGAGTACAAGGAGGTCGTTTTCTTGGACTCCGGCATCTTTTATGTCGCTGGCCGCCCCTGCCTAATTACAGTCATGGCGGAGGTGAAGGACGGCGGCGGCGTCGGGAGCGCCCAGAAAATAATGGGGGAACTGTCAAAAATAGCCTATGATTACGTGGCGAATAAATAAAAAAATAAAGACGGTGATGATCGGTATGTTGATCGGCGTCTTTTTTTTATCCGGCTTTCCTTCTAACGTTTTCTTGGATAAATTAGAGGATTACCTAACCGATAAGAATATAGTCGATTCTCTTTATCATGCCATGAGAGATCCTAATGTCATAGATAGAGGCATGTCCGGACTAATGGATGCTAAGACGCCTCAGGCTAATGCCGGAAATTTTCAAATCCAAACCGGCTATTACATCGGAAACGGCGGCGCTAAACAAATCAGCGGACTAGGATTCTCGCCGCAAATGATCCTCATAAAAGCCAACGATACCGGCGGCACCGGCGCGATCATGAAAACGACAGTCATGCCTAATCTCAATAGCTCATATCTCGGCGTCGCGACTGCTGACGTCGCAGCGGCCGTGCTGCTCAATCCCGACGGCTTTACTATCTCAGGCGTGACTACCAATACTGCTAATTCCCGCTATACTTGGACAGCTTTTGCCGGTTCTGATTGTAGCGCCAGTGGCAATTTCTGCGTCGGCACCTATACCGGCACGGGCACTTCACCCCGATCGGTTACCGTCGGCTTCCAGCCCGATATGGTCATCGTGAAAGCGGCGACCGCAGTCGCCCCCAATTGGCGTTCATCGGCGATGCCCACTAATTACGGACAGCATTTTATGGCCACGAACCAGACTACCGACGGTACTATGTATACCACTCTGGATTCTACTGGTTTTACTGTTGGCAGCGTGAATAATACCAGCGCGACCATCTACTATTATGTCGCTTTCAAGAATACGGCCGGTTCTATCAATGTCGGCACCTATGCCGGCACGGGCGTAGCTAAGAATGTCACCGGAGTCGGTTTTACCCCTAATTTTGCTTTGACTAAGGCGGCGGCGCCGACGACAGCGACGGCGGCAATATATAATAATACGGAATCATATGGTAACTCCAGCAGCTACTTTACCGATACGGTCAATGTTGTCGGCGGCATCACCGGATTGGATAGCGACGGCTTCGGCGTCGGCACCGGAGCAATGGCTAATATCTCGGGGGCGACCTTCTATTACGCCGCTTTCGGTGGCGCTTCTGCTGTCAGGAATTCCAGCGGTACTTTTCAGATAGCGCGCGGAACTTACACAGGGACTGGTATAAATCGAGCGATTGATAATCTCGGTTTTAGACCGGATCTCGTGATCATCAAGGGGAATACGGCGACGGCTGGAGTTTTTAGAACCCGGCTGATGGGCGGAGACCACAGCGCTTATCTCGATGCGGCGACAGCTAACCTCACCGCCGCCATCACCTCTTTGAATCCTGACGGATTTACTGTTGGCACTGGCGCAACCACGAATAGCGCCGGCGTCACTTATTATTGGACTGCCTATGGCAACGCCTGGAATCCGGAAACTAATTCCGGATCATCCGATTTCTATATTGGTGCTTATTATGGCAACGGAATCGATAATCGCAATGTCATCCGTCTGCCTTTTCAGGCTGACATGGTCGCGACTAAAAGAAACAGCACTACTGGCGGTGCTTTCCGCACCTCGGCGCATTCCGGCGATCTCAGCAGCTTTTTTGCGGCGACTGCGGAGGCGGCCAATAATATCCAGGTTCTCAATCCCGACGGATTCCAAATCGGCACGGGCACAAATGTCAATGCAGCCGCCAGTCTTTATCATTATTTCGGCTTTAAATCCGGAGCTAATTTCGCCGTCGGCACTTATTCCGGCACCGGAGCCGCTAAAGATGTCACTACTGTCGGCTTCCAGCCTGATAATGTCTGGGTGAAACAGACTGGGGCGGTGCGAGGCGTGTCGCGGCATAGTAATCAATCCGGAGACGCCGCCTTGCCCTTCATTAACGTCGCCTCTATCACCGGAGCGTTCACCGGCCTGATCTCCACCGGCTTTTCTATCGGCGCTGGCGCGGAAACTAATACCTTGGGGACGAATAATTACCGTTATGCGGCGTGGCGGGCTAATACTAGCCCGACGACTCCAAGCTATAAGATCCAAACCGGCTATTACATCGGAAACGGCGGCGCTAAACAAATCAGCGGACTAGGATTCTCGCCGCAAATGATCCTCATAAAAGCCAACGATGCCGGCGGCACCGGCGCGATCATGAAAACGACAGTCATGCCTAATCTCAATAGCTCATATCTCGGCGTCGCGACTGCTGACGTCGCAGCGGCCGTGCTGCTCAATCCCGACGGCTTTACTATCTCAGGCGTGACTACCAATACTGCTAATTCCCGCTATACTTGGACAGCTTTTGCCGGTTCTGATTGTAGCGCCAGTGGCAATTTCTGCGTCGGCACCTATACCGGCACGGGCACTTCACCCCGATCGGTTACCGTCGGCTTCCAGCCCGATATGGTCATCGTGAAAGCGGCGACCGCAGTCGCCCCCAATTGGCGTTCATCGGCGATGCCCACTAATTACGGACAGCATTTTATGGCCACGAACCAGACTACCGACGGTACTATGTATACCACTCTGGATTCTACTGGTTTTACTGTTGGCAGCGTGAATAATACCAGCGCGACCATCTACTATTATGTCGCTTTCAAGAATACGGCCGGTTCTATCAATGTCGGCACCTATGCCGGCACGGGCGTAGCTAAGAATGTCACCGGAGTCGGTTTTACCCCTAATTTTGCTTTGACTAAGGCGGCGGCGCCGACGACAGCGACGGCGGCAATATATAATAATACGGAATCATATGGTAACTCCAGCAGCTACTTTACCGATACGGTCAATGTTGTCGGCGGCATCACCGGATTGGATAGCGACGGCTTCGGCGTCGGCACCGGAGCAATGGCTAATATCTCGGGGGCGACCTTCTATTACGCCGCTTTCGGTGGCGCTTCTGCTGTCAGGAATTCCAGCGGTACTTTTCAGATAGCGCGCGGAACTTACACAGGGACTGGTATAAATCGAGCGATTGATAATCTCGGTTTTAGACCGGATCTCGTGATCATCAAGGGGAATACGGCGACGGCTGGAGTTTTTAGAACCCGGCTGATGGGCGGAGACCACAGCGCTTATCTCGATGCGGCGACAGCTAACCTCACCGCCGCCATCACCTCTTTGAATCCTGACGGATTTACTGTTGGCACTGGCGCAACCACGAATAGCGCCGGCGTCACTTATTATTGGACTGCCTATGGCAACGCCTGGAATCCGGAAACTAATTCCGGATCATCCGATTTCTATATTGGTGCTTATTATGGCAACGGAATCGATAATCGCAATGTCATCCGTCTGCCTTTTCAGGCTGACATGGTCGCGACTAAAAGAAACAGCACTACTGGCGGTGCTTTCCGCACCTCGGCGCATTCCGGCGATCTCAGCAGCTTTTTTGCGGCGACTGCGGAGGCGGCCAATAATATCCAGGTTCTCAATCCCGACGGATTCCAAATCGGCACGGGCACAAATGTCAATGCAGCCGCCAGTCTTTATCATTATTTCGGCTTTAAATCCGGAGCTAATTTCGCCGTCGGCACTTATTCCGGCACCGGAGCCGCTAAAGATGTCACTACTGTCGGCTTCCAGCCTGATAATGTCTGGGTGAAACAGACTGGGGCGGTGCGAGGCGTGTCGCGGCATAGTAATCAATCCGGAGACGCCGCCTTGCCCTTCATTAACGTCGCCTCTATCACCGGAGCGTTCACCGGCCTGATCTCCACCGGCTTTTCTATCGGCGCTGGCGCGGAAACTAATACCTTGGGGACGAATAATTACCGTTATGCGGCGTGGCGGTTGCCCGATATCGCTAATATTTCAATAGCCGCTTACGGTTCGCAAATCGCATCTCTCGGCATACCTTCAGCCGGACAATATCTCGGCGGCGCCTTTACTTTTATCAGAAGCGGCGGCTCGGCCAATATCACAAGCCTAACATTATCAGAAAATGGTACAGTCAACGCCTCTTCCTATATCTCCGAACTTACTTTGAAATATGAAATCGCCGACACGTGCAACTACGACGGCACCGAGGCTACCTTCGGCAACACCGCCTCTTTCGCCTCCGAGAAGGCAACGGTCAGCGGCAATATGCCAGTCGGCAGCGCGCAAGTCTGTCTTTATCCAATCATCACTGTCGGGACTGGAGTAGATAATGGCAGCACGCTTGATCTCAGCATCGATTCTTTAAGCGACATTTTAATCTCTTCCGGCTCCGGATCAGGTTCTTTCCCCGTAAATATCAGCGGCTTGACTAATCTGATTTCCGGATCGCTGACGGTTGATATCGTTGATAGTGATGGCAGTACTATCGCTAACCCATCTTTAGCCATGGATCCAATAAATTTTGCCTTTATCTCGCAAACCGCCAGCGGGACGCTAGGAGTCTCTTCTAAAAAAATCCGAATAGATAATAATTCCGGTAATGCGCAATGGACGCTATCTATCGCGGCTACGGGGGGTAATACCAGTGTTTGGAGTGGCGCCGGAAATACCTACGATTTTAACGATATCAGCGCCGGCGGTAATGATGGGGCAGATCTTGATTCTTATGGCGGCCAAATGAATTTCAATCCCGGGATCGCCGTCATCACCCCCGAGAGCGGCTGTGAAACTACTGGCTTAACTCTAGGCAGTCCTTCATCTTTTGCGGAGGGAGTTCTCGACTCCGTCAACATATTAAGCGCTAACTCTTCAGCTCAGACCGGCTGTTATTGGGATTTGACCGGAATCGGAATAAGCCAAACGATTCCCGCAGAACAAGTGACTGATAATTATTCGATTAATATGACTTTAACTATAACCGCCATATAATTCTTGCCCGTGCGCTATAAAAACAAAAAAACAAGAATCTTCTTCCTTTCCTGCTGGCTGACCGCCGTAGCAGCTATTTTTATATCGGCGATCATGATCGACACAGCCAAGGCGGCTTCTTACGCCGGCCTAAAGATAAGCATTACTCCCGGACCAGAATGTTATGACGGGAAAGATAACGACAGCGACGGCAAGATGGATTATCCGGCTGATTCAGATTGCGATTCCACGAATGATAACAGTGAATTTCCGCTTATCGTCAACAATGTAAGCAGCGGAGGGGGCGGAGGAAGCATCGCGCCGATAACCAGTGTCACCTTATCCGGCTATGCTTATCCTTTAAATAAGATAACTATCTTAAAAGACGGGCAAATCGCCTTAACTACTATCGCCGGACCCGATGCAATCTTTAATGCCGTCCTGACCGGACTAACAGAAGGGTTTTATAATTTTTCCATATACAGCGAAGATATCTACGGATTAAAATCAGGTGCCTTCACGTTCCCAGTTTACATAACTAAGGGCGCCAGCACTAATATCGGCGGCATCTTTCTCGCCCCGACTATAAAATTAGATAAAGAAAGCGTTAAAAGCGGAGATAATATTACGATTCTCGGGCAGAGTGCGCCTAACGCCGAAATAAATATTACTGTCAATTCAGAAAAGGAGAATATCATCAAAACTAAAACCGACCAGAACGGCGTCTATTCTTATGATTTCGATACCGCCCTCTTGGAACTCGGAGATCATAGCGCCAAATCCAAATCAACGTTGAAGAAGCAAGTCAGTTCCTATAGCAAAATAGTCGGCTTCAAGGTCTTTGAGGATAAAGCCTCCGCGGCCGCTTATGAGGAAGAGAAGCAAGGGGAAACGGCGAAGGGCGACTTCAATAATGATAACAAGGTCGATCTGATAGATTTTTCTATCCTGTCCTATTGGTACAAGAAACCGCAGCCGCCGACGATAGTGGACATGAATAAGGACGGCCGCATAAATATCATAGATTTTTCTATCCTAGCTTTTAGCTGGACAGGTTGAGGCCATATGAAAAAACGAGAAAATATCCGAATACTTTTATTTTTCAGCACTCTGATGATGTTAGGTCTTTTTTCTTTCCCTAAAAGAAGCGAAGCGGCTAGGCTATTCTATTCTTGGCCGGAAGGGGAGATATGTAAAGGGCAGGAGATAAGGTTAGATATTTTTATTGATACTGAGGAGAGGGATATCAACGCGCTAGAAGGAAAGATAAGCCTCGCGGGCGAAGCGCTGGATCTAAGAGAAATAAGCGAGGGTAATTCTTTTATTAATTTCTGGGTAGAGACGCCTCGGATAGAAAATCAAGAAATAAGATTCGCTGGCATCATCCCGGGAGGGTATAGCGGCCGAAAAGGCTTATTATTTTCCATCTTCTTGAGAGCGGGGGCGTCCGGCCAAGGGGCGTTAAGATTGGAAGACGCCCGGGCGTTCGCTAATGACGGCTTAGGCACGGAGCTCCGGCTTAATTATTATGAAGCTGATATCAATATCAGAGAAACGCCAGCCCAAGGACAGGTCTCCGAATCTCCTACAATAATCGATAATGATGCTCCAGAAAAATTTCCCATTCTCCTGGCGCGCGATCCCCTTATCTTTGAAAATCTCTGGTTTTTAACTTTCGCCACTCAAGATAAAGGCTCGGGAATAAAATATTTCGAAGTCAGAGAAGAGAATAGCTTGGATGGAGATGGCGGGGACGACTGGGAAAAAGCCGACAGCCCTTACCTTATCAAGGACCAAGATCTAACCAGCCGCATCACCATCAAGGCGGTAGACCGCGCTGGCAATGAGACTCTCAGCGTCCTAGAGGCGCCGAATCAAGCATTGATTAGCCATAATAAAGCTAAAAATGATATAATAAAAATAGTTTTAATCACCTTAGCCCTAGGGCTGATAATTTTTATATTTCTGCTATGGAAAAAAGCTCGAAAAAAATCTACAAAATAATATTGTCCATCGCCATCTTTATTTTTTCTGCCGTTAACGCCCAGGCCGCGACGCTTTTCTTGTCCCCGGCGTCTTCTTCTTATTTTAGCGACAAAACCTTCACGGTGGGCGTTTATGTGACGAGCAGCGACCAAAGTATTAACGCGGTGTCGGGTATCGCCTCTTTTCCGACAGACAAGTTGGAAGTCGTCTCCATATCTAAATCAGGCAGTCTTTTTAATTTCTGGGCCCAAGAGCCTTCTTTTTCTAATAGCAGCGGAAAAGTCAGCTTCGAGGGCGTGATCCTTAATCCCGGCTTTAAGGGGTCTTACGGGAAACTACTAACCATAAGCTTTAAGGCTAAAGGAATCGGCCAAGCGCCAATATCCTTTAGTTCAGCGTCCGTCTTGGCTAACGACGGGCTAGGCACTAACGTGCTCTCTGGAACAGGTGGCGCTGAAATCTCAATCAAGAAAGTAGTCGAAGAAGAAAAAGTAGGAAAGGAAGAAATAAACGCTGAAATCACAGCCTCCTTGAGTAGCTCAACGGCTGCTTATCCGGTAGTCCCGAAAATAACCTCCAAGACTAACCCCGATCCGGAGAAATGGTATAATATCGACGTTCCTTATTTTCTCTGGGACCTTCCCGAGGGGGTGATCAGCGTCAGCCTGCTCATTGATCAGAATAAGCATTCCGCTCCTCTGATATCCTACATGCCCGCCATCAGGGAAAAAGCGATAACCGGTCTGGATGATGGTTCCTGGTATCTGCATATAGCCTTTAAATACGCGGACGGGACTAGCACTGTCCAGCATTTCCCCTTCAATGTCGATAAGACCGCTCCAGAGTCGCTCGGCGTCTCCATCATCGCCGATAATGGCAATAATATAGGCGTCAGAAGCTTCATCATCGCCGGCGTAGACAAGGAATCAGGCATCGCCGATTATGAGATAACGATAGACAACCAAGAACCGATCAAATGGGGAAATTATAGCGACAATATCTTCCAGACCCCGCTCCTTGATTCCGGAGAACATACAATCAAGGTGCGAGTCTATGATAAAGCTGGGAATTATAAAGAGGAATCGCAAAAATTCACTGTGACTTCTATCCGGATTCCGGAAATAGACGCTTATCCGGAAAAAATAGGCTATAATTCGGAGCTGACGATCAGCGGCCGGTCTATACCAGAAAACCATGTGATAATAACTTTTGATCGCCAGGGGAAATATCAAAGAAATTATCTAGTGCTATGCGATCAGGCTGGCAATTTTACCTTTGTCCTGGATCGCCTTATTCCGGGTGAATACAGTTTTTACGCTCGGACTATAGATACTAAAGGCAATAAGAGCCAGGCCACCTCTATTTATAATTTCAGAGCAAAATACTTCTTTGGAATGATCTGGCCTTATTTTACGGGGATATTCTTGTTTTTAATCTTGGCGTTGCTGATTATAAGCGGGCGAATCCTGCTCAACCGAAAAAATAATCGGTCTTGGGCCGGGAAAGAGACAGCGCGCCTTCTTCCGATAATCAAAAAAAAGACGAACAAGAGGCCAAAAAAACTTGTTTGAATAATAATATTTAATCTATGGTCAGTAAAAAGAAAAAATGGCTTATCGCGATAGCTTTCGTTACGGTCGTTACGGCCTTATTTTTTATCTTTAAAAAAAAGCCGCAAAGCGAATATACGACCGTCGATCTCAAGAAGGGAACTCTCATCCAGACCGTCACTGAAGTCGGCACAGTTAAGGCAAGTAAGGAATTAGAATTGAATTTCGCGCTCAGCGGCAAGGTTAATAAAATAGCGGCTAAAGTCGGAGACCTGGTCAAAAAAGATGCTGTCTTAATGGAACTAGACTTAAATTCGCTACTTCTCAAGGAAAAGGAAGCGGCCTCGAGCATGGATGTGGCGCAAGCTAATTTAGATAAGCTCATGAAAGGAGCTACTACCCAAGATATTGCTATCAGCGCCGCTCAAGAAGCTCAAGCCAAGAGTGCCTACGCGTCGGCAGAAAATGACTTGGCAAAAACCAAAGAATTGACCGCGGAAAATTTAAGTCAGGCCGCCAAGAAACTCGCCGATCTGGAATCATCCGCTAGCACCGATATTACGCCGCAAGAACAGGCCGTCGCGACCGCCCAGACTAACCTGGCCAATACTAAAACTAATGCTCAGCAGACTACAGATAACAGCCGCGATGGCTTGATAAACACGGCTGACGCCAAAATAAGCATCGCTAATAGCGCCCTAGATTACATCAATCGCCTCTTGGACGACGATGACTTAAAAAATACTTTTAGCGTTAAAGATTCGACGTCTCTACTCAACACTAAAAATGATTATGTCTTAGCGACGAACGCGAAGATCCCGGCCGTCACCGCTTTAATAACGGCCAAAGCTTTCTCGACTGAACCGAATTTGAAGAACTTAGTCAGTTTAAGCTTGGATTACCTTAAGATAACCAATCAGACAGCTAACGATTGCTTTAAAAGCCTAGAAAATACGGTCGTCTCTTCGGTCTTGCCGCAAGCGACTCTAGACGCTTATAAGACCAATGTCAGCGCTAATCTAACGGCCGTCAGTACTGGGATAAGCGCCATCCAGACAGCCGACTATACCTTCCGTAATGCCTTGCTCTCTTATGACACTAGCATCGCTTCGGCGACTGACGCTTTGAATTCCGCCCAGGTAAACCTCGAAGACGCCTTAAAATCCGCTCGCAACGCCTATAATTCTGCGAAATTAAGCGGCGAGAGCCAAGTAGCCGCCGCCCAAGCGAAACTGAACGCAGCCAAACAGGCTTGGGATGTCGCCCAAAAACAGCTGACCAGCATCAAGACGCCAGCGCGGACCGAAGATATTAATCTAGCTAAAGCGCAATTGGCGCAAGCTCAGGCCAATCTCGATCTGATCAAGAAACAGGAATCGGAAAGCCAGATTATTGCTCCGATGGACGGTCAGATCTCTAAAATAAATTACGAGATTGGCGAACAGGTCTCTTCCAAGGCGGCCTTAGCCATGATTACGGAGAATAATTTCGAAATCGAAGTCGATATCTCAGAAGCCGACATTTCCAAAGTTAAGATTAGCGACCGGGTCGTGATCGATTTCGATGCCTTCGGCGAGGCTAGAAAATTCAACGGTTTGGTCTATTTCATTGAACCGGCGGCAACCGTGATCCAAGACATAACTTATTATAAGGTCAAGATCAGCCTAGTCGACGCGCCAGAAACTCTCAAGGATATCAAAGCCGGCATGACCGCCAATGTCATTGTCACTACCGATCAAAAAGATAATGTCTTCTTGGCGCCGGCGCGAGCGGTTATTGATAAGAACGGGTCGGGTAAAGTCGTCCGCATTTTAGAAAATAATAATACGGTTACAGAAATTCTGGTAACAGCGGGAATATCCGGCAATGACGGCTTAATGGAAATAAGCGGCGAGGGCTTAACCGAGGGACAGAAGATAATCACCTTCATCAAAACCGTCAATTAATATGCTTATCCGCATTAAAAATCTGCATAAAGATTATGGCAGCGGCGAAGAGTTGACTTCGGTCCTCCACGGCCTGAATTTCGAGATAGCCAAGGGGGAATTCGTTTCCATTATGGGGCCGTCCGGGTCAGGCAAATCAACCCTGATGCATATCCTCGGATTATTAGACAGCCCGACTACGGGCCAATATTTTTTAGAAGGGAAAAACGTCACGCATCTCGATGATGACAGCCTGGCGCAACTGCGCAACCGGGAAATCGGCTTCGTCTTCCAATCTTTCAATCTCTTGCCGCGCACGACCGTGCTCGATAACGTTAAATTGCCGCTCATATATTCCGACGAGAAGATAGACGCCGATAAGCGCGCCCGGGAAGTCTTGGAAAGCGTCGGCCTCGGCCATCGCCTGGATTATTATACCAACCAGATTTCCGGCGGCGAAAAACAACGCGTCGCTATCGCCCGCGCCCTCGTCAATAATCCGAGCGTAATCTTCGCGGACGAACCGACCGGCAACCTTGATTCTAAATCAGGCACACAAATTATGGAGATACTCCAGAAACTTAACGATGAGGGAAATACTATTATCCTAGTTACACATGAAACCTATACCGCGGAACACGCTAAAAGAATCATTAAGATAAGGGACGGCGAGATCATCAGCGACGAAAAGATCGCTCATCGTCGCCGCGCCCATGATGGCGAATTATTAAAATAATGCGTTTCCCTTTAAACCAATCGATAAAGATTTCGACAGCGGCGCTTCTAACTAATAAAGCTAGAAGCTTTTTGACTATGCTGGGAATCATCATCGGCGTGGGCGCGGTCGTCATGATTATGTCATTAGGCGCAGGCGCGCAGAGCCTGATTATCGGCCAAATAAAGGGTTTAGGCGGAAATCTCATCGGTGTTCTGCCGGGAAAATCAGAGACTGACGGGCCGCCGGCTTCAGTCATGGGCGTCGCGATTACGACTTTAGTGGAGGATGACCTGGAGGCTATTCGCCGGCAAGTGCCGAATATCATCGGAGCCGTTGGCTATTCGCGCAATCTAGCAACCGCTAGCTGGGGACAAAATAATTACGAGACTAATCTCAACGGCTGTTCCGTGGATTACTTGAAAGTCGAGGGTGGAGAAGTGGGCGTCGGCCGGTTCTTTACAGCCGAAGAAGACCGCGATATGGCCAAAGTCGCCGTTCTCGGCGCGACCGTCAAGCAGGAATTATTCGGCGATTCCGATGCTGTCGGACGTATTATTAAGATCAAGAAGCAGCCGTTTGAAGTCATCGGCGTGATGGCGCCGCGCGGCACAGTCGCTTTTGTCAATTACGACGACCAGATTAATATACCCTTGAAAACCGCGCAAAAAGTCATCAACGGCGTCAATCATCTCAGTTTCATCCGCATTAAAGCCGATAGTGAAAAAAGCGTCGATGAGGTAATGGCGGAAACAACGCTTCTTCTCCGCGATCGTCACGATATTAAAAATCCCAGCGGCCAGGATGATGATTTCTCCGTCCGCAGCATGGCGCAAGCGCTCGATATGATCATAACGATCACTAATGCGCTTAAATACTTTCTAATCGCCATGGCCGCTATTTCACTGGTTGTCGGCGGTATCGGCATCATGAATATCATGCTCATCAGCGTTAGCGAAAGGACTAAAGAAATCGGCTTGCGCAAGGCCATTGGCGCTAATAACCGCCATATCATCTGGCAATTTCTGATCGAGTCGATGACGCTCACTTTGATCGGCGGCGCGGCCGGTACTGTCCTGGGAACTATCGGCTCGTGGCTCATCTCTCTAGTCGTGAATGATCTCGGCTATGATTATCAATTTATCATCTCCATCTCTTCAGTGTTGCTCGCTTTGTCCGTCTCGACTCTCATCGGACTGATCTTCGGTTTATACCCGGCGCGCCAAGCCAGCCGATTAGAGCCGGTCGAGGCTTTAAGCTACGAATAATTATGGATAAGATTATCCCGGCGATAAAAATGGCTTTAAAGTCAATGGCCGCCAATAAAATGCGGACATTTTTGACCGTGCTCGGCGTCATGATCGGCATTGCCAGTATCATTGTCGTCTATTCAGCCGGCGAAGGCATTAAGAGTCTGCTAGTCGCGCAATTAGAAGCTTTCGGCACAAACATCATCGAAACGGAAATAAAAGTGCCATCTGCTAAGAAAGGCGCTGCTGGAGATACGGAAGGAGCAATGGCGATGGTTTCCGGCGTCCAAATAACCACCTTGTCAGATGAGGATTTCGAAGATATCAAGAAACTTCCGAATATCACGAACGGATATGCCGCTATTATGGCTCAAGAAAAAGTCACTGTTGCCGGGGATTCTCGAAAAGCTACTATCTTCGGAGTGAGCGCCAGTTATCCCGATATTGATAAGAGCAAGATGGCTAGCGGCTTTTTCTATAGCGAGGCAGATGACAACTCTCTCAGCCAGGTCGCGGTCTTGGGCAGCAAGATGAAAGACAAGCTTTTCGGCGAAGCTGACCCGATCGGACAGAATATCTCTATCCGCAAAGCTAAGTTCCGGATTATCGGCGTGATGGCTTCGCGCGGCGCGACTTTGGGCATGGATATGGATGATTATGTCTACGTGCCTGTCCATACTCTGCAGAAAAAAATCATGGGCATTGATTATTATATGTACATGATCCACCAATTCCAAGATCCGAGCCGAGTAGCTGATACCGGAGAAGAAATCAGGCGCTTAATGCGCGATAACCATGATATTACCGACCC
Organism: Patescibacteria group bacterium; assembly: GCA_041661685.1. Taxonomy (GTDB): domain Bacteria; phylum Patescibacteriota; class Patescibacteriia; order Patescibacteriales; family UBA12465; genus UBA12465. The sequence continues at coordinate 238,308 of JBAZTY010000001.1, forward strand.
AGCCAAAGACGATTTTCGCGTCTCGACTATGGAAGAGATGATGACGATGCTTGATACGGTCACCAACGCCCTGACTTGGCTCTTACTCGCTATCGTCATCATTTCGCTCATCGTCGGCGGCGTCGGGATATTGAACATCATGTATGTCATCGTCAGCGAAAGGACTTTGGAAATCGGTCTGAGAAAGGCGGTTGGCGCCAATTATGGACACATCATGACTCAATTCCTCGTCGAGGCCATACTAATCACGCTCTTCGGGGCGCTAGTCGGCGTGATTATCGGCGTCATCATCGCCAGACTAATCGCGCTCGGCGCCAGTTTCACCGGGTTAGCCTGGGAATTCCGCGTGCCCCTAAAAGCCTTCATCGTCTCCATCGGCTTCGCCTTCTTCTTTGGCGTCTTCTTCGGCGTCTACCCGGCGAAAAAAGCCGCTAAGATGAATCCGATAGACGCGCTTCGAAAAGAATAAATTTAAATTTATGGATAAGCTAACAAAAAAACCGACAGCGAAGCGCACCGAAGAAAATTTTTATAGCCTGAAACCGGAGATGATTTTTAAAATAATCAATTCTTCTCCCGAAGGCCTAAGCTCCGAAGAGGCGAAAAAACGCTTAATGAAGAATGGCCCCAATATCTTAGCTCAAGAAAAGCCTTATAGCCGCCTGAAAATATTCTTCTCTCAATTCAAAAACCCTTTAATTTATATCCTGCTCGGCGGCGGCGCTATTTCGCTCATAATCGGAGAGCATATTGACGCCCAAGTGATAGCCGCGACCGTCATGATTAACGTCATTATCAGCTTCATCCAGGAAGATAAGGCTAACAGCGCTTTGAATAAGCTTAAGAAGATAGTCGAACATCAGGCTTATGTCCGCCGGGACGGGAAAGAAATCGAAATTCCAGCCGCGGAAATCGTCGCCGGCGACATCCTGATACTAAAAGCCGGCAAAATAATCTCAGCCGATGCCCGCGTCTTTGAGGATTTCGACTTGGAGGTGAACGAAGCGAGCCTAACCGGCGAATCTCTGGCTGTCTCTAAAAGTATCTTGCCCTCAGCGCCGCAAACCGGCCTAGCTGATCGCAAGAGCATGGTTTACGCCGGCACCAACATCATCAGCGGCCATGGGCACGCCGTCGTCGTGACGACCGGGTTCATGACTGAGGTCGGCAAGATTGCAAAGATGGTCGAAAAGGCCGACAGCGGCCCGACACCGTTACAGGAAAAGCTAAATGGAATTTCTCGCTGGCTCGGCTTAAGCGTCGTCGTTATCTGCTTGATAATAGTACTGACTGGAATCTTAAAGGGCATTAGTTTCTTAACGATACTCCTGGCCGCTATCGCTATATCGGCCGCCGCCATTCCCGAGGGTTTATCTGTCGCCGTTACCGTCATCCTCGCTATCGGTATGAAGCATCTCGTTAAGAAGAAGGCTTTGGTACGAAAATTATTAGCCGCGGAAACTCTAGGCTCGATCACGGCTATCTGCTCTGATAAGACTGGAACTCTGACCGAAGGAAAAATGCGCCTCGAAGAAATCGTTTCATTTTCAGGACGATTAGCTCCGGCAAAACTGGAGGGCCGAGGCGATTTATCAAAATTAAAAGATTTCATGATAGCGCTCAAGACCGGAGTCTTATGTAATAACGCGATCATTGATCCGGAAACGACGAAGAGCTCAGGGCTGGCTCTGGAAGTATCATTTCTGCGAGTTGCTCTTGATTTAGGCGTCAGCCAGTCGGAACTGATGAAAGACGAACCGCGTTTGAGCGAGCTGCCCTTTAATAGCGATAGAAAATTCATGATCAGCCTGCATAAAAAAGGAAACGCCTTTAGTCTCTATGAAAAAGGGGCTGGAGAGATTATTTTGGAAAAATGCGTATTTCTTGAAGACGCCGGCCGGATTAGAAAATTAGAGTCATCAGACAAAAAGAAGATATCAGCTCTTTACGATGAATTAACCCTTGGCGGCCTGCGCGTTATCGCTTTAGCCTACGCTGATTTAAAATCTTTACCCTTTGATCCAGCAGCGGAAGATAAGAATTGGAATTTAGTCGACAAGAATCTGACTTTCGTCGGCTTAGCCGCTTTCAAGGATCCTCTCCGCCATGAAGCTAAAAAAACTATCGCCTTATGCAAGAAAGCCGGCATCAGACCGATAATCATCACCGGCGATCATCCTAATACTGCTCAAGCCATCGCTTCAGAATTAAAAATGGATTTAGGGGCGACCGGTGTCATCAGCGGCGAATTCTTGGAAAAAATTAATGATAGCGAACTCGCGGAACTGGTCAAGACGGCGACAGTCTATGCTCGCGTCAGCCCGAACCACAAGCTGCGGATCGTCAATGCCTTAAAGAAAAACAGGGAAGTCGTCGCTATGACCGGCGACGGCTTGAATGATTCCCCGGCTCTGAAGACGGCGGATATCGGCATCTGTCTCGGTTCCGGCACGGAAGTCGCCAAAGAAACCGCGGATATTGTCCTGCTTGATGATAATTTCAGTGTGATCGTCAGCGCCATTAGACAGGGGCGTATCATCTTTGATAATATCCGAAAATCTTTGACCTATCTGATTGCTGACTGCTTTTCGGAAATAATCCTCATCATGGGCTCGATTATCTTCAATATGCCTTTGGCGCTATTACCGACGCAGATTCTCTGGATCAATATTTTAAATGACGGCTTTCCCAGCTTATCCATGGCCTTCGAAACTAATGATGACGGCGTGATGGCGCGAAGACCGATCAAGCGCAACGAATCCATTTTTAACAAGGAAATGAAAGCGCTTTTATTCGGCGTCGGTTTTGTCAGAGAAGCCTTATTATTCGCCGGCTACTACTATTGCGCCACACATTTGGGTATTTTAGGCTGGAGCTTAGCCTACCTGCGAACCTTGCTGATAGCGATATTAGTATTCAAATCGATAACCGCCATCTTCAGCCTGCGCAGTTTTACCCTGCCCATTCATAAAATAAAACAATTTACTAATCCTTATCTATACGCGGCGATAAGCCTGAGCGCCGCCTTGTTGGCCGCCGCCGTTTACTGGCCGGCCTTAAACGGCTTGCTCAAGACTGAACCCTTGGCTGCCAGCTCGTGGATAATAGTAGCCGCCGTCTCCGCGGTTAACATACTTATGCTAGAAACCGTTAAAGCTTGGTTCGTCCATAAAAAAAATAAAAATAATTAACCAACAATACTTATCATGTTAAAATTTTTCCATAAAAAAACTATTCTAGATAAGGCCAGGAATGCCTTGAAAGGCAAGGAAATTTCAATCATTATTGGCATTATCATTCTGATAGTTTTAGGAATCTGGTTATCTTTTAAAATAGCTAACTTCAAAACAGTTTTTGAATCTCAAAAGAATACAGAAAATACGCCGGCTAAACCGATAGAGAATAAAAAGCTGTTAGAAATAAATAGCGGCGATACTTATGGAAAATTAATGTCGGCGGCCGGCATAGAAACTTCTGCTTCTAATGCCATCTTCAAGGCGGCGGCAGCAGTCTATGGCTTAGAAAAAATCCGCGCCGGACATGCCCTAGAATTAATCTATGACGCGAACTGGATTGAGTTAAATAAATTAGTCTACAAGATTGACTCCGAAGATGAAGTTCTGATAACTAAAAATGCTTCTAGTACTTGGAGAGCAGAAATAAAGCCAATAGCTTACGAGGTAAAAACTGTCGCCAAAAGCGGGGAAGTAAAGACTTCTATGTACGCGGCGGCTCTAGAAAACAATATTGATGAGAGAGCAATCATCGCGCTGGCCGATGCTTTCCAGTGGACCATTGATTTCGCGCTTGATCCGCGCGTCGGCGATAAGTTCAAATTCGTCTACGAAGAAAGATATCTCGACGGCCAATACGTCATGCCGGGACGAGTTTTCGCCGGCACCTATATCAATGGCGATAAGGCTTATAATGTCTATTATTTCTCTGAAGATAAAGACAATACCGGTTATTTTGATGAAAATGGCAATTCCGCTCAGAAGATGTTTTTGAAAGCGCCGGTTTCCTTCAAATATATATCTTCCAATTTCACGACTGGAATGAGATATGTCGAGGCTTTTAACGTCTCTACCGGCCACCGAGCGGTCGATTACGCTGCTACCGCCGGAACGCCGATCCGCTCGGTCGGCGACGGCACAGTTGTTTTCGCCTCTTATAATGGCGCCTACGGCAATATGGTCAAAGTACAGCATAACGGCACCTATACGACCAATTACGGCCATATGTCAAAATTCGCCGTCAAGCGCGGCGCCAGAGTCGTTCAAGGGCAGACGATTGGCTATGTCGGCTCGACCGGCTTTTCTACCGGTCCGCACTTGCATTTCGAAATGGTTAAAAATGGGGTTAAGGTCAACCCGCTCAAAGAGATAACGCCGCCCGGGAAGGCGATCAGAGCGGAGAATAAAGAGCGATTCACGGCTGATATACAAAAATGGCAGGATATGTTAAGATAAGTTTCAACTTTTCTTAAACAGAATGGAAAAAATATTTAAGCTAAAATCTAATTTCCAGCCGGCCGGCGACCAGCCCGAGGCGATTAAAAAACTCCAAAAAGGTTTGGAGAAGGGTTTTAATTATCAGACGCTTTTAGGAGTGACCGGTTCTGGCAAAACGTTTACGGTCGCTAACGTCATTAAGGAATTTGATAAGCCGGTACTCGTCATTGCTCCGAATAAAGCGCTGGCTGCCCAGCTTTATCGCGAATATAAGAATTTCTTTCCGGAAAACGCGGTCCATTACTTTGTTTCCTATTATGATTATTATCAGCCCGAGGCTTATCTCCCGATAACTGATACCTATATTGACAAGGAGGCGATGATTAATCAGGAAATAGACCGCTTGCGCCACGCCGCCACCGCGTCGCTCGTTTCCCGGCGGGACGTCATCATTGTCGCCTCAGTTTCTTGTATCTATAATCTCGGCGTTCCGTCCAGCTATCTGGAAGCTAAATTAGTTCTAGAAAAAGGCAAACCCATGGTCAGAGCTGATTTAATAAAACAATTAATAAAAATACAATTTGAACGGACAAGCGGGGAAATAGACCGCGGCCAATTCCGCGTCCGCGGCGATATTTTCGAAATCCGACCGAAATCAGAAAATGTTATTTACCGCTTAGAGCTTAACGGCCAAGCTATTAGCGATTTAACTATCATTGATAATACTACTAAAAACATTATCGGCGACCTGGAAGAAATTGTTGTTTTTCCACCCAAGCATTTCGTCTCGACCGCGCCGCAGATTGAAGCGGCGATCAAAAATATCCAAGAAGAACTGAAAGATCGCCTAGCTTATTTTAAAAAAGAAGGATTTTTATTAGAAGCCGAACGCTTGGAGAGGCGGACAAAATATGACATGGAAATGCTTCGGACTCTAGGCTATTGTCATGGCATTGAGAATTACTCGCGCCATCTAACTGGGAAGCTAGCCGGCGAAGCGCCGGACGCCTTATTAGCTTATTTCCCCTGGAAAGATGGGAGGCCCGATTCTCTAACAATTATAGACGAATCGCATATTGCCGTGCCGCAGATCAGGGGCATGTATAATGGCGACCAAGCCCGCAAGAAAACTTTGATCCAATACGGCTGGCGTTTGCCCTCAGCGCTTGATAATCGCCCTCTGAAATTTAATGAATTTGAAGCGCGCGTCGGGCAAATGATATTTACGACCGCGACGCCGGGAGAATTTGAATTAAAGCATTCCGAGCAGATCGCCGAGCAAGTTATCCGTCCGACTGGCCTGGTCGACCCGGAAATTGAAGTCCGGCCGGTTTTCAATAAGAAAGAAAATTATAGCCAAATAAACGACGTCATGACGGAAGTCAAAAAGATCGCCGCTCTAGGCGAACGCGCCATTATCAACACTTTGACTAAAAAGCAGGCCGAGGATTTAAATACTTATCTTAATGGTCAAGGCTTTAAATCAAATTATCTTCATTCCGATATCAAGACTTTTGAACGCACTGAAATATTAAAGAATTTCCGAGAAGGGAAGTTTGACGTTCTTATCGGCGTTAACTTATTACGCGAAGGTTTAGATCTGCCAGAGGTAACGCTCGTCGCTATCCTCGACGCCGACCGCGAGGGCTTCTTGCGCAGTGAAACCTCGCTCATGCAGATCATGGGGCGCGCCGCCCGCAACGTCAAGGGTAAGATCATCCTTTACGCTGACAAGAAGACCATCTCCATAAAAAAAGCTATCAATGAAGCTGAACGCCGCCGCATTAAACAATTAGCCTATAATAAGAAGCATGGGATCACGCCGATAAATATTGAAAAGAAGATCGAGGACTTTCTTGATGCCGCTGAGAAATAAAAAAAAGCCTATCATTTCTGACAGGCTAATTAGATGTTACTAGTTTTTTACACCAGGGTATCCCAATAGACCACTAGGGACATCAGAACCATTAAAGCAACGATATTTTTTATCTTAGCCCGGTTATCTCCGCTTTGAAGAGCATCAATAAATGAGGAGATTAAAAAAATGCTGGCGGACGCACTGGCTATAATCAGAAGTATGAACGAGACCCGATGCCCCTGCACAAAAAATATTCTATGGATAATCAGGGCCGTGAAGACAGTAAGCCCAGAAAATGTTGCTAATTTCCTCATGATAAATTTAATTTAGGTTTTACAATATTTAATTATTAAAGTAGAATTAAATATTGGAATATTTATATATTTTAGTCAATATGAATAAAATCACCAAAATTACAGTAAAAAACCTTAAAGCTTGCCCCGAATACGTCCCCTTGGTATCAGGTTGGATGTGGCAGCAATGGGCCAAGCGCCATGGCCGGACTTTGAAAGAAATAATCTATCGGACTGAGCATTGTCTGACTAAGAAATGTCCGCAAACCTTAATCGCTTTCTATGACGGGCACCCGGCTGGAACCGTCTCTCTCTGGAACGCTGATCATCCTTATCGCCAAGATTTAAGTCCTTGGCTGAGCTGTTTATTGGTCTTAGAGAAATATCGAGGAAAAGGGGTCGGGCAAGCTTTGCAAGCCGCCCTGCTCGCGACCGCGAAAAAAGCTGACTTTAAAAAAGTCTATCTCATGACCGACCTAAAAGATTATTATGAAAAAGCTGGCTGGAAATTTATCGAGAGTGGCTTGTACACCGAAGGAAGAATAACTAATTTCTACGAACATAAATTATAAAGATATGAAAATAACAGTTTGCGGCAGTATCGCTTTTTATGAAGAGATGGAAAAACTCAAAGCGTCGCTAGAAGCTAACGGCCATGAAGTATTCATACCACTCCTAAGTAATGATGCTCCAGCGGAAATGGGCGGAGGCAAGAAGATCTACTTTGGACAATATGTCGAAGATAACGGCGGCATGGATGCTTTTCCGCCAAGCCATGAGCTCTGGAACTTGAAAGAAAAAGCGATTAGGGATCATTATGACAAGATTGAGTGGTGCGACGCTATCGTCGTTTCTAATCATGAAAAGAAAGGTATTACCGGCTATATCGGAGGGAATACCCTGATTGAGATAGGAGTAGCTTTTTTCTTGAAAAAGCCTATCTATATACTGAACCCAGTTTCTTCGGAACTCTCTTATAAGCAAGAAATATATGGGATGAAGCCAATCCTTCTTAACGGCGATGTAACGATCATTTCATAGATTTATGAATATAGAATACGAAGCCACATTTATTGATATTGACAAAGATGATATCCGCGGCCGCCTCAAGAAGGCCGGAGCGACCCTGGTTAAGCCGGATTTCCTGATGAAACGGATTGTCTTTGAATTGCCAATCGGGCACGAAATACCTGGCGGCTGGCTCAGAGTGCGCGATGAAGGCGATAAAACTACCATGAGTCTAAAAATAGTTAACGGCGATAAGATAGAAGATCAAAAGGAAATATACTTAAAAATTGATAATTTTAATGAAGGCGTTAAATTCTTAGAGGCTATCGGCGCTAAGTCAAAAGCCTATCAAGAAAGCCGGCGCGAATTCTGGACTTTAGATAATGTCGAGGTAACTATTGATGAGTGGCCTTATCTAGAGCCTTATGTCGAAGTAGAAGGGAAGTCTGAAAAAGAAGTAAGAGCCGCTAGCGAAAAATTAGGATTTGATTACGCCCAAGCCTTATTCTGCTCGGTTGATACTTTATATAATAAGAAATATGGCGTTCCGTTTGATGTCATAAATCATCAGACTAATCGCATAACTTTTTCCGATCCGAATCCGTTCGTGTAAATAAAAAAGCCATCATCTTGTGACAATGGCTTTTAATAACCTGAAAAATATTCACCCTTATTTTGCTTCTTCTAGTGCTTTTACAATCATCTCTATTCTCAAATTTTTCATTTCTTCCTTTAACTGAAGATGAAAACAAATCATCGTTTTTGCAAACATTAATAGAAAAAATATGAATAAAATTGCAAGAGAAGCAATCACCGACAAAATTACATTAGCAGATAAGACTGGCACTTCTTTCCAATAATGATTGGTGCAAATAACAAGGGTTATGCCAGCTCCGAATGATACTGCCGCTATAAGCGCATACCAAAAGGCTAGGTTCGAAATCTGTACAGATAAAGATAATTTTTCTTCAGTTTTCATTTCTATAAGTATTGGTTAATATTCAAATGTCAATTTACTACCATTACTATACTACAAATATTATAAAATGTCAAGATATACGAATAAACATCAAATAAAATCCCTAAAATAAGCCAAATATGCCTGAAAAGGATAAAACTGAAAAATTGATTATCCGCGGCGCGCGGACACATAATCTTAAGAATATAGACCTGGAAATACCGCATAATAAGCTGACGGTCATTACCGGCGTCTCCGGCAGCGGCAAATCGTCGCTAGCTTTTGATACGATCTTCGCGGAAGGGCAGAGGCAGTACGTCGAGTCTTTATCGCCCTATATGCGTCAATTTCTAGGTCAGAAGAAACCGGCCGACGTTGATGAGATGATCGGCTTAGCGCCTTCCATATCCATTGACCAGAAAGCCCTATCGCATAATCCGCGTTCCACCGTCGGAACATTGACCGATATCTATGACTACTTGCGCGTCTTATATGCTCGCGTCGGCGAAGTCTTCTGCCCAGTCTGCGGCACGAAGATTGAAAAACTGACTGTTGAAGAAATGGTCGATATCATCATTAATCGCGGCACTGACTTAAAGGAGGAATACGTGACTATCCTGTCTCCGGTCGTCCGCGATCGCAAAGGCGAATATTACCAGCTCCTATATAATTATCTGTCGCTCGGCTATGGCGAATCCCGCATTGATGGAAAATTCCATTCGCTGCGCGAACAAGTGAAACTGGCGCCGAAACAGAAGCATGATATTGATATCGTGGTTGATAAAGTCATGCTGAATGATCAGACGCGCTTGTTTGAAGCCGTCGAGAATTCTCTGGAGTATAGCAAAGGACTCTTGATCGCTAAATTCAAAGATCAAGAATTCTTGTTATCGGCGAATTGGACCTGCCCGAACGATAATTTCTCTTTCCCGGAAGTTGAGCCGCGCTTATTTTCTTTCAATTCTCCTCATGGCGCTTGCCCGGAATGTACCGGCTTAGGCCGTACCAATTTCTTCAGCGAAGAACCATGCCCGGAATGCCATGGCCAGCGCCTGCGTCCAGAAGCCTTGTCAGTCAGGATAAATAACAAGAACATCGCCGCCGTCTGCGCCCTGCCTTTAAAGAAAACTCTGGCCTTCTTCAATTCTTATTACGAAAAAATGACGAAGCGCCAACGCACTATCGCCGAAAACGTCGTCATCCAGATCATCAGCCGCTTAGAATTCTTATTGAAAGTCGGATTGAATTATTTGTCCCTGGAGCGCGAAGCGCATACTTTATCAGGCGGCGAGGCGCAGCGCATCCGCCTATCTTCACAGATTGGATCGCATCTTTCTCGAACTCTCTATGTATTAGATGAACCGACTATCGGCTTGCATGAACGCGATACTGATCGCTTGATAGAAACTCTCAAAGCTCTGCGTGATAAACATAATACCGTCATCATCGTGGAACACGATGAAAGGACTATTCTAGAATCTGACTATCTAGTCGACCTCGGCCCTCTGGCTGGCGTTCATGGCGGTGAAGTCGTCGCTATCGGCAACACCCGGGATCTATTAAAAGAAGAGAAGAATAAAGAAGCTGCAAAAAAATCCCTGACACTGCAATATCTTTACGGCCATAAAGAAATTTCCATACCGGACAAGCGCCGGGAGCAGAATCATGGCTCCTTGAAAATTCGCGGCGCTTACGCGAATAACTTAAAGAACCTGAACGTTGATATTCCGCTCGGCCGCCTGGTCGGCATCAGCGGCGTTTCTGGAAGCGGAAAATCATCGCTACTTTACGATGTCCTTTATAAAAATATCACCCACATCAAGAATCGCCCGGGCAATGCCAAGCTAGAACATATCAAAGAACTTAAAGGCGCGGAATATATCAATAAAGTAGTCGTCATCGACCAGTCGCCAATCGGCCGCACCCCGCGCTCTAACCCCGCTACCTATACCGGCATCTTTACCCCGATCCGTGATTTCTTCGCCTCTCTCCCCGAATCCCGTGAACGCGGCTATTCTATCGGACGTTTCTCCTTCAATCGCCCAGGCGGCCGCTGTGAGGCCTGCGAAGGCGCCGGAGCCAACCTGATTGAGATGCACTTCCTGCCGCCAGTGCTGGTTGAATGCGAAGTCTGCCGCGGCAAGCGTTTCAACCGCGAAACTCTGCAAGTCAAATATAAAGGCAAGAATATCTCTGAAGTTCTAGATTCAACCATTGATGAAGCGATTGAACATTTTGAAGGCAATTATTTCATTACCGATAAATTAAAGGTTCTGCAATCTGTCGGCCTCGGTTATCTGAAGATCGGCCAAAGCGCGACGACTTTATCGGGCGGCGAAGCCCAGCGCATCAAGATCGCCAAGGAATTGACGCATACTTTAGGGAAGCGTACTCTCTATCTTTTAGATGAACCGACGACCGGACTGCATTATCATGATATTGATATGCTGCTCTCAGTCTTGAATAAGCTAGTAGAGAAAGGGAACTCGGTCCTAGTGATTGAGCATAATATGCACATGCTCAAGGCCATGGATTATATTATTGATCTTGGTCCAGAGGGCGGGGAAGAAGGCGGACGCTTAGTCGCTAGCGGCGCCCCGGAAGATATCGCGCGCGCCGAAGAAAGCATTACTGGAAAATACTTAAAAGAATATCTGAAATAACTATGACTTTACCAATTCTTTTCGCCTTCGGGGCGATGCTCGGCTGGGGAATCGGAGACTTTCTGATCCAAAGGACTGTCCGGAAAATCGGCGCCGTCGGAACCTTATTATGGATAACGCTTTTTAGTTCCTTGGCCTTATTGCCTTTTGTCTTTAATGACATATCGTCGCTCACTTCAAGACAGATAATCAATCTGGTTATTTTAGGAATAGCCGGCTTTGCCAGCGGCTTCGTCCACATGAAAGCTCTGCGTGTCGGCAAGCTCTCGGTGGTAGAAATAATTCTATCGGTTGAATTACCTTTAACTATCCTATTAGGAATAATCTTCTTCGCGGAGAGATTAAATCTAATGCAGGTTATACTGATCATTATCCTATTCATCGGTATCATCTTAGTATCCGTCGATTTTACGAAAATCAGCAAGAAAGATTTTTTAGAAAAGGGATCTCTATTGGCCCTATTGTCATCAGCTCTAGTCGCCTTAGTGAATTTCTTGACCGCTACTCAAGCTAAAGAAATCAGCCCGATCATGGCCTTATGGCTGCCGTGGCTGGCCTGCGGCTTATTCAGCGGCGGCTATATCATCAGTCGTGAAAAATTGTCGCCGTTCTTGAAGACTTGCCGGATCAATTGGAAGCTCATTCTCGCTATGGTCATCGTGGATACGGCCGCCTGGGTCTTCTATGTCTTCGCGGTCGCCGAAAAAGAATTATCGATCATTGTTGCCATTACCGAAAGCTTCGTGGTGATTGCTCTGATTCTCGGCGTAGTCTTTAACAAGGAGAAGGTTAATAAGATCCAATACTTCGGCGCCGGATTGGCGATCGCCTGCAGCTTATTGATCGGATTGATAAGCAAATAATATGCCCCATAATCTCAAAGACAAATTAAAAACCATTCCCAAGAAACCCGGAATCTACTTTTGGCTGGATAAGGCTGGGAAAATCTTATATATCGGCCGAGCGACTAGTTTGCATAATCGTCTCAGCCAATATTTCCAGAAGAATATCGACCCGCGCATCGCCGAGATGGTTTCTCTAGCGGCGAATATTAAATATGAAGAAACGGAAAGCCTTCTAGAAGCGATAATCTTGGAAGCGAAGAACATCAAGAAGTATTGGCCGAAATATAATGTCAAAGATAAGGACGACCGCTCTTTCATTTATGTCGTCATTCCTAAAACTTATTTTCCTAAGCCGCTCATTGTCCGCGGCACAGATTTAAAAAAATTTTCCGGCTCATCCTCGTCAATGAATAAGAAAAGCCAAGCAAAAGTTTTCGGCCCTTATCAATCTTTCTATCTGATCCAAGCCGCCTTGCGCTTGATCCGCCGCGTTTTCCCATACGGCACTTGCGTTCCGGCTGGCGCAGCCGGGAACCCCGATGGCAAAGCTTGCTTTGATTATCAGATCGGATTATGCCCAGGCGCTTGCGTCGGCGTCATTTCTAAAAAGGACTATCAAAAAAATATCAATAATATTATCCTCTTGCTTTCCGGAGAGAAGAAACGCCTGATCAGTAAATTAAAGAAGGAAAATCCGGATAAAATCAAGGCGCTGAAGCATTTGCAAGATGTCGCGCTTCTGACTCGTGAAGACGATCTAGGAGAACATAAGATCAGCCGCCTGGAAGGCTACGATATCTCGCATCATGCCGGCAAAGAGACATATGGCTCGATGGTCGTTTTTGAAAACGGAGAAGTCGCCAAGAATGAGTATCGCTTATTCAAAATAAAAGAAGCTCCGGCTGGCGATGACGAACGGGCGCTGAGCGAGATGCTCTTGCGCCGCTTTAAGCATAATGAATGGCCGGCGCCGGATATGATCATGATTGATGGCGGAGCGCCGCAGATAAGCTTTCTTTCCCGTGCTTTCAAAGCTAATAATATAAACATCCCCTTAGTAGGAATATCAAAATTAGGCGGCGATAAGTTGGTCTTTACGCCGGAGACGAAGAAGCCGTTGCGCGGCTTAGCGGAAAATATCAAGCCGACTCTCTTGAAATTAAGGGAAGAGGCGCATCGTTTCGCTAATCGCGGACGAATGCGAGCGAAGATATCCCCGAAAAAGATACCTAGTCCAAAAATCAGCAATAAGCTATAATAAGGATAGATTTAAATAATCTAATAATTAATAAATCGTATGAAAAAAACCTACGTTTTTCTAGCGACCCTCGGCATCTTGGCGGTCACCGCTATGGTCGTCGTCGCTATCGTAATGGCGCTTAAAGCCAATAACCAGGATCGCTTCTCGGTTACTGGCACGGGCACAGTCTATGCTAAAGCCGATATTGCTAATTTAGAGATCGGCTTAAAGACCGGCGTCAAGAAGACGGCCGCCGAAGCGACTACCGAAAGCACTAATAAGATGAACACAATCATTACGGCCGTCAAAGCTCTAGGCGTTGAGGACAAAGATATCAAGACCAGTAATTATTCTTTAAACCCGGTTTATAACTATACTCAGACTAAGGGCCAAGAACTAATCGGCTATGAAGTTAATCAGAACGTAACTTTAAAGATTCGCGACTTGAACAAGATCGGCGATATCATCACCAAGACGACCGAAAAAGGCGCGAACCAAATCGGCAATATCAGCTTCACTATTGATGATGAATATGATCTTAAGAACCAGGCCAGGGAATTAGCTATTGAAAAGGCTAAAGAAAAAGCCATGATGATTGCTGAACAGTCCGGCATGAAATTAGGAGAAGTGAAGAGCGTTTCAGAAAACTCTGCTCCAATCATCTATCCGATGTATACTAACGCCAAGATGGAAATGGCAACTGGCGCGGGCGATAGCTTATCCGCTCCTTCTATCCAGTCTGGTCAGAACGAGATCAAAGTAGAGGCTACCTTGGTTTACGAAGTAAAATAACAAGCTAAAAAATTAACGAAATGAAAAACCGCTCGCACATTGGGGCGGTTTTTCGTATCTGACCCAGAACTCCTTGACAAATATATATAATCTGCTAATATATCAATGTAATTAAATATTGCCATAGACAGCCAGCCTTTCGGGAGAGCCAATGGCTCAACCAAATATAAGTCTCGCCGAGGTACAAATACTCAATTTTAAGTATTTTTTCTTCTGATGTCTGTGGTAAGCCACAGATTTTTTAATATTATAGATATATATGCCAAAGAACAAAATTCAAAAGGGAGAGATCTTCCGCAACATGAGCGAGAAGATTAAGAAGTCCAAGTCGATGGTGTTCGCGGGCTTTAATGCTTTAGGCGTTAAGGATAACGAGAATTTACGCGATAAGTTAAGGGAAGTTGGCAGCGAATATTACGTCGCCAAGAAGACCTTAATGAACCTAGCCTTGAAAGAGAATAAGATAGATATTAATGTCAGAGATTTCGACGGCAAAGTCGCGGCTATCTTTTCCTACGAAGATGAAGTCGCTCCAGCCAAGGTCCTTGGTACTTTCCGCAAGGATAAAGACAAGGGAGGCCGCATCTTCTTCTTAGGAGGCATCCTGGAAGGGAAGCTCCTTTCTAAGAAAGAGGTGGAGGCTTTATCTGAATTACCGAGCAAGCATGAGCTGTATGCCAGATTAGTCGGTTCTATCAATGCTCCGATTTCCGGCTTCGTCAATGCTTTAGGCGGCAATCTGCGCAACTTGGTAAATGTCTTGAAAGCAATCGAAGAGAAAAAATAATTAATTAATATAAATAATATTTAATTTTAAACGTATGGAAGAGAAAAATGTCATCGTTCCGGCGAAATTCGAAAAATTAGTCGGCGAAATCGAGAAGATGAGCGTTCTAGACTTAGCGGAACTTGTTAAGATTTTAGAAGAGAAGTTCGGCGTTAGCGCTTCTGCTCCAGCCATGATGATGGCTGCCGCTCCGGCCGCTGCCGCGGTTGAAGAGAAGGATGCTTTCGATGTCGAGATCACTGATGGCGGTGCCAGCAAGATCAATGTCATCAAAGCTGTCCGTGAATTGACCGAGATGGGCTTGAAGGAAGCTAAAGACTTAGTCGATGGCGCTCCGAAAGTCTTGAAGGAAGGCGTTAAGAAGGCTGAAGCCGAAGCTATGAAGAAGAAATTAGAAGAAGCTGGCGCTAAGGTCACATTAAAGTAATCTACTACTTTCTCACTCAGGATTTTTCCTGTGAAAAAACCAACCTAACGGTTGGTTTTTTTGTACGTAAAAATATTCGTTCGAAAATAGTAGATTACTTAACCATGGCATCAGTAGCCTCATAAGCAATAAAAAAGGATTCCGATGTTTGGAATCCTTAATTTTTTATAAGTTACCGCCAACTTTAGTCTCGCCATTTTAGTGTAAAACGGGGACAAAACTTACCCGATATTTATTTTATTTGAGATGATCGGGGCCGGTGTTTCATATGTAGTGGAGCCGTGTGCTACCTACGGGCACACGAATAGTGCAAAACGATAAACCATGTTTTTTGTTTTAGTTTATTTTTAAAACAACTATGAATATATATTAGCATATAATAATATATTTGTCAATAGGTAAATATTATTAAAAAACAGCCTAGATGAGCTGTTTTTATTTATTTTATAATTTTAGAGAAATTATTATTTCAACCCTATCTTATAAACCGCATCACCATCCAAGAAATAAGCGGCCTTGCCGGACTCATCTACTGTCACGTCTTTAGCCGACCCGAGAGAATCGATAATATACTGATTGACCAAAGATCCGGTTTTCTTGGATAGCACGGCTAAACGCTTAGAGGCGGCCTCGAAAACATAGAGATAATTCGTGCCCACGATAAGCTTATTGGCGCTAGTCATGATTGGAGATATAGCCGTAGCGCCATATTCGACAGTCTTACCCTTAGTGAATTTCAGAATAGAGCCGTCAACTTTTAGGACATAAATATCGCCATCTATCCCTAAATCAATCGCCTGGCTCAAATCAGCGCTATCCTTGAGCCAATCTGTCTTAGCGCTGAAACCCTTATTATTCACGTAAGAATAAATCTGATTCTTATCCTTAGCAATCGAATATAATTTTCCGTTATAAATCTTGAAGCTGACTAAACTGGAAGCCGCGTCTAGCTTGGCCGTGCTGATCAGGCTATTAGCTTTAGTCTTGAAAATCAACTCGGCGATATTTCCAGCATCCCAATAATGAATAAGGTCCTTATGATAATCTTTATGCGGGTTAGCTAGATTAGTCGCGCCTTTGATATCTATCTTAGTGGAAGAAGAGCTATTCGGCGTCAAAGCGTAGACCGTCGCTCCTCCAGCAGCATAAATCTTCCCGGCAACAAAAGCCAGATTATTGATACCTAAACCAATCAGATCATTAATCTTGTCGGCCGAAGCGACCCTGACTATCTTCTGAAGCTTCTCGGCGTCGGCTGCCAGTTTAACAGATAACTCTTGATAGGCCGCTTTATGGCTATCAGAATCTTGCGGCAATGAGGCTAAGAGGTTTTGCGCTTCTACCAGTATTCCGGTCGCGCCAGTCTCATCGTCATACAGCAGATGAGCAGCAATCTCATTTTCCTTATCATTAATGGCCGTAATCAGGCCGTTAAAATTAGCTTCCTCGGTGGCGCGATTATGATTCAAATTCGTGGTTATTATACTGATTGCCAGGACGACAACGGCTACTCCTAAGACGGCAAAAAGCAAACGATTCTTCTTATTGAGCGACATTAATCTAGATTTGAAAAATCTGCCGATAGCCGACCAGATATGGCCGCTGAATAATCCGGCTAAAGCGGAACCGATATTCTTGAACCCGGAGACAACGGCCCCTGAACGTTTTTTGGAGTAGACCTTATCCGGACCAGAGAAAGATCCGACGCCAGCCATACTCATACTCTTAATCGAACCGAGATCAAGGGGCGGCTGCACGGTTCTGTCTTCTTCCTGATGGATATATTTCTTCTGCGGCCGAGCCGATTTAGCGCGCCAATCCTTAAAAGCGTTCTGCGCTCCTTTAACCATGCCGGAAAGATTGATTAGTCCGGCCGGAGCGAGCATGCGTTCAGTCTTCTGCTCGGTATAATTAAGCGAAGAGATAGAACTATGAGCCGAAGATTCTTCCAAATCTTCTTTAGCGTCCGGAGCCGCTAATCCGACCGTATTCTTGATGATTATTCCTAAAAAAGGGATATAAGTATTAACTTTAGCTAAGACGTTCTTAATCTGTTCGGCGGCGGCCAAGGGCGGAAGCTTGGTAACGATGCTTATCATCTCTTTATTAGAAAGATATTCCGGCAAGGCTTCGTTGCTGAGCACGAAATAAGAAGAGAAGGGAATCTCGCCGCTGATGACCGAAGAGAATAATTTAGGCGCACGAGACGGCGCCGCTTCGGCATCGCTTTCGCCCGCTAACGCCTCGGCAGCATTAGCTTCGACATTGATTATCTCATACTCATCGCCGCGCCGAAAAACTAATAGGGCGCGATTATGCCCGAAATTGGCAAAATGAATCTTATTCTCGTAAACGACGCCGATGGTCAAATTAGTAGCCGCCGGATTAAGCCGAACCCTCTCGCTAACCAAAAAATCCGCCAAATCGCGATTAGTCTTGGTGACAGCCGCCTCAAAGATGTTCTCAATCTTCAAGCCCGGAATCTTGTCTTTGAAAAGTATCTTCTCGTCGTTATAATAATTATCGTTAAGAGCCATCACCAGGAAATCAAAGACTTTCTGGCCTTCAGTCTTCTTGCCGCCTATTTCCCCCAAGACGAATATCTTGCCGGCCTGGTTTTCTTTTAGGGTATCAGGCTGAGCGACAAAAACATCGCTCAGGCCGACGGCCTTAGCAGAGTTTAAAATGATTGAAGAAATCTTATTATACATAAGAAAAAAGAGGAATCAGGCCCATTTTTTGGTTTGACTGTTTCTTATGAATATTATACTATAAACTCATAAATAAAGAAATATGCTCAACGCGCTTTTTGGCTCTGAAGCTAGGGTCAAGATCATCAATCTCTTTTTCCTTTACCCTGATAAAAGCTACTCGCTGCAGCAAATAGCTCATGCCTTCGGCCTGCCGCTTAATTCTTTGCGGCGCGAAGTAGATAATCTTCTTAAAACCGGGGTTATCAAGGAAGCCGAGCCCGAAGCAGACGACAAAAAAAAATCATTCAGCGTCAATCCTGACTTCATCCTCTACCCGGAAATAAGCGCCTTATTCGCCAAGACGCAGATACTCTTCAGCCAGAATTTTATCATCAATCTCCAAAAAATCTGCCAGCCGAAACTATTAATACTATCCGGCTTTTTTGTTAATTATCCGGAAGCTAAAACTGACCTCTTGCTCGTCGGCACAATCCGGCGCGAGGCCTTCTTGAAGCTCGTCAAAGGATTAGAGAAAGAATTAGGTAGAGAAATAAACTTTACCGTCATGACCGAACGCGAGTATCGTTATCGCCGCGATGTCATGGACATATTCCTCTATAATATCCTGGAGGGGAAAAAGCTCGTCCTGATAGACGTTCTAAATAAAGAAAACTAAAAATATGAAGAATACGAAAAGATACTTAGCTTATTTTCTCAACGCTCTCTGGTCTATCCTGAAATACGCGCTGATTATTGCCGTTATCGGAGTAGTCCTTCTTCTGGTCGCTCTCGGCAGCTCTTATAGAGAACTGCGGGCCGCCGGCGAACAAGGCTTAGCCGGCAAGAATGATATCACGGCCGCTGTCGACGCGATTAAAGCCCAAGATTGGAAGACCGCCGAAACCTTAGCGGCCAAAGCTCGTTCCGAATTTAACGACGCCTTAGCCAGCCTAGATAAAACCCGCTCTAATCCGGCTATCAAGAATTTCGTCCCCGCCCGCTTACAGATAGATGATTTAGAATATCTTCTCAAGACTGCGGAAATACTCAGCCGCTCTTTAGAGAGAGGGCTGCCGATTGCTAGCGGATTAAGCCAAATAAGCGTCGAGGCCGGCAATCGTAATTTTACTGATTTATCGGAAACGGATAAGAGCCGTTTCTTAAAAATGATCTATGAATCAGAACCGGAACTCAACGGCCTGAAGGCTAATATCGATCTCGCGCTGCTCAACCTTGATAAGATCCATAAGATCGGCATCCTGTGGCCGATATACAGCCAGATCAGCGATATTAAGCTGGAACTTATTCAAGCTTCTGAACTATTAGGCAAAACCACCCCCCTCATCAAGTTGCTTCCAGCCTTAGCCGGTTATCCTAATGCCAGCCGCTTCCTGATTATTCTCCAGAATAACGACGAACTGCGCCCGACCGGCGGCTTCATCGGCGTTTACGGAATATTAGAAAGCCGAAACGGCGAAATAGTTTCGATTGATACTGACGACAGTTATCATATCGACATGCCAGCTTCACTATCTGATAAATGGAAAACGGAAGCGCCGGCGCCTCTGAAAAAATATCTCAAAGTCGAGAAATGGTATTTCCGCGATTCTAATTGGTCGCCTGATTGGCCGACCTCGGCTAAGAATATCAACGATATCTTCCTAGGCGAAAGTGCCGCCATCGGCACTAGTACTAAACCATTTACCGGCATAGTCGCCATCACGCCAGACTTTATCGGAGATCTATTCAATCTGGTTGGGCCGATAATCATTCGCGGCCAGACTTACGACGCTACTAACTTCCAGCCGCTTCTGCAATATAATGTCGAAGTCGCTTATAAAGACCAAGCCATATCTTCATGGGATCGCAAGAATATCGTCGACGAATTGATGAACGAACTCAAGAGCCGCTTATTCAAGCTGGGCGCAGATAAACTAGGCGAGCTTATTAAGATCACTGATAACAACATCGCTGAGAAGAATATCCAGGCCTATTTCTTAAATGCCGGCTGGCAAGGTCTGGCTAAAGATATGGGTATAAGCGGGGAAATGAAAAACCCCGCGAGCGATTACCTGATGGTCGTCGACGCTAATCTCGGCGCCTTCAAGAGCGATGCCGTCGTCAAAAAAGACCTATCTTATACTCTTAATCAGAACACCAACGGACTGAGCGCCGCTATCCGGCTTGATTATCATCATGAGGGCGGATTTGACTGGCGGACGACTCGCTACCGCAGCTATACGCGCATCTATGCGCCTTTAGGGAGCCGTTTAATAAGCTTAAAGGGCGTAGACGAAACTACTGCCGATATCAGCGCTACCGACGACCCTAAGCTCAATAAGACCGTCTTCGGCTTCTTCTGGACCATAGAGCCAGGAACTAGCGCCAGCGCCGTCCTGAGTTATAATCTGCCGGACAGGATCAATATCCAGATGAAAGCCGGAGCCTATGAGTTATTCGTCCAGCGCCAGGCCGGCTCCCGCATTAATTCCTTAAAAGCTATCTACAAACCTTTAACCGGAAAAACTAAGGAATGGAGCGACAATCTTAATGCTGATAAGAGCTTTAAATTTTAACTATAGTTTATAAAGACATTAGGAAAGAAAAAAGATGACCAAAAAAATACGGCCATCTTTTTTTATATGCAATTCCTCTTGACTAAAACCTAAAAATATTATATAGTGTACAGTCAATCAATTTGACGTTTATATCTGTAAATTAACAATAAAATAATATAAAAACCAAAAAAACATGAAAAATCTCCTTTTATTTTCACTGATCATGCTACTGGCCCCGGCTATTGCTTTGGGGCAGAGAACAAAAGGGACTGTTTACGGGACTTGCCCTTGGCTAGGCCCGCACGCAGCCGATAGCTTGGCACGTTTTGATTTTGTAATCTTAGACATGGAAAACATGTTTAATAATTACGATTCTCTAGTAAAGATCAAAAAAATCAATCCAAAAATCAAGCTTATCTGCTATAGCAACCCTATGGAGATATTTGACCCCAGAATAGGCGGACGCCCTCTGCAAAATTCTTGGACAGATGAAATATATGCTAAATACCAAAGTTGGCTATTAAAAACCAACAAAGGGAATAAAGCAATATTTTATCATGGCATGCGGATGATGAATCTAAGTTCAGCCTGTCCGAAGATAAATGGCGTTATCTATAGCGAATGGATGGCCAATATCCTCTTGACTAAGGCGCTGAAAGATACTATCTGGGATGGCTACACCATGGATAACTCCGGCGGTAATTGTGCTTGGATGTATTCTGGCAAAGAAAAGATCGATGCCGATAATGACGGCAAGCCGGATGCCGATACTACTTTGGACAGGACTTGGTCGGAAGGGATACGTATTTTCTTGACGAAGATACGTCAGGCAAAAGGGAAGGATTTCATTATTATAGGAAATAAAGGAAGTGTGGAATTCTCTGATCTGTTCGACGGAAAAATATTCGAGGATTGGCCTAATGATTATCTAGGCGATAAACGCGATAACGGCTGGTGGCAATGCATGGCCAACGCCAAGAAAACCGGGCCCTATACGATTTTCCAGGTTTCTGAAAAGAACCTGAAATTCGCCATCGCCAGCGCAGCACTCCTCGATAACGTCCATGTCGCGGTTTGGCAGAACAACTATAAATTCTATCCGGAATTCAGGATAGATTTCGGCAAACCGATTGATACCTTCAGGCAATACGAAAATGCCGTCATTGAAGTCGATCCGGCAAAAAAAGAAGCAAAAATCTTCATCCTGAAAAAATGAAACACTAAGGCCAATCAAGACACGAAGTTTGATTGGCCTTTTTTATTAAATAATGTATTATTTAACATATATGATAGAGACTTTATCGATTCTAGCGTTAGTTATGGTTCTAGCCGCCTTCCTGGCTTGGCCGGAAATCAGCTTATACGCTTTGACCGCTTGTCTGCCAGTTATCGGCTGGGATTTTTATTGGCATGGCTTTATTCTGCCTTTAGCTGATCTAGTCGCCTTGCTCGCCCTGACGGCATTCTTCGCTCGCTTCATTTATCAGCGATTTTTCAAAGTGGCCAAACCGCTTAAATTGAAATGGCCGCTTTTCTTACCTTTCGCTATTTTTCTGCTCATTAGCGTCATCTCATCGCTATTAGCAAAAAATCCGCTTTATTCGCTTTGGTATGTTGCCCGCTGGCCTTTGTTCTTATATTTCGCCTATATTTTCTTGCCATATAACCTCGTCACTAGCGGCCGATTATTCAGAAAAACCTTGATGGCTTTAGCTTTAAGCTCAACCATAGTATTAATCAGCGGCTATCTTTCTTTATACGGACAAGATTGGCAAGACAGTTTCTTCCGCATTAGATCGATTGCCTGGTTCGGCGTTTTTCCTTTTGGAGAAAATCATAATCTGATAGCCGAGTTCTTGAACGTCGGCGCCCTTATTTTCTTGGCTCTCAGAGAATTTTATGAAGACAGCCGTGTCAGGCGCTGGTGCGATATCGCCTTTGCTCTGACTTCTATGGGAATCGTTCTGACTTTTTCTCGAGCCGGCTGGATCACTTTAGCTTTGCAGATCATCATTTATATCATATATAAAACCGATCAGAAAAAACGCTTGAATACTATCTTTGCTTTATTCGGAATAGTCCTGATCATGTCGCCTCTCCTATGGAAAATGGATCAGCTCCAAAAAGATAATGTCAGTTCGACCGAGAATCGCGTATTGTTGACGGAAATCTCTCTCGCGGCCTTCCATGAACGCCCCTTCCTAGGTTTCGGCAGCGGCGAATTCATTAATCTCGTGGGGGATAATATCAGGTTTACCGCCAAGTACGGAGAACCGATAGATTCGCACGGCATGTTGCAGAAAGTATTGGCGGAAAATGGCATCTTCGGGCTAGCCGCCTGGCTCTTCATACTGGCTTATCTGCTCCGAATCGGCTACTTAACGATACGCCATTATTATCGCGATAATCCCTGGATATTGCCGCTCGGTTTGGCCGCGGCGGGCGGACTGTTCTTCCAATTTTTCAATACGTCGTATTATAAAGGAAAGGTCTGGCTGCCGGTCACTCTTTTCTTATTAGCCGCCAGGCTGCTGGAAACGAAATACCAGAAAAGACAGAAACAAATGAATGCTTATGAAGATGCCGCAGAAAAAAATTAAGATCGTTTACCTCCTGCCGACTTTAGACAAGGGAGGCGCCGAAAGGATGGTTGTCGATCTGATTCTCAATCTGGATCGTTCGATTTTCGAGCCGACTCTCATCCTATTCAAGCGAGGCGGGGGATGGCTCACCGAATTAGCGACCGAGAATATTCCGGTCGTTATCCTTGAAAAAAGAAAAAAAATAGATCTGTCGAATCTTTTTAGTCTCTTGCGTGCCATCAGAAAGATTCAACCACAAATAGTTCATACTCATCTAGGCGGAGATTATTACAGTTGTGCGATTTCCAGACTGACCGACGTACCAGTCATCTTGTCCACAGAACATAATGTCAACTCGGATGAAAGCTTCTGGCGGAATATTCTCAAAAGAATCAATAATCGAGCGGCTGATGAAATTGTGGCTATTTCCGATGCCGTCAAAAATGATATTGTTTCTCGCTACCACTTAGCAGCGCAAAAGATCTCGGTCATCAAAAACGGCGTAGATACGGCCAAATTTTTAAAAGCGGCAAAAATAAGAAAAAACGAATCAGGACCCGAATCTAATCATAAGGTTATTTTCGGCACCATGGGCCGATTAAGCCCGCAAAAAGGGCACCTGGTCCTGATCGAAGCTTGGAAAACCGTAAAACCGGGTATTGATTGCTTGATTGCCGGCACCGGTCCCTTAGAAAAAGATTTGGAAGAAAAAATAAAAAAAGACGGCTTAAAAGATAGGATAAAATTAATCGGTCCAATTTCCGATCCGGCTGCTTTCTTGAATTCATTAGACGCTTTCGTCTTTCCTTCAATATGGGAAGGACTCGGGCTAGTTCTTTTGGAAGCCGGCTTAGTCGGATTACCGATTATCACTTCCAAAATAGACGGAACTGTGGAAATCGTTGATGGGGAAACCGGTTGGCTGGTTCCGGCTGGAAACGCTGTCGCTTTAGCCGCCAAAATAAATTGGCTAGCCGATAATCTGAATGAAGCATCAGTAATATCCAAGACAGAGAAGCTGCGGAAAAAAATCATTTCTAATTTTAGCATCACAGACGCAGCTATAAGATATCAAGCCTTATATCGCGATTTATTGAAACGAAAAAATCTAAGTTTATGAAGATACTGCAAGTCAATAAATTTTATTACCCTCGGGGCGGCGCCGATAAATATTTCCTCTGGCTGACAGGCGCTTTAAAAAAAGCCGGACACGAAGTGGCAGTCTTCTCTATGGAACACCCCAAGAACCTGCCGACTCCTTGGAGCCTCTATTTCGCTTCTAGAATCAGCTTTAATGAAGGAGGGGTCATGGACAAACTAAAAGCTCCTGGACGAGTTCTCTATAGTTTTTCCGTCAGAAAAAAATTCAGCCGCTTAATAAAAGATTTCCGGCCCGATGTCATTCATATTCATAATATTTATCATCATCTTTCTCCTTCGATATTAACCGTGGCTGGACGCAACCATATACCGGTTGTGATGCATCTGCATGATTATAAGCTGATTTCTCCTGACTATAATCTTCTTAACGCGGCCGCTGGCAGTAAAAGAGATGCTCGGCCCAAAAAATATTATCAATATCTCTTCAGCCGGGACGTCAAAGACTCATACGCGGCCACCGTTTTAGCGGTTGTAGAAATGTATTTGCATCATTCCATCTTGAATATCTATCGCAAGAACGTCAGCGTCTTTATCGCTCCCAGCAGATTCATGAAGGACGCCGTCGTCAAAGCCGGCTGGCCGGAAGATAAAATCTCGGTAGTTTATAACCCCTATAGCCCCGATCTTGAGGCGGAAACGCCGACAGGAAAGAACCCGGCAGTCGAAGATTATCTCTTTTATTTCGGCCGCTTAAATTCTGAAAAGGGAATCGCTACTTTAATCAAGGCCGCGGCCAGAATCAGCCAGAAAGTGAAGATTGCCGGAATCGGCCCGGAAGAATCAGCCTTGAAAAAAATAACCGAGGAATTAAAAGCTCAAGTAGAATTTTTAGGATTCCAGGCGGCTGCTGAATTGCGACCTTTGATTACCGGCGCCAAAGCCGTAATCATTCCTTCCATCTGGCCGGAGAATATGCCCCTAAGCCTGTTGGAAGCTATGAATCTCGGAAAGATAGTCATTGCCGCGCGCATCGGCGGATTACCGGAAATAATCAAAGACGGAGAGAACGGCTTACTATTCAATCCCGGCGACGAGGATGACCTGATACGCCAAATCAAGCGTCTAGACAGCGTCGACCGCGAAAAATTAAGCCGGGCGGCCACCGCCACAGCCAGCAATTTTTCACCGGAAAATAATCTGACAGAAATAATCCATATCTATAAACATGTCATTCGCTTATAAGATTTCCGGCTACAATCGCCGCCGCAAATACCAAGAGTTCCTAAAATTCTTAAAGCCGTCGCCCGACGACGCTATCTTAGACGTCGGCTTCAATGCTGAAGAGTATAGCGCCGGCGACAACTTTTTAGAGAAAAATTATCCTTACCCTAAAAAAATCACCGCCCTGGGGATTAACGAACCGGGAAAATTTTCCAATCTTTACCCTGAAGTTAAAGCTGTGATTTATGATGGAAAGAAGTTTCCATTCCCAGACCAAACGTTCGATATCGTCTGGTCTAACGCCGTCCTGGAACATGTCGGATCACAATCTGACCAGATATTTTTCTTAAAAGAAATCAAGCGGGTAGGGAAGAGCTTCTTTGTCACTACGCCTAACAAAAATTTCCCTATCGAGATACACACCCGCACTCCTTTCCTGCATTTTCTTCCCAAAAAAATCTTTGACGCCTATTTGAAAACGGTTGGAAAAAGCTGGGCGGCCGGCTCTTACATGAATCTCCTGAGCCGCCGACAGCTAAGCGGCTTATTGGCAGAAGCGGGAATAAAAGATTACGCGATAATCAAGAATCGCCTGGCCGGCTTGACGCTGGATTTCGTCGTTATCAGTCTAAAAAAATAAAAACCCCGGTATCCCGGGGTTTTTAAATATATTTATCTTCTAATTATCTTATCGGCAACCCTTATTCGGCAATCCTGAAGTCGATGCTGTAAGTCAATTTAGAGGCAACGCCGTTCACTTTGATATCGACGCGTTCTGGCTTAACATCAGGAACCGTCAGGGTCTGGGTGAATCGGCCGCGACTGTCAGCTTTTCCGTCAGTTTCAATGCCGGCGAAATATATCTTAAGATTTTCATTAGACAGATATCCGCCGCCGCTCAACTTGACCGAAGCTGCGGCAGCACCGGAATTGTGATCCAAGTTCAGATAAAGATTTTCTGCCGGAGCATCTTCAGCATCTTCTGTCATCTGATAATCAGCGAGTTTATTCAAATTCTCATCCAAGACTAAGATGCTGGAATTATTGAAGACAACCACCTTATCTCCCTTGGCATAGACCGCCTTAAGGCCCATCGCCCAACCGCGCGCGCCGGCTAAATTCAAAGTTTCCTGAGAATCGGCCAGCTTCATGGTATTCTTACCTAATTTGACCACGCCAAAACCGTTAGAGAAATAAACATAATCATTATATCCGGAAGCAGATACGTCATAGCCCTGATAATCGACATGCTCGAAGCTGCCCAATAGGTGGCCGCTAAGATCAAATTTCTTGAAATAATAATCATCCGCTAGATAGACAAAGCCGCTTTCATCCTGATAAACTCTATGGTTATCGGTATTATTTTTGTAATTAAGGGCAATCTTAGCAGAAACTTCGCGAGTTTCGCGATTAAAGACATATAAATAATTATCCTGGATATTGAAAATATACAGACCGTTATCGGCGTGGATATTATAAGGATTCTGCTTGTTAGTGAAAGAATAGGCATCGACGACATCCATTAATTTCGTGTTCCAAACCTTAACTCCCTTGTCGCTGATGGTGACTATGTTATCGCCGAACTTATCAATCTGCGTATACCATTCCCAATAGCTATTCGTCTTCTTGACGATTTCTTGAACCTGATTGCCGCTTATTTGATACTTATACAGATTGAAGCCACTGACGGCATAGACAAATAATTGCCCATCCTCTTCAGAGAACTTGGCGCCATAGAAGTTATCCCGGCTGCCTAATCTGGTATCAAGCGCCTTAACTTTAACCAGGGTCTGCAATTCTTTATCTTCCAGCTTTAGCACCTCTAAACTGCCGGTGTTAGTAGAAGCTACATAGACTTCATTATTGAAGCTGATAGCATCTCCGGAATAATAATTCTTTGTTTTACTCTGCCCTTGACTGACAAGTGCAAAAACAGCCAATAAAACAATAAACGATAGGAAAGCGATTTTTTTCATATTTTTACCAATTATTTTTTTGCTAATATTATACAAAGATAATATATTTTTAAACAATTCTCCTAACAATATATCATTTTAATAAAAATGTCAATAGACAAAAATATTGACAGACAAGACCAAAGTATTGACAAATAAAAATATTTGTAGTAGGATAGTATATTAATATAAAAGCAGTATAAAAGACAAAATATGGAATTTTTAGATTTTATCAAACTATTAGGGAAGAAAAAGGGGACATTCTTTACTCTGGCTTTCGTCACAGTCCTCTTGACTATACTCATATCTTTAATCGGACCCCTTAACTATGGAGCGAAGTCCCGCCTATTATTAATACAAAACTCAAGCGCCAGCGATCCCTATACTCTTTCTAGATCAAACGAATATCTTAGCGGACTCTTGGCTGAAGTAGTCCATTCCGGATCCTTCTATAATCTAGTCCTCGCCTCTCCGTATGATATCGATAAGACCCATTTCTCCGGCGATTACAACAAGCAGATGAAACAATGGAATAAGACCGTCAGCACCAAGACGTATAGCGACACCGGCATAATCGAAATAAATGTCTACCACTCTAATCCTTATCAGGCGCAGCAAATCGCTTTAGCCGTCAATGACATCATCATAAATAATAACGCCAGCTACCAAGGAAGCGGCAGCGCAATCAAGATCAACATCATCGACCAGCCGATAGTTTCCAATTATCCAGTTCAACCGAACCTAATAATGAACGCGCTTCTGGCTATCGTCGGCGGCCTACTGCTATCATTATTCTACGTTTACATATTTCCAGAAGAGCGCTATGATTTGTCGTTATGGAAAAAGACGAAAAAAAACAAGATTGGCCACATGATAAAGTTGGACTAACGGATGAGATGGATGGCTCGGATCAAATTACACGGTAATTAATAAATTAAAATAATTATTAAAGTAACTTAAAAAATAACCCTAAGGAGAGGTTCATAAAAATAAAAGATGAAAAGAAAATTATTCTTATTTTTGTTTCTGATTATCGTTTACGGCGCTAAAGCGCAGAATGATTTCAGAAACCGTATGAATGTTTCCTTATTCGGCGGCTATTTTGCTGAACAGCAAAATGCCAACAATAATGGAAACTATTACGGTGCTTACTTAGATTACCAGGCGTTGAAAACTTGGAGCGGCTGGTCTTTAGGACCATATCTGATCTATAACCGTTCGGGTTTTGACAAGAATCTCATCCCTTACAGCGCTAATAGCACTGAAATGGGCGGAGGATTCACCCTGGGGTATTATTCGGAGTATCTTACATCTTCGTATGCGATGTTTACGGGGCTCAACCTCGGCTACAAGCATTGCGAAGAGTCAGGCGAAAGCTTGGTGCTCCATGGCCCTAAGAAAGGACATTACCTAGGCAAACAAACCGACCATATGCTTAGTGGCTCTATCAACAGCAATCTGATAAAGACCTGGGGGCGATGGCCGAAACTATTTCCTCGAACGCAACTAATACTAGGCTTTCAAATGCCATTGCGATCGGAGAAAAAAGCCTATTGGAACGAGACTTTAATTCCGGACTCTACTTACAAGCCCTGGGACAAGACATTCTATGATGTTTTCTTGAAACAGAGCTTGGCAGACTGGGCCTGGGGTAAAAATCTTTACTGTTCGCCGAAGCTAGTAACTTACTATAGCTATAGCTGCGGCAATTCAGCGGGAAACAGAAGCCTCTACGCCGTCGGCGCAGAAATCTCCTGGCATAAGCCGGGGAAAGACGATTGGCTCGCTTTGAACCTATTATATAAGTTCGATAACGATCCGTTGAAACGCAGCTTCGCTTTTGGAGCAAGTTTCAATATTGGAACATTAATTAGTAAATAGTAAACAACCAAAAAAAGAATAAAAATGAGAAATCTAGTGACCGCATCGCTTATAGTAATGATGATCATTACTATGTCTTCCTGCCAATATTTCAACGGGGGAGACCAGAAGAAACAAGAACCAGCAACTTCGACAGTGACAGCCAAGGATCCGATCGATCTTCTAATTGAGAAGAAAGGTAAATTGGAAAAACTGGCAATCGAAGCCTCGATCAATGAAAAAAATGCCAGCTTGGTTAAAGAGCAAGTAACCAAAGAATTAGAACAATTAATGGCCAAAGAGGAGATCTTAAAAGTCTTAAAGACATCTAATTCTATTAGTGATTGCTCAAAAGAAGCTCGGCTCGCAGATTCGCTAAAAAGAATAAACAAAGCCAAGGAAGCTACTATCGAATCTTTGAGAAAGAAATCTGAATATTGGAAGAATAAGACAAAAGAGCTTCTTGATAAAGAAAGTACATCCGTTCAAAAAAGCGTGGTGAGCGAAGAGGTTGTCAATACGACTAGCACTACAGACGTTTCCGGCTCTAGTGTCGGAGGTCCAAAGATCTTAGCCGAATTTTCTATCCATGTTGGAAACAATCGTTTCTGGCCGCATGTAGCTATGGAAGAATTGCATAAGTCATACGCCGAAGCCGAACTAAACGGCCCGGGGAATGGCTATAATATCAAGCTAAGAACGGCCAATTCCGACTTATTTGGGAACTACGGCGTAACAACTGACGGTACGATTTATGTCGCCGCCACTGAACTTGATGGCATACTACAAATCAAAACACCCGAAATAACCTCCAGCCAAACAGGTTGGATGTTGAAACAAATGGAAAAAGTAGGAGGCTTCTACGTTTTCCATCAATAGGGGACAAGAACAACTTTGTCCTAACAAACCCTTGCCAAAAGCAGGGGTTTTTTATATATCTTTAATATTAGCCAATTTTTATTATAAGATTTTATTGCCTTTATTACTTGACAAATAAATTATTATATATTACAATATTCAGTTAATATAATATTCATGCTGACAATGAAAAACCTATGAGAATCGCCTTTATCGGACAAAAGGGAATACCGGCCAAAAATGGCGGTGTTGAAAAATATGTAGAGAATTTGGCCATTAACCTAGCCGCTTCCGGCCAGGATGTTTTAGTATACAATCGCCGGAATTATCTGCCGGCCCAGCTTCAGGAATTCAAAGGGGTCAAGATAATCAACCTTCCCGGCCTGCGCTCTAAAAATCTTGAAGCTATCTCCCATACTTTTCTAGCTTGCTTAGACGTCCTCTTCCGTAAAGTCGATATAATCCATTTCCAATCGATCGGGCCGGCTTCTTTGATGTGGTTAATAAAACTGCTCAAACCTAACACTACGATCGTCTTCACCTTCCATTGCCAAGATTATTACCACCAGAAATGGGGCTTCTTCGCCCGCCGCTATCTGCGCTTCGGCGAAAGAATCGGATGTTTATTCGCCGACAAAATTATTACCGTTTCTAAAGAATTGACAGAATATGCAGCCCGCGAATACAAGAAGGATCCTATCTATATTCCGAATGGCGCCAATCCTGTAGAAAAAACGCCAGTCCGAGAAATAAGACGCTGGGGCTTAGAAGAAAAAAATTATATCGTCTATATCGGCCGCTTGGTGCGCCATAAAGGCGTTCATTATCTAATTGAAGCCTATAAGCGTCTGGAGACGGACAAGAAATTAGTGATTGTCGGTGAAGGCTCTTACACTGATGACTACGTGGCCGATTTGCAGAAACTGACCGGAGACGATAATAATATAATCTTTACCGGAAATCAGACCGGGAGGATCTTATCCGAACTGTATTCCAACGCTTACATATTCGTCCAGCCTTCTGAGAGCGAGGGGTTATCTATCGCCTTATTGGAAGCGATGGCCTATAAGACTGCCTGCCTAGTAAGCGATATCCGCGCTAATTTAGAAGCGATAGGGCCGGCAGGATTAGTTTTTGCCAATAAGGATGCGAACGATCTGAGCTTGAAGCTGCAAACTGCCCTAGATAATCCGGAAAAAATAATGGAAAAGGCCAACGAAGGCTTCGAGAGAGTGAAGAGGGAATTTAATTGGCGCGATATTTCCGATAAGGTTCTGGACGTTTACAAAAGCCTAAAAAAGTAACCAAATAAATTAATATATTTGCAGAGTACGTTTACAACTTAATTTAAATCGATAAGTCATGAGAAAAAAAACAGTTTTTATGCCTGTGGCTATAGCTTTAGCTTTGGTATTCTTGATGTTCGGATGTGAAAAACAATCATATCACGAACTGAAAGACGATGAGAATTCGCCAGAAATCCGGATGAAAGTAGGGCAAAAAGTAGTCGGAGTGGATGATACGCTATTAGTAGAACGCGGGGTTTCGGTAAGCTTCTTGGCTATTTCCAATGGTCCTAACATCGTAACTTGGCAATGGACTTTCGCCGACGGCAGCGCCTTCGGCCCTAACACCAGCCATACCTTCAAAGGAGAATATTTCTCTGTTACGGAAGTAAGATTGATTGGTGTCGCTGACGACGACCAGACCTATCAAAGGATCTTGCAAGTCAAAATCTTGCCCGCTCTTGATGGATTGCCAGCGGTCAAAGAAATTTCCAGCACGCCGCTAGGAGGAGGCATATTCCGCATAGTCATGGCCTTGAATAAAGCTGCCATGAAGACGAAAGGCGATTTCTTCTACATTGGAGACGTTACGGCCACTGACTGGGTAGCTACCCTGATTCCAGCAGCCGATACGAACTTCTATGTGATTAATAACGCTCTTGTTCTTCCTACGAATACCGCAGAAATCGCTAAATTCGTGGCTGTCAGGACGATACTGACGCCAGGAGAATATCAGCTGGGAGTGGGACGAATATCTGGAGGGAACCAATACTGGGGAATATATTGGGGAGACTTCGTGAATCCTTCTAACCCGACTTTGATTAAATTCAAAGTTGATATTAGTGGAAATGTCACTGCTAATGCCAATGCCGTGGTAGTTAATCTGCCTGGCACATCGGGAGACCAGGGAGTGGATGCCGTAATCAGAATGGACCAAAAAATAGATTCCTTGGTTCTATATATTAACAATCAAGCGCCATTCTCCGGTCTCTCGCCATTCGTTGTCCTTCAAGACAGCGTCGGAAACTGGTCTGCGCCGCTGCTAGAAACACCTGTCACCGGCTTTGCTAATTGGGGTATGCGAAAAATCGCCTACACCGATATGCCGATGAATTATGAACTAGTCTTTAAAGCTGGTTCTAATTCTGCTAGCCCGACGATCTTTAATGCTAACCAATCGCTATCCAGCTATTGGGATCCATATTTCGGAGTCCTGAAAATAGGATTGGCAATCTCGGACCATTAAACCCATTAAACAGAGAAATACCAATTTCTAAAAGCCCTGACTCAACACCAGGGCTTTTTCATTTGGTAAAACACTAAATAATTTCTAAATCGGCTTTATCTTATATCCACCTCTTGCCCTTGAAGAACGCCAACATTCCGATAGAGCAAAGGAGCATCAAACCCAAAATCATCCAAAAACCTAAAGGATGATCGACAAAAGGCATATACTTGGCATTCATGCCGAAGATAGCGGCCAATAAAGTCAGCGGGAAAACAATCACAGAAAAAATAGTCAAAGTCTTCATGATATCGGTCATCCGGTCGTTGAGAATCGACTCATTCGTGCTATTTAGCACTTCGATCATCTCTTTCTGGTTGTCCAGCATCTCCCAGATGCGCTTAGAGTGCTCGACTAAGACGGAATAGTATTTCTTGACCATAGCTCTTTCTACCAAGCTGCTTTCCATATCCATCAGATTCTGCAGGATATTCTTATGATTCTGCATGATCTTGCGGATATTGATGATATTGCGGCGGAAAGTCATAATCTTCTCGACAGCCTTCTTCTGCTGCCGCTCGAAAATAAGATCCTCGATTTCATTCAATTTCACACTGCTATCGTCGAGCAACTGGAAACAGTCATCCATCAGATGGCCCAAAACTTCATAGAGAAGTATAGCCGACGATTCCAAGGAATAAGAGAGCAGGGAGTCGGGGCTTTTCTTGCCCAGCGAAAAGAAATGAGTCAGGGCTTTTAGGGTATTATTATGGACAGTAATCAGGTAGCCGTGGCCGACAAAGAAATCGACCTCGCTAGCGACGATATTTTCACCTTTAAAAGTCGGAAAATGGAGCACTAAGCAGAGATAATCATCACCTTTGAAGATCATCGGGCGCTGGAAAGAGACGGAAGCGGCCGCCGCTTTCAGATGAATCAGATTGAAATTATAATTCTTGCGCAGATAGTCAATCTCGTTCTTACCGGCATTGATTATATTCACCCATTTGACCGAAGGAGTGGTCCGCGGGTTATCGATCTTGATCTCCTCGATCCGATCGGTAATTCTTTTATAATAAGCCATAAATGAAACAAATAAAACTTTGACTTAAGCTGATTTTTATAATAAAATTAAGATATAATCATGAAAACTTTCTGATGTCATTATTATAACATATGGTCAATGTTTTGGGAATAAATTTAAGCGCCGTGGATCGTGGGGAGGTTCTAAAAAGAATCGGCCGGTTCTTAAACGACGGCGGCCAGCATTATATCGTCACCCCCAATCCGGAAATAATTCTCAAATCTCACAAAGACGAGGAGTTTTTTTATATCTTGAATAAAGCCGCTTTGTCTCTAGCTGACGGCTTCGGCATCAAGCTGGCTGGCTTCATTATCGGCCAGAAAATTCCGCGCCTGACCGGGGCTGATTTGACTTTAGACTTATTAGCGCTCGCCCGCGAAAAAAAATTAAGAATCTTAGTTATAAATCGCGAAGGCGGCCTCTCCCAGCAGACAGCCATCAAGGAGGCCTTAGCTAAAAAGTATCCCGGCTTAGAAGCTTTAGTCGTTGACCGGCATCGCGCTCAGCCGCTTGACCATGAACTGAATGAAAAAATAAAGGCCTTCGCGCCCGTGATTTTCTTTTCTACTTTCGGCGCGCCCGCTCAAGAAAAATTCATCTATCATAATCTCCATAAAATTCCGAGCGTCAAGATCGCTATCGGCGTCGGCGGCGCTTTCGATTTCATCACCGGCAAGATCAAGCGCGCGCCGAGCTCCATGCGGCGCATCGGCTTAGAATGGCTCTGGCGCCTAATTCAGCAACCCAAACGAATCAAGCGTATCTATAACGCGACTGTGGTCTTTTCCGCGGTCTTACTCCGGTCAAAATTCAATCATTGGTTCTATCGGCCTAATGTCGCCTGCTTCTTATATAGAGAAACTAGGAACGGAAAAGAAGTCTTGATAGTGGAAAGAGAAGACGACCCCGGTCATTGGCAATTGCCGCAAGGCGGAACCGATGGCGAGCCGTTAGAAAAAGCTGGCGCGCGTGAGCTCAGAGAGGAGCTCAATACCGATAAGTTCATTATGAAGGCTGCCTTTGAAAAAACTTATAGCTATCTTTTTCCGCCAGTCAGCCAGCAGAGCCCCAAATCCCTACAGCGCCGTTATATCTTTGATTATAAGGGGCAGAGGCAGGGCTTATTCATCGCCGAGTTCACCGGCCAAGACGAGGATATTAAAGTAAATTTCTGGGATCATTCCGCTTGGCGCTGGGTAGACATGCATGACCTGGTCACGAGCGTTCATCCGCGTCGCCGCGAGGCCGCGCAGATATTCTTAGCAAAATTTTATTCCTTAAAGTAGCCATAAAAATAACATTAAAATATGTTCACATCCTTATTTGGTCGTCAAAACCATAAACCGCGCTTACGCTTCGCTCCTTCTCCGACCGGCTTCCTGCATATCGGTAATTTTCGCAGCGCTTTATTCGGCTACCTATTAGCCAAGAGCCAAGGCGGCGATTTCATATTGCGCATCGAAGACACTGACCAGAAAAGAGAAGTGGCCGGCGCAGTCGACAGCCTATTTAGGCTTTTTAAGACCATGAATATGGAGTTTGACGAGGGGCCGCATATCGGCGGAAAATACGGGCCGTATGTCCAGACACAACGCTTAGATATCTACAAAAAATATTCCGATCAGCTCTTAAAAGAAGGGAAGGCTTACCGCTGTTTTTGCAGCGAGGAGAGATTGACCGAAATGCGCACCGAGCAAGAAGCCAAGAAAGAAGCGCCGCGCTATGATCGGCGCTGCCGCGGCTTAAGCGCTGCCGCAGCCGAAGCTAAGGCCAAGGCTGGCGAAAAATTCGTTATCCGCCAGAAGATGCCGCTTGACGGAGAAGTAAAGGTTTATGATGAATTGCGCGGCGAAATAACTTTCAAGGCAGCCGATCTCGATGATCATGTCCTGATAAAATCTGACGGCGTGCCGACTTATCAATTCGCCAATATCGTCGACGACCATCTGATGAAAATCACGCAAGTGACCCGCGGCGACGAATGGCTCGGCTCATTCCCGAAGAATATCCTATTATATCAAGCTTTCGGCTGGACTCCGCCAAAATTCATCCACTTGCCGCTCATCCTAAATAAAGTCGGCGGCGGAAAGTTGAGCAAGCGCAAGGGCGATGTCTTTGTGGAAGATTACCTAGCTAAAGGCTACCTGCCAGAAGCGCTGATAAATTTCTGCGTGCTTCTGGGCTGGCATCCGAAGAGCGACCAAGAAATATGGAGTCTGGAAGAATTGAAGCGGGCTTTCTCGATCGCTGGCATGGGCGCAAGCCCGGCGGTCTTTGATACGGAAAAGCTAGATTATTATAATAGCTATTATCTGCGTCAAAAATCCGTTCCGGATCTGACTGAGCTTTGCCTGCCTTATCTTAAAGAAGCTGGCAGAGATATCAGTGATGCTGAAAAAATCAAGAAATTCGTGGCCCTGGCTCAAGACCGCCTGAAAACTTTAAGCGAAATTGCGGCCGCTACCGCTTTCTTATTCGAACTCCCGGAATACGCGCCGGAATTACTATGCTGGAAAACTTTGACATTAGCAGACGCCAAAGCCAATCTGGCAACATTGAAGAAAGAATTGGAGAAAATTGCAGCTAATTCTTGGGATAAGGACTATCTGGAGAAGACTATCCTGGACTGGATAAAAGAAACGAACGGGAAGAACGGCGACTACCTCTGGCCGCTGCGCGTCGCGCTGACCGGACTAAAGAACAGCCCCAGTCCTTTCGAAGTCGCTGCTGCTCTGGGCAGGGAAGAAAGCTTGAATAGAATAAATATCATTAAATAATAATAGACGACAAATAACTATGAGAAGAGCTAAAATTACCGGAATATCATTTTTCCTCTTACTATCTTTCTGCTTCGCCGCCAAGACGCAAGCAGTCGTATTGAATAATAAGCCAGATGACAATATTTGGGGCGTGAACAGGCTGATCAGGAGCATGGTCAAAGATAGCGAGGGCAATGTCTACGCTGGAGGAAACTTTACAGAGGCTATAGATGGCGCTGACAAGACGGGCAACTTCATCGTCATCGACAAAGATTCTGGCGCTCCGATATTATCAGACTTCAAGAGCAATAGCGATGTCTTCGCCGCCGCCGAAGATGAGGATGGCGGCGTATATATCGGCGGCATGTTCACCTTCATATCCGGCCAGAAAAGGAATTGTATCGCCCATCTCTTGGCCGACGGCACGCTGGATCCTGATTTTACGCCCGTTATCACCGGCGGACAGGGAAGCGTCAGAGATATAACCATATACGACGGCCATCTTTATGTCGTCGGAAATTTCACATCCGTCAACGACCTGGAAAGGAATTATATGGTCAAGATGGATATGGCAGGAAACGTCGATCCCACTTTTGATCCGAGCTTTAACGGGCCGGTCTATACCTTGATACTTTCCGGATCAAGCTTTTATGTTAGCGGCGGATTTACGACCGTCGACAGCTCTACTCGCAATTATCTAGCCAAGCTCAATCTAGACGGCAGTTTAGACACCTCATTTTCCCCTAGCGTCAATGCGGCTATCAATATGATGGTATTGCAAAGCTCAAACCTTTATATCGGCGGCAGCTTCACTAAGGCGGATTCTACTGGTTCGAGCACGGGCATAACCACCCATAACCGCTTAGCCAAATTGAATACCGCGGGCGTAATCGATCATACCTTCAACCCGACCTTAAATAACACCGTTTGGGAAGTCGCTATCTATAATTCAAACCTTTATGCCGGCGGCGATTTCACGAGCGTCACCGGAGCTGGCACGACGACCGCAGCCGTCAGAAATTATTTTGTCAAGATGAATACGAGCGGCGTGTTAGACGCTTCTTTCGCCCCCAACTTCAATAATACGGTCTGGACCGTTATGCAGACTGCCGACGGCCTTTACGTCGGCGGCGATTTTACAGCCGTAAACTCCTCTCCGTCCAATCGCTTAATCAAGTTTGATAACAGCTGGAATCTAGATCCGGCCTTTAGCAGGTATCTGAATGAAGAGCCTGACTTCCTGGTATTTTCGGGGCAAAGACTTTATACGGGCGGAAAATTCACTTCCTATGTCCCCGGAGCATCCAGGACTAATATCATCAAAGTCAAACCGGATGGCAATATAGACGAAGATTTCAACCCGACATTCAATGATGAAATCTATGGCTTAGCTGTCATTGGTTCCGATCTCTACGTCGGCGGCTTATTCACCACCGTCGCCTCTTCTGGCACAACTACGACGACCACTCACAACAAACTAGTTAAGATGAACGCCGCTGGCATCGTCGATAATGCCTTCAACCCCAGCTTTGGCGGCAATATCCTGACCCTAGCTGTCGCTAGCTCGACTCTTTATATCGGTGGCACGATCACGAGCGCGACTTCAGCTGGGACGACGACTTCAGTGGTTCACAATAAATTAGCTCGGATGGACACTGCCGGAATCGTCGATCATGCTTTTAATCCAGGTTTCGTCGGCAATATCTGGTCGATAGCCTTTTCCGGTTCAGACATCTACGTCGGCGGAACGATCACGAGCGCGACTTCGGCCGGGACGACGACCGCCGTAACCCATAATAGGTTAGCTAAGCTCAATACTGCCGGCATCATCGACCATGCTTTCAATCCTAGTTTCGATAATACTATCTATTCCGTGGCGGTTTATGATTCTAATATTTACGCCGGCGGTCTTTTTACCAATATCGCCTCATCCGGAACTTCGGCGACTACGACCCACGGTAAATTAGCCAAACTCAATACTGCTGGCATCGTCAGCGAAGCCTTTAATCCTGAATTCTCCTTGAACGTCTTCTCGATGGCTATGTCTGGAGCTGAAATATATGTGACTGGCAATTTCATGGTAGCTGATTCCGTTTTCCGAGACTATATAGCGAAATTTGATACAGACGGCAACCTTGATCTTAACTTTGAACCGTCTATGGGCGGATATGGCGCCAA
The DNA here is from genome assembly GCA_041661685.1 of Patescibacteria group bacterium. GTDB lineage: Bacteria > Patescibacteriota > Patescibacteriia > Patescibacteriales > UBA12465 > UBA12465. The sequence goes on from JBAZTY010000001.1 coordinate 276,990, forward strand.
TGTCTTCGTGCTTGGCGATACTTTATATGTCAGCAACTCGCATACGGCCAGCCCTTTCCGTTTCTCTTCGGACGTCCTAGCCCCAGCTATCACTCTAAATGGCGCGAGCTCTGTCTCTCTCAGTCGCGGCCAAAGTTATGCGGATGCCGGCGCAACTGCCCTTGATGCTAATTTCGGCAACCTGAGCTCTTCGATCAGCGTGGACAACCCTGTAAATACCAGCGTCGCCGGAACTTATCTAGTCAGATACTCTGTTTCTGATATCGCTGGCAATACCAGCACGGCGACTAGGACGGTAACGATCAACGCCGATGAAACCTTGCCCGTCGGCGCGAATTATAGCCCGGAACAATTAATCGCCTTAGGCAGCGCAGGGAACAGCTTGAACGGAAACGGCAGCAGCTCTCTGCAATTTGCTATCAACGAAAATATCCCATTCACGACCGATAATCCTCTTATCACTCTCCGGTTCAATAATTTTAATAACTCTTTGATAAATCGCTTAGCTATCTCGCCTAAATCTGATTTTACCGGCGCCTCTCTGATTGATTACGTCTCGACCTATAGTTACGATATCTGTTCTGGCTCGACTAGCTGCCCCGATGGCGATTACATCGTCTACGCCAAATACTATAGCGCCTGGGGACAAGCCTCGCAGCCAGCGTCTTTGAAAATAACGCTTAAGAGAAATGCCGCTATCTCTAGCCCTGCTCCAGAAACAATCTCTCCGTCTGCGTCAGCGACCAGTCTTCCTGCTGTCATGTCGACGGCTCTCTCAACCCGCCTCTCCGGCCGGATACTTCTTCAAATCGAATCACTCGGGGAAGCCTGGTATATAAATCCGAGCGACCAAAGAAGATATTATCTCGGCCGCCCGGCCGATGCCTATAGCCTGATGCGAGAATTAGGCTTAGGCGCGACTGACAAGGATATCAAGTTATTCCTATCATCCGCTGCTCCACGTCGCTTGGCTGGCAGAATATTGCTGCAGGTTCAGGATAAAGGACAAGCCTATTATATTAACCCGATTGATCTGAAGCTATATTATTTAGGCCGGCCGGAAGACGCTTTCGCCCTAATGCGCTCTAAGGGGTTAGGCATAACTAATGGAGATTTAGAGAAGATTAGCGCAGGGAAGCTTGAATAAAGCTTAAAAGTATTTACAGAAATTAGGAAAAGTGGTATAATAAAGTAACTATGAAGATGCCAAAAAACAATCTGATAAAAATTAGCCTATTGCTAGCTATATTCGTTGGCCTGATTTGCATTGTACCCGGCGCCTTCAGCCAATATGGCAGCGTCGATGACGAAATAAACGACCTGAATCTCAAGATCCAGAATCAGAAGAAACAACTGGACGCCATCCAGCAGCGCCAAAAAGAATATCAAGCTCAAATAGAGCTGAAGCAGAAAGATAAGATAAATCTGAATAATCAGCTAGCAATTTTAGAGAACCGCTTAGCCAAAGCTCAATTAGATATCGAGAGCGTCAATATCGAAATTGATAAGACTGATTTAGAAATCAAGAAGATTGGAATCGACAGCGATAATCTTGACCAGGCGATCGATAAACAAAAGACTCATATCGCCAGTCTCCTGCGCTCCATGTATAAGCAGGATCAAGTTTCTACTTTAGAAATTCTGCTTTTGAATAATTCTTTATCAGATTTTTTAGATCAAGCGCAATACTTAGCCGATACTAATAAAGAAATCGGCGACAGTCTCGCCAGCTTAAAAGATGATAAGACCCGATTGGAACAGAATAAGATCGCTCTGGACGAAAATAATACGGAACTCGCCGCTTTGAAAAGCAAGCTGGAAGAAAAAAGGAACAATCTTTCTTACGAACAGGAGAATAAGACTTATATCTTAGAAGAAACTAAATCTTCAGAAAAAGAATATCAAGCCTTATTGCAGAAATCCAAGAGGGAACAGCAGCAGGCCGAGGCAGAAATCGCCAACGCCGAGCAGCTCATCCGCCAGAAAATGTCTCAGAAAGACAAGAATAAGCTCAATAACGGCAACAATACTATCGCCTGGCCAGTTCCTAAGAACGTCATTGTCGCTAGCTTCCACGATGCTGATTATCCTTATCGCAATATCATCGGCGAACATCCGGCGGTCGATATCCGCGCCAAGCAGGGGACAACTCTGACGGCCGCGGCTGACGGCTACGTCGCTAAGGTCAAATTCGACGGCAATAGAAATTACGCCTATATCATGATCATCCACGGCAACGGCCTGGCGACCGTCTACGGCCATGTTTCCGCGGTTTACGTCATGACTGACCAATATGTCACTCAGGGGCAGGCAATAGGACGCAGCGGCGGCATGCCTGGCGGTATCGGTTCCGGCGGATTTACGACCGGTCCGCACCTGCATTTCGAGGTCCGTTTGAACGGCTTGCCTGTCAATCCGGAGAATTATCTGCCATAATAAGCAAAATTCCCATAAACAAAAAGCTCTGAATAAAATCAGAGCTTTTTTAAATCTCCATAACTATCTTAGAATTTCCGGCTATCATGGACCTTGCGATGGACATCCCTCAACTGCTTATTGGTCACATGGGTATAAATCTGAGTAGTGGCGATATTGCTATGCCCGAGAAACTCTTGCACTGTCCTCAGATCTACTCCGCCGTTAAGTAGGTCGGTCGCGAAAGAATGGCGCAGAGTATGGGGCGTAGCCATGACCGGCAGGCCGGCGATCTTCACATATTTCTTAACGATATCTTCGATGCTTTTGACCGTCAGGCGCCGCGATTGGCGCCCCTTAGCCGCACCGCGGCGATAATTAATGAAAAGGGCGTCATCCATATCCTTGCGCTCTTTAAGATACTGGCGCAAAGCCTTGACTGCTCGTTCGGAAAAATAAACCGTCCGGATCTTCGAGCCTTTACCGATAACAGCCGTCTCAATATCTTTAGTATCATCTTTGATGCGCAATTGATCAGTATTAAGGGCCGCCAACTCAGCGACGCGTAAACCGGTAGAGAAGAGGGTCTCAAGCAAAGCGCGATCTCTCAAACCGATAATTGTTTCCGGGCTAGGGGCACTCAAGAGCCTGGAAAGCTGTTCCAGGGTCAAGAACTTAATCTCCTTATCAGCCTTGTCTTTAGCCAACTTGACCTTAGACGGCGGCAAGGAAGCGATATTCTTCTCGACAAAGAATTCTAATAGCGAACGGAGAGCGATCAGATAATAATTCTGCGTCGTCTTCTTCAGAGTCGTCCGCTTTTTCGGATCGATGTGGCGCGACAAGAAGACCTTATATTCCCAAATAAATTCCGGGGTCAGGGAAGAGGGCTTCAGGGCTTCATGACCGGTATCTTTGAGCCAAACGAAGAACTTCCTTAGGAAGCGGGTATAGTTTTCCTGGGTCTTAGACGACAAGCCTTTTTCGATTTCGCAATAATCGAGGAAGTCAATCAGATATTTAATTATCGGCTTATTATTTTCTAACATGACTTGATTATACCATAATAAAAGGGAATTGTAATAAAAAAACCGCCTATTTGAGGGCGGTTTTAATATTCGATCAATATGTTCTTAATGTTCTTATTGCCGATCATGATCGGCGAGTAGATTTCCATAACCAGTCGCACAAAGTGTTTCCCAGAGAAACATCTCAATTTCCTCGGGCGAAAAGCCAAATTGTTCATTTAGAGCAACGAGCTCTTTAATAAATTGCTTTAAATTAATGTTGCAACTACCAACGGGGGCATTTTCTATCAAACCCCAGAAATGTCTCTCCATGACAGCCACTGCTATTTTTCCTTTTAACGGTTCATCAATCTTCTTGTAGCTACCATCGCCTATGTCTTTCTTACTCATCTTGCAACCGATTTTTTGAAGCATTTCAATGACAAATGCCCAAACGTCATCGGTTTTAAAATGTAAATCCTGCCTGCAACAATCAAAAAAATCATCACAAGCAAAAAATCTATTTAAGACGATTCTCAAATTAATGACTCCTCGAAAATTTTGAATACGGAAAAAATATTCTGCAATGGCTATTGCAATTTTTCCTTTTAAGGCTTCATCCATTTCCATGATCTTATATTTTAGAGGTTAAAGAACTTTTGTTTTCTTACTCTAACAATCTGAGCAATATGATACATTAACATGTAATATCAATATCTGTCAATACATGAAAAAGGGAATCAAGAGCCAAAGAAATGATGGAATACTGAGCGGAATGAGCTCGACTAAGTTGAGGGTATATATGAGATTATAAAGCGTACCTTTATTTAAATAAATAAAAAACTTGCCAAGGAAATTCAAGATCTTACAGGGACAAAACAGGGAGCACAAAAATAAACCTCAATATCTATAGGCTTTTCCTATCCACGATACTTCGCATAATGTATATTAATACACCTATAAATAGAGAGAATTAAAGGGGGCTATAAGAGCCGCCCTTTAAGGGTTTACGGGTTATATAAGGCTTAGCTTATTATCAGCCCCATTAAATGGACCTGGGGCTGGAACATCAAGATTACTTTAACGATGACCAGGAATATTCCGATCGTCGTGATACAGAAAACCAAGACTGCTAAAACGAACAGAATTTTAAAAGCTGATTCCATATACGTAAATTATTAATTTAAATTAATTAAAGTCAGGGTTGATGAAAATCTTATCGCCGTAGCGTAGATCGATATAATTAGTCTTACTGAAATTATCCTTGATTTTTTCTCTTTTGACAAGGAGAAGGCGATTGACCTGGACGTCAGTTCCCTCCTGAATCTTGAAAAAAACGACCGGTCCAGAAACAAACTTGACCTTGACCGTATTGAACTCCTGATCGATGATGAATCTTTCCACGGGTAATTCCGGATAGGCGGCCAAGCGCTGATTCAAGTCGAAAATGAAGCTCAGATAGTCGCTCTTGATATCAATCTTCTCGCTAGCGGTGACCAAGGTCTCCGGGTTCTTATTCTCAAGGAGAAAATATTTTTTCTTGTCCTCCTCGGAGACAGCCGGCTCCTTGATAATAAAAGCGTCAGCCGAGGCGTAATAATAAGCATTTCCCTCCTGAAAGATAAAAGCATACGGACGCTCGATCACTTTAAGCTCTAAAGTGTGCGGCCATTTCTTCGTTATTTCCGCTCCGGAAAAATTATAAGTCGCGACGATATTCTTGATGACCGCATCCCGGCGAAACAGAAAAAGATTGCTTTCATGAAAAAATAAGCCGCGGCGGTTATTGGTTTCATTCCAGACAAGGCTTTCTAATTCAACGCTACTAAGACGAGTAAGTCCGGTTACTTTCACTTCTTTGATGCGCCAAAGCGGGGCCGCAAAAATAAACCAGACCATAAACAAGACAGCTAAAACAATTGCCGCTAAAATCCATTTCCAACGATACGGATTAACGGCTTTAGCTTTCTTATGAAAAAAAGGATTATGAAGATTCTTGCGCTGATAGTCCTTCTTTATTCTTTTGTAACTGGGGCGAAAAACCATGATATTTAATTATTGATTATTTCACGACGGATATTGGCTTGGAGTTTGACCAAGAACTCATAAGGAATAGTATCGCACAGAGCGGCCAGATTAAAGATAGAATTATGATTGTCCCTCTTAGCTGAGATAATCTGGACAATATCGCCAATTTTTGGCTTATTTTGGCCTAAATCTAATGAAGTTAAATTCATGCAAACCTTACCGGCTATCTTGGCCCAGAAACTTCCGATCTCTGACCTGACTAAAAATTGGGCACGGTTAGATAAGCGCCTATCTAATCCTTCAAAATAGCCGAACGGGATAGTGCCGATATTAACCGCCTGATTGGCGCGATAGGTCTCATTATAAGAAACACTTTCCAGTACATTCACCTCTTGAAGGGAGACGATATGAGAGAATACTTCCAGGGCCGGCTGAAGAGATGTCGCTCTTCCCTGTTCATCAGAAAAAGGACTATAGCCATAGAAAGCTAATCCCGGACGATAAGCGGTCAGAAAATCATTCTTAGTCGTAAAAACCGCGGCTGAGTTGCCCAGATGGACCCAGCGCGGCTCGAAACCCGCCTTCTTTAATATTTCTAAGGCCGTACGGAAATTATCTTCTTGCTCCTGATTCAGGCTTGATTCTTGATCAGCGGAAGCCAGATGGGAACAAAGACCGCTCACTTCTACTTTATCGAGATATTCCTTGTTGGCCTTAACGAAAGACTCCATATCTTTAATGCCCTCGCGGTTCATGCCGGAATTGACGAAAAGATGGATGCGGGCGCGCTTGCCCTGCCGCGACAGATATCTTAAAGTTTCTTCATTATAAACTACGAATTCCGTCCGTCCCAGCTTGCAATAATCATAAGCGCGCTGTGGCATTTCGCCTAAGATAAGAACCTGGCCTCGGAAATGACGATAAGCGATCTGCGCTTCCGGGTAAGAATCAACGACAACCATCTTTGGTTTGACCTTATTCAGGATCTGGCAAACCTCTTTCAAGCCATGCCCATAAGCGTTAGATTTCAAGACTGGAAAAATAGCCGCTGTTGGCTGCAGGCTTTCCAAATAACGAAAATTCTCGATCAGCTTAGCGGCATCAATCTCGATGACGTTAAGAGTCTCGTATTTCGGCTTGATAATTTTTCTTAATAAATTCATCATAGTCAATTCCGATTCCGGATTATTCGTTGACGACCTTACCCTGGCCGGAATTGAAACGATCCTTATCTAGGTCAGTAGTCAGTTTATCTAGAGAGCCATTCACTTCCTGCCCGGTCAGGACATCAGTGGCGTAATACTGCACGTTATTCAACAAGGGTAAAACTAGACCGACTTGATCAGCGGTTGGTATTAACTGGACCTCAAAGCCTAGATGATAGCTTTCCGCGCGGCCCGGCATTTCCGCGACTTTCCAGATTAATTGGCGAGTCTCGGGATTATAATTAAAATCACCGGCCAAGAGAGAACGGCTATCGGTCAACTCGACGCCCTTGGGCAGTTTAGCGCTGACGATCAAATTCTTCCAATTATCTTGGCTCTGCGCTTCTAAGAAGATCCAACAATTAGTCGGAATGCCGACGAAAGGAGGCAAGGGGCCGATGCCTAACTGGTCGCCTTGCGGACTGGTATAATAAGCGGCATCAGTTACTTTTAATTCTGCTTTCACTTTCAAAGCCGATAAATCGAAATCATGCTTTAAGGTCTGGCCGTCAATACTATATTCGCTGCGCGCGCGCCAATTGATAGTTCGCTCATTGCTCTTAGAGCTGAAGTAAACCTTCACTTCCGCTTCCCCGCTCGCTCCGGCTGCAATCTTAGCAAATTTGATTACCTGATTATCAATATTAAAATTAGAATTATCTTTGACCTTTTCCAGCTTCTTCAAGGTAAAATTACCATCAGAAGTTTCTAATGATAATTTCAAGTCAGAAATTGCGACCGAACCGCTATTCTTGAAACTTATCTTTAAAGTCGCGCCTTCCTCTAAACCGACTATTCCCGCGTCCGGAATCAATTCTAGGCTAAGAGGCGGATTATTCAAATCGACTGTCGGCCGGGCATAAGAACCGAATCCCGGCAGATTAGGACGATAGAGATATAGTCCGGTTAAAGTCGCCAATAAACAGATAATGACAATCAAGAGCGACAGGTCGAGGACAAAATGCCAATGGCTCTTGAAATAGAACCTCTCGAAGCGGCCGCGGAAATAACGATGAATCAATTTAAACATATGTTTAAAAATTAATAAAAATTCTTGATGCCGACGAGAATATCTGGCGTGCCATCGCTGTTCATGTCGCTCACGCTGACGCGCGCGCCGCCATGATAGCTCTCATCATAGGCGAAAAAGCTCGCTAGTGCTTGGCCGCCAGCCGAGAAAATACGGACTTGCGGACCGCCAGCGGAAGCGGGCACGGTTATTATCTCAATAGCGCCATCGCCATTAACATCACCGGTCGCGATATTGATGCCGCCGTTGAATTTTTCTCCATAAGCGGAAAAAGTCTTCTTTAATTTTCCGGTCAATGTGAATATTTTTATCCCGGATTTATCACCCTTACCCGGTCCAGTAATAATTTCGTCTTGCCCATCATTATCAATATCAGCCAGAGCGACACTCACGCCGCCGCGCAGATTCTTATCATAAGCAAAAAAGCTTCCTTCTAACTTTCCGCTCGGACTGAAGACGCGGACCTGCGGGCCGCCCCCTAGACCAGCTCCGGTAACTACTTTCTTAAAATATCCATCATCGAGATGAGCCGTCAGATTAACCGCTTTCTTATAAGCCTTATCATAAGGATAGAAGGATGAAACTGATCGGCCGTTCTGATATAGGATTATCCGGCCGCTAGCGGCGCTAAGATTAATATCGCTTCCGGCATCGGAGCCAGACGCCATGATGACTTCGGCTTCGCCGGGATAAGCGCTGACATAAGAAAAGAAGCCGCCGCTAATCTGATTTCCTTGAATATTAAAAACTCTATAAAAATAACCATTCGTAAAAGCGCTATTGCTGATTGCGGTATTGCGTTTCAACAAGACCAAACCGTCTTGCGGCGCCAGCTGGATATAGTTTATCTTCGCGCCATTATTAATAGCTGGAGCTTGCCCGCCGGAAATCTTCTGCAATTCTTCCTTCAGGAGGGCGTAAGTCTGTTTCTTATCAGTCGAATTGACGATAGCGACTCCATTCTTAAAATCGCGGCGCCAAAGGCCAGGTTTCAACTCTTCGCTCGCGTTCGCTAATAGATTGAACGGCTGTGAACTAGGCGGACCAAGATTGACGTCATATTCGTCATACCACCAAGTCTGGCCGTGCTTAGTGACGTCATAATCAAAACTGTAAAAGCCGCTGCCCATAAGCGCGCTAGCTAGGCCATAACGGAGGTGTTGATAATTAAACTCATTCTTATCCGAGACATTCAGCACGGAAATTGCCGGCGCCGGATTAAGGTTCGGCAATTTCAAATATGTCTTCATCGATCCGGCCCAAGTGCCGCCATTTTCCCAAGATGAAGGAAAACTTTCCAGCATCATGCCGTTTATAATCGACTGATAGCCGTCATAAACGCGGCCATTGCCGATAATGATAAAATCATTGCCGGTCAAAAGGCGAGTCTTAGCCAGCATCTTCTTAAAGCCGGCCGCCCAAGCGGCATCGGCCTGAGCCGGCGTATCATTGACGCCGTTATTATCCAAATCCATCCTGCCGCCGTTAACCCAGGAAACATCGCCCCAAGTATTATCATAGAAAACGCCATCCCAAAGACCGCTCGCCGCAATTCTATTCGCGACGAAGTCTGGCAGATAATCATTAAATTTTTTTCCATTCGCATCCGGAATAGCGCCGTCAGTCAAATTAAACATCGAGGTATAGGGCCAATTAGAGATTGTCTTTCCATTCTGGTCATGTATCCACCAGCCATCGGATAGACCGCTGGCGAGCTCCTGTCTTAAGGTAGCCGAACCATAATCATTGATATTATCCAATATTTCTTGCGAAGTGAGGTAAGCGAGAATAATAACGCTAGGATTAAGCTGGCGGATCTTTTTTAATTGCGCTGGACTATTTTCCGCCACTTCCATATCTAAGATGAGCAGATCCCATTTCGCTAATTCCTTAGCTTCGCTGCTAGATATTTCCCATTTCAAAAAATAATTAGCCAGCCGCGGATAAGACGGCTTCAGAGTCAAAGCCCCAGAGACAGACGGAAAAAGAAAGCCGGTAATAACGACGGCTAAAAATGATATGAAAAAAAAATTTGATTTCGACGTCTTCTTCATAGCTGGTTATAATTAAAATTTATTTCTTCTGACGGCTTATCTTTTTATAGCCTTTTGGCATATATGGCACCAGAGCTTTAGGAATGTCTATCGAGCCATCCTCATTCTGATAGTTCTCTAAGATAGCAATCAGGCAGCGCGGGATAGCGATAGCCGTACCATTAAGGGTATAGACTAATTCTTTTTCGCCATCAGCGCGACGATATTTAGTATTCAGGGCTCGAGATTGATAATCAGTGCAATTAGAAGTAGAGGTTACTTCCGCCCAGGCGCCTTGATTACCGTCAGCCGCCGGTTTACCCGGCATCCAGGCTTCGAGATCGTAAGTCCTGATTGAAGGAGCGCCGAGATCGGCCGTGCAATGATCAATAACCTGAAACGGAAGACCCAGACCTTTAAATATTTTTTTTTCTATTTCCAATAATTCTAAATGCGTCTTTTCCGCCTCCGACGGTTTCACGTAAGCAAACATCTCAATCTTAGTGAATTGATGGACGCGGAATACGCCTTTAGAAAATTTGGAGTAGCTGCCGGCTTCGGTTCGAAAACAATGCGAAACGGCCGCATATTTTTTAGGCAAATCAGCCTCTTCAAAAACTTCATCCTTATGATATCCGCCCATGGTTATTTCCGCCGTGCCGATCAGGCTGAGATCGGAATTTTCGATGTTATATATCTGGGTAGATTCGCCGCGCGGACTATAGCCCATGCCTTCAAGCACTTCTCTTTTCGCCAAGTCCGGAGTCGTAAACGGCGTAAAGCCGCGCTTGACTAGGATTCCGAGCGAATATTGGATAAGAGCATATTCCATCAAGGCTAATTCATTCTTCAGATAATAGAACTTCGCGCCGCTCACTTTCGTCGCCCGGTCGAAATCAATCAGGTCTAACGATTCCGCCAGCTCGACATGATCCTTAGGGGAAAATTTGAACTTGGTCGGCTGGCCATATATCTTCAGTACTGGATTATCATCTTCATTATCACTTACTCTGACATCAGGATGAGTCAGATTAGGAACAGACATGAGCATCTCTTTTAATTTAGCCTCTTGCTCAATCAATTCTGTTTCCCATTTCTTCAACGACTCGCCAAGATTTTTCATCTCGGCGATTATTTCCGGGGTCGGCTTGGTCTTAGAAGCTTGATTGCGCCTAGCTCTAGCGGTCTCGCTTTGAGAAATAAGAGTCCGAACTTCAGTATCTAAAGCTAAGAGGATATCGATATCGACAACTGATAAGCGATTCTTAGAATTTTTCTTGATCAATTCTGGATTTTCTCTAATAATTTTTATGTCTAGCATATTTTTATAATTATTTTCTTCTTCTTTAATTGATCACTTCCCCGCCAAAAGTCTTTAAGAGATCGGCCATCAACCCGCCAGGAGCTTGTTCAGTCTTCGCAGCGGCCGGCTTAACCGGCTCAACTTCAGTCTTTGGAGCAATAGCTGATTTTCCCGCCGTTTCCTCTTCTTCATGGCATAATTCCAAATTCTCATCAACCAAGGCGATAAAGCTCAAAGCTCGTCCGAAGACTTCGCTTAAATTATTCTCAACGATGCTCTTGATATTATGATCGCTAACCCGATCATGATGAAATTTATATTTAAAAACCAGCATCATTTTCCCTCCCCTCACTTCCCGAGGCTCGCAATTCTGCAAGACAAAAGATAAAGAGTGATTATATTTTTTAATCTTCACTAAGAACTCCGGCCATTTCGCCAAAATCTCTTCGGAGCACAGATTGCATTCCTTATCGATTTCGCTAGACGAAGATGCGACGCCGCCATTAAGCGGCCGACTCTCTTCTTTCACCGGCGCTAAAGTTTCTTTCTTGATAAAAGTAGGACCGACATTCCGATTCTGATTAGGCATAATCGTTTCCCGACGCAGGCTCGGAGCAGATGGAACGGATGGAGCAGATGACGCCGGACTGAAGCCGAAACATAATTCCACTATCGCTAATTCCAAAGGTAATTGCGGAATCAATGGACTCTTATTATCATTAGCGCTTTCTAAAAAACGGCGCGTAAAAGAAAAAATCTGATCCCAGCTGAGATTTCCAGCCACTTCGGTTAGGCGCTTTTCCAGATTCTCGCCCAGATCAAGCCCGAGGTTATCCGCTAATTCCGGGCTTAATTTATCAAGCATAATCTTACGAAGCAAGCTAATCAGCTCGCCGGTAAAAGTTTTTAGATTAACGCCGCTATCTATCAAGCCGTTCACTAAACTGACCGCTTTAGCAGCGTCCTTCTTGCCGAGATAATCAAGCAGACTAATTGCTTCATGGCTATTATAATGCGGCAAGACTAATTCAGCTTGTTCGGCCGTAATCTTCTTATCGCCGAGCGCGAATATCTGGCCTAAAAGACTTTCCGCATCGCGCAGATGCCCGCCAGAACGGCGCGCTACTGCTTCGAGAACAGAAGCATCGACGCTGATGTTCTCGGCTTTCGCGATATGGCTCAACTTAGTAACAATCTCGCTGACGCTGATGCGCTTAAAATCAAAACGTTCGCAGCGGGAAATGACCGTGCCGGGAACTTTCTGAATTTCCGTCGTGGCTAGGATGAAGACGACATAAGCCGGCGGCTCTTCGATTATCTTCAGGAGCGCATTAAAAGCGGAAATGGAAAGCATGTGAACTTCATCGATAATGAAGACTTTGAATTTAGCGCTCGTCGGCGTCAACCTGGAAAAAGCGATAATGTTCTCGCGGACATTATCGACGCCAGTATTAGAAGCCGCATCGATCTCGATGATATCCAGATTCTTTCCAGCCGTGATGCCAACACAGCTGGCGCATTTATTACAAGGCTCGGACTCTCCATCCTTCCGTTTTTCGCAATTAAGGGCTTTCGCCATGACGCGAGCCAGGGTCGTCTTGCCGACCGCGCGCGGACCGCAGAAAAGATAAGCGTGCGCCGGACGGCCGGCGGCGATTTCATTCTGAAGAGTGATCTTGATGTGATTCTGTCCGAGAACTTCGGAAAAATTCTGGGGACGATAATCGCGGTACAAAGTGGACATAGAGGTTTCTGAAAATAGAAAAAATTATTTAAAAATTAGCGTCCGCTGCGGCGGCTTATCTCCGCTTCGACCAGCTTAGCGTTCTGTCCGTATTTCAAGCGGCTCAGAGCCCGAATCTTATCGGCGAGCCCTGGGCGCTTAACGCCCAAGATCGGCCAGATTGTCTTCAAGGAGAACGGCCGCGATGAGCTATTATCGACTAAAAGTTTAAGACAAGCCATGCCCTTATCAACGTTAATGAGGTCATACTCGTTAAAGACCGGCGCGAATTCCTTAACTAGAAAAGCGGCATCTTCCGAACCGATCTTAAAGCTCACCATCGTGCCGACGTTGCCAAAGACCGCATCCTTAATCTCGGTATTATTATTCTTTGTTAATTGACCGATATACTGATGAGCGATGACCAGGTTAAGCGCATATTTTCTAGCTTCCGATAATATCTGGCAGATCGAGTTAGTCGTGAAATTCTGGAACTCATCGATATAAAGATAAAAATCCTTGCGCGATTCTTGGGGCATATCCGTGCGGCTGAGCGCCGCCATCAAAATCTTGCCGACTAAAATCATACCCAAGAGATAAGCATTCATTTCGCCGACGATGCCTTTCGGCAAATCGATAAGCAAGATCTTCTGCTTGTCCATCACTTCGCGCAGATTAAAAGCGCTCTTCTGCTGCCCGATAATCGGGCGCATCATGTCGTTAGAAATAAACGAAGTCAACTTGGAAGTAATGTACGGAACGATATTAGCTAAAGCCGCTTCCCCGCCGGCTTTCTCCGCTTCCTTACGCCAGAAATCAACGACGGTCTGATTCTTGCAGCGGCTCAGCTTTAAGCGACGGAACTCTTCATCAGCCAGAACTTTCGGAATCTCCATTAAAGTCGAACCGCTCTCCGGATCGTCCATAATAAGCAGCATCGCGTTCCTCATGTATTGTTCGAACATCGGACCGCCAGTCGCTTTCAAATCATATAATTTATCGAAGATGCCGATCATCTCGTTGATAACAAAGCTCTTCTGCTCCGGATAACGCTCATCATAATCTAGCAGGTTTAAAGCGAGCGGGCGTTCCAGGTCTCCGGGAGAAAAGATGATGACGTCTTCAGCTCTTTCCGGCGGCATGCGATCCAAGATGTCTTGAATCAAATCGCCGTGCGGGTCGAGTACGCAGACGCCTTCCCCGTTCTGGATATCCTGAATGGCCATATTCGCCAATAAGACAGATTTACCGACACCGGATTTACCGATGATATAGGTATGGCGGCGGCGGTCGGCGCGCTTAATCCTGATTTCCTTCTTGACGCCGCGATAGACATTCTCGCCCAAGCTTATGCCTTCAGTCGGAATCTCAGCCGGAGCTGGAGCAACTCTAGAAGTCAGCCAGAAGATATTCGGAGTTTCTGTCCCGGATAGCGGGAAATGAAAAATACTAGCTAGCTCTTCACTATTCATTAAGAAGCTAGTCTGCTCGCGGAAATAACGATAAATAAAATCCTTAATGATTTTATCAGGGTCGCTCTTATAAACGCGGGAAAAGACGTTGCCGTAACTGAAATTATTATATTCCATGAAAGCGCTCGAGACATTATCCAGATAGACATTCGCTTTTTCTTTCGTGTTCGCGCAAGCGACGACGCGGACATTCACATCCAGCCCGGCTTTCAAGTTCTTCTCTTCAATCGCTTTCAGCATCTCTTCTTCGACGGCTGACAATTTTTTCATATCCAGCGGATGCGCCGGATCTTTCGGTTTAGACGAAGGCATCAGTTCATTGAAAAAATTAAGAAAACGTCCGTAAGAAGAGGCAGCCATTAAACCATTCTTAACCGATTGTTTCTTGATAATACTCTGGGCAACACGACGAGAAGTCCCATGCCAGGAACCCCTAGCGCTGCGAACAGTATATTGGATCGCCAGGCTTTCATCCTTATCTAATTTTGATAATATGTTAATAAGCGAATTAAGCGGATCAACTTCCATCTTCTGATAAGTCTTGATCGGAAAAACGAAGTTCTTAGTCGTCCGCAGATAACCGGCAGCAATAGCTCCTTTCAAACTAAAAGAATTATAATCTTCCAACTCTTCAATCACCGCTTGCGGATAATGCGCGTGAATCTGCTGCTCTAAATAACGCGCGCTCTCCTTAGGCGCCGCGATATAAAAAGAAATGCGGTTATGGCTGGCGACAATCTCAAAAGAAAATTGATCATTGCGTCCGGTCAGCCAATGAGAAAAGCCGCTCTGCGCTTTCAGGCCGCCGATAGCAGAAAATATTGTCTCTCCTTTAGCGATTTCCTCTTTCATCTGATTAACGTTTGCCTCTTTCTTATCATCGCTCGGCTTTTCTTTCGGCAAGCGGACAATGAAGACCTGATGCGGAAAATAACGGCGGCGCGCCAGCAAGAGCCTGATGATATTTAGGATAATCAGCGCGCCAAAAATAATCGCGCCTGAAACGGCGAGATAATAAATAGCGGCGTCTCCTAAATTAAAAGGAAGGTTTTCCATATTATAAAGAATCTTTTATTCTAATTATCTTATCGGCTTTTATTTTCGCTTCCTGTTCTAAGAAGAAAAGATTGATTCCGGGAATAAGCTTGAGCCAGGCTCTGATCAGATCGATAATTTTACTGGCTTTAATTTTGGTCTTATCAAGAAGCGTATTTATCCTCTTAACCGTTTCTTCCCCGCTCTTCTTGAATTCCTGCTGACGCTTGGCATCCATCTTCAAGAAGACCTCGTTAAGGCCTTCGGACAAGACGGCGTCTATAGCCTGTGCGCGCTGCTCCTGATAACTGAGCGCAACCGGAGTAACCGGACGCGGCGCGACCGGCGCAGCTTCCCCCGCCCTCAAAGTCTCTGGAGCTTTTTCCGGCGCGGCCGGAATCGACTCCACTCTATTTTCCGGGCTAGCTATCTTCTCCGCCTGACGTGAGGGCAGAGTTATCTTTTCTTGCTGCGGGATTTCAATTTTATTCTCTTCAGCCATATATTGTTTTTTTTGAATCGTCAATGGCGATCCTTAGCTTGGCGATTATTTAACGCTGATAACTTCTACCGGGCAATTCTCAGCCGCGTTCTTAGCACAGTCCGTCGCCACATCGCTCACGACTTCAGACTTTCCGTCCAAATCCATCTGAAAAGTTTCCGGGCACATGCCGGCGCATAAGCCACAGCCGATACACTTGTTCTTGTCTACTTTGACCATATGATTTTAATTAGTTTTTAGCTATTTTTGATGTTTTTATTATACCATATTTAAAAAAAATTGAAATGACATCCGGACGCCTAAAAATGGCCAAATAAAGCCTAAAAATAGCTAAAGTTGACAATTAAACCGGCTTTTGTTATATTGAGAGTATAAAATTTTAATAAGCACTCTGAAATACTGGTCTGATTGACTAGTATTTTAATGTCAGCACCAATATGGCACATAAGAAAGCCGCCGGATCAACCTCATTAGGCCGCGAATCAGAAAGTAAGCGCTTGGGCGTTAAGCTCTCTGACGGCGAATGGGCTAAAGTCGGCTCAATCATCATCAGACAGCGCGGCACCAAATACCACCCTGGCCTGAACGTCAAAAAAGGCAAGGACGATACCTTATTCGCTCTTAAGCCTGGATTTGTTTATTTCTCTTCCAAGAAATTAAGAAAATTTGATAATTCTCTTAAAGATTGTAAGATTGTCAGCGTCTTGCCAACCGCCAAAGTTCCGGTTCCGGCTAAGAACCCGACTCCGAAAGGCACTAAGCCGCCGATCAAGAAAAAGAACGTGAAGCGCAAAGCTATCGTTGTTAAGCCGAAGAAGGCTAAGAAGTAATATCTTTAGGCAAGTTACTCTGAAAACACCCGCCAAATTGGCGGGTGTTTTGTATTTTTATAATATAAATCTATTTATTTTTCTTTTTTTTCTTTTTTTCTTTTTTTATCTCCTTTTTTCTCTCTAAATTCACGGCCCTTTATCATTGCCAAAACTATTTTATCAGACTCTTTTTCAAAATCTTTATGGACGGCTCTCTTGATGCCTTCATAAGCCAATGATATAACACCGCTTGCAGCCACGATTTTAAAGAGTGTGGTAGCTAAGTCTTTAAAATCTCCGCTTTGCATTTCTGCAAAATTTAAATGATGCGTCTCTTCAGCCAAAGAACCCACTAAGACGGCATTAAACATTACCAAGGCACCGGCGATTTTTGCCGCCCTGCCTAAAATTCTTCCGGCAATTCCAGGATTTTTTTCTAAAGCTTTCCCCAGTTCTTCTTCGTTGCCGAATTCTTTGACATCTTTTTGCAAGCCTTCAAGGTTAACACCAAGCTTTTCACTTTCTTTTAGAATCTCTCCATTGATCATCTCATCGGATTCTAAAGACTCAATGTCTCCACCTAGATTCTTTTCTTCTTTTATTAACCGATCTTTTGAAACTATTCTTTCATTAAATTTATTTTCCTTCATATGATTAAAGGCTATCGCTAATTTTTTTACTAGCTTTAAGATCGGCAATATCGTCTCTCAGACCTTCAATGATCGCGTTTATTTCCCGTAATAGGTTCAATTTTTCTGTCGGAGAAGCCTTTTCTGCTGCCATCTTTTCTCCTATGATTTTAATTTCTTCCTGAGTCATAGATTTTGAATATTAATTAAATTCGATACTCATATTATAATATTTCTTCATATTTTGTCAAATATCTTTAATAAATTAAATTTATAATTTATAATTTTTTAACTAAAATTAAACAAAAATATTATACTTCTTCTATAAATAAGCCCCATATTGACATATATTAATAAATATGATACACTTATATAAGTAAAAACAGTTCATTATCTAACCAAAATCTATAGCAATGAAAACGAAAAATCATAGGATGATAAGATTTATTACCAGGGCTTATTCGGCATTCGCAACTACTTTAGTGGCAATATTCTACCCCATAGCGCTAAACTTCTTAGAAGAAGGGGCCACGAATATCTGCAAAGGAACCTACAGGTTTCTTCTAAAAAAATGCGCCAGATTCGCATAAAAGAAAGATTTGTTAAATCAAAAAGACTCTGTCAAAAACAGGGTCTTTTTTCTTCTTCTATATCTTCTTCATATTCAACTACTCCTCCTTATTTCTCTTCTTCTTTCTTTTCGCTGCGATAATAGCCCCTCTGCTCTTCCGGAAGCATAGTGGAAATAGTTCTGCCTAATTTCTCCGATTGCTCAGAAAGAAAATGATTCACTTTTTTAAAAGCTTCAAATTCTTCGTCGCTGACTTTTTCTCCGCTCTGCCTCTTACTAACGACTTGGCTGATTATCTTTATATCAAGACCTTCCGGCAAGGGCTCCGGTTTATACGGCTGGCCGACATGATATTTTGCGCCAGAGTCTTCTTTTAAATTTTTAGCCAAATCTCCGACTCCCTGCAACCTATCGGATCCGCCTTTTATTTCCAAAGCGGTTGGAATTATCCAAGCATTCTGACGATAAGCTTCAATCAAGGCGCCATTATCGACTTTACGCATCTCGCCGTCGGCAGAAAAAGAATGGGCCGCCATCCATGGCGTTCGGCCCTGATCCATTTTCTTATCAAGTTCCTCAAAATTTTCCGGTCGGAAAACCCCATATTCTTTTTTATCGCTGCTCTCTTTTTGTCCTAATCTAGTGAAATTATCTTGAAATAAAGTTCTGACGCCGATATTCTGCGCTAAATATTTAGCCTTTTCAAAAAATAATTCATTGCCGGTTACCTGAAGATTAAAATCATTACCAAAAGTTTTTAATAAAGCGGTGACATCAAGATTATTGGTATGTGAAGCAGTAAAGATAAATTTATCTTCAGGATGCTCAGCTTTGAATTTTCTCAAATCATCATCTCCTTCTGTTTCGTAATTCTTACAGAACATCTTAATAATCTTTTCGCCATAAGAAATAAGACGATCAGGAGTCTTGGATGGCTCTTGATTGATTGACTCATCCTCTTTTTTCTTAAAAACATTGTTAAAACTAAATTTTTCTAACATATTTTTGAATATTAATAATAATCAAATTATTTCTTCCCCTTATTCTTGCAAACCTTAACAAACTCCACGAACAAAGGATGCGGCGCCAAGGGACGAGAGATATATTCCGGATGGAATTGCACGCCGATAAAGAAAGGATGATTAGCAATTTCGACCGCTTCCACAATTTCTCCATTCGGCGAAGTGCCGGCAATCTTCAAGCCGAGCTGCTCAAACATATCTCGATAATCATTATTAAATTCATAGCGATGGCGATGGCGCTCGGAAACAGTTTTAGCTTTAGTATATTTGGCATAAGCCTTGGCTAGATGCGTGCCGGGCATAATCTTGCAAGGCCAGCCGCCGAGACGGATAGTTCCGCCGTAGCCCTTCTCTTTAATCAGCTTCTCCTGGCCCGGCATGATATGAATAACCGGATTCTTAGTCTTCGGATCGACTTCAGAAGAATTAGCATCTTTTAATTTCGCCACATGACGAGCGAACTCAATCACTGCCATTTGCATGCCATAGCATAAGCCGAAATAAGGCACGCCTTTCTCGCGGCAATACTGGATAGTTCTGATCTTCCCTTCCGAGCCGCGTCCGCCCCAGCCTTGAGGCACGATGACACCATCAAGCCCGGCTAATATCTTCACGCCTTTCTTTTCGATATCTTCAGCGCTCAGCCAGGTTATTTTCGCCTTACAATGATTCGCGATGCCCGCATGCTTGATCGCTTCGATGACGGAAATATAAGAATCGCCGAAAGAAAAATCACCGCTGGCGAAATATTTGCCGACGATGCCGATATTGACTATCGGGCTCTTGGCCTTAGAAGCGGCGACCATCTTTTTCCAAGCCGCGTTGTCATGCTTGCGAGAAGGCAAGCCGAATTTATCCAAGATATGCTGGCCTAAATCATCTTTTTCAAAATTAAGCGGAATATCATAGATAGAATCAGCATCCGGCGCGGCAATAACCGCTTCAAGTGATACATTGCAATTGATAGACAGCTTTTCCCGGCGCACCATATCTATCGGCCGCTCACTGCGCGCTACCAAGAAATCCGGTTGGATGCCAGCGCTCTGCAGATTACGGACGGCATGCTGCGTCGGCTTAGTCTTCATCTCTCCAATCATATGAGGAACAGGAAGATAAGAGACAATGACGAATAAGACATCTTTCGGATGGAATAATTTCATGACTCTCGCCGCTTCCAAGAATAAGAGATTCTCATATTCTCCGACCGTGCCGCCGATTTCGATAATCATGATCTCAGCCTTAGTCTTCTCAACCGCCTTTTCGATGCGCTCGCGGATTTCCTGCGGGATATGAGGCACGACTTGGACGCACTTGCCTTTATATTCCAAATTGCGCTCCCGAGCGATGACGCTCTGATAAACGCGCCCGGTCGTCATATAATTCTCCCGGTAAATATTAGTGTTCAGGAATCTCTCGTAATTGCCGATATCCTGATCGGTCTCATCACCATCTTCAGTCACAAAGACCTCTCCGTGCTCAATCGGATTCATGGTTCCAGCATCGACATTGATATAAGGATCCATCTTAATAGCGCTGACCTTATAGCCACGCGCTTGCAGAATCTGGCCGATAGAGGCCGTAGTTATGCCCTTTCCGACTCCAGACATCACTCCGCCAACGACAAAAATGTATTTAGTAGCCATAGTGCTTGGTCTCTCAAACTTGACGTTTGAACAATTTATTGATATAAAATAATTAACTAAAACAGCTGTTATGGAAGTTCTCCGCATTGTTAAACACGGATACAATGGTAACGCTAGATTCTCTTTGTTCCTTGTAAAACCTCCAACCCCGCTTATCACTAACAAACTCCTAAACGAGATAGTTAGCGGCATTGTTAGAGGCTATCCAGAGATAGCCGAGAAAGTAACAGAAGCCAATCAGATAATGAAAGGCTCTGATACCGGGGATATCAATTTCTCTCTTGTGGACTGCGAAGACAGAGCAGAATTGGTAAAACAAATCTCAATTGAATTTAATGCTCAGCAAAAAAAGATGGCTGCCAGCAAATAAATTTAATGATGAAAGGAACAATTCCTCAAAAAATCAGGGGCGACAAAAGTCGCCCCCTTTTTTATTTCTTCACTGTTTTCAATAATTCAACCGCCTTATCAAATTGCGGATCCAAACCTTTGTCCGCGTCTGCCGGCGTCAGCTTAACTTCTATATTCGGGGTCAAACCTTTTTCATTGATGAAGTCGCCAGCCGGAGTCAACCAATGGGCGATAGTTATCTTCAGGGAGGCGCCGCCGGATAAGTTGCTTAAGCTCTGGACAGAGCCCTTGCCATAAGTGGTTTCTCCGACGATAGTTGCTTTCTTATAGTCCCTTAAAGCGCCCGCCAATATTTCCGAAGCGGAGGCGCTACCCTCATTAACTAAGACGATAGTAGGGATATTTTTCAAGCGGCCGCTGCCGTTCGACGGATATTCATTACGACGATTGTCGTTGAATTGCTCCGCGACAATCGGTCCAGCTTCTACCCACTCGCTCGCCATATTGACGGCGGTTTCTAGATAACCGCCAGGGTTATTGCGAAGGTCGAGGATTATGCCCTTCGGATTCTTCACTAATATATTATTGACGGCCGTATTGAAGAGGTCTTGAGTATCGTCATTAAAATTACTAACTCTGACTACATAAATACCATCGGCGCGCATCTCCGTCTTAACGCTCTTAACAATAATGACTGAGCGCGTCACCGTAATATCGCGAGGCTTTTCTTTTCCTCTGATAATGGTCAAAACGACTTTTGTATCTTTCGGGCCGCGGATTTTAGCGACCGCCTCGCTCACGGTCAAACCCACGGTCGAAACGCCGTCGACAGCATAAATCTTATCGCCAGCGCGCACTCCGGCTTTCTGAGCCGGCATGCCGTCTAAAGGAGAAATAATAGTCGTAATATCGTTGCGCATGCCGACTTCGGCGCCAATGCCTTCGAAAGTTCCGGCTAAATCATTAGAAAATTCTTTTGATTCTTTCGGATCCATAAAAACGGTATAAGGATCACCGGCCGCTGCGGCCAAGCCCTTTAATGAGCCATAGAACAGGTCGGCGTCATTAACTTTATTCTTATCGACATAGTCTGTCTTCAAGCTATCCCAAACCTGCCAATAAAGATTAAAATCGATTGCCTGCCCGCTTTTATCATTGTCCGCATTAACGGCTTCAGGAGAATAGGCAATTAAGTGGCTAGCGGAAGAAAGATTGACGCTCTTCTTCTGGCCGGAATAAAAACCGGCGACAAATATGCTCGCCAGAACAACAAAAGCAATCAAGGTTAAGCTGAGCTTCTTGTATGATTCACGACTGATATTATTGAACTTCCTCATGATCCGATGGAACATAATTTTTAATTTATTTTCTAGGACTAACAGGTTAAAAACCCAGCCACAATAGTATTTTAACCAATAAATTATTTTTAAGCAAACTGGGCAGTAAATCGCCTCATTTAGAGCTTGAAATAATAGCAAAAATATGTTAAAGTCGCTCTATGGAACGCATAAAATATACAAAAGATAACTCTGAAATAATTATCAAAAAAGCCTTAAATGTTCTAAAAAATGGCGGCATTTTTGTATTCCCGACCGAAACTTGCTACGGCCTCGGCGTCGACGCCACTAACCAGATGGCCATCGATAAATTATATTCCTATAAGACGAGACGAGAGGGCAAGCCGCTTTCTATCGCCGTTTGCGATCTGGCCATGGCCTCTAAATATGTCGAAATCAACGAAACTGCAAAAAACCTCTACAAAAATTATCTGCCCGGTCCGATAACCGTCGTTTCTAAAGGTTTGGGGAAAGTCGCTAAAGGAGTCGAATCTGAATATGGCACATTAGGAGTCCGCATTCCGAACTATGGGCTAGTCCTAGATATCATCCGCGCTTTCGGAAAACCGTTTACAGCGACATCAGCGAATGTTTCCTATGTGCCGAAGCCGTACAGCGTCGAGGCCCTGCTTAAAGACACACCTAGGAAAAACCAAGAACTAATCGATCTAATAATCGATGCGGGCGAACTAGTGCATCACGAAACCTCGACCGTAGCCGATACGACGATGAATAATCTGAATATTATGCGACCCGGACAGATAGATCTTTCCGAGCGCTTGTCCGGCCAGAAATCAATCATGTCCGCACGAACTGACAGCGCGGAACAGACTGTAAACTTCGGGGGCATGAACATGCTGAAATATATCGATGAACCACTGGATAAGCCGCTAGTCTTTTTCCTGAGCGGCGAACTCGGCACCGGCAAGACTCAATTCACGAAAGGGCTGGCAAAAAAACTGAATATCGAAGAAATCATCAAATCGCCTACTTTTACGATCCTGAACGAATATAAATACCAGCTCGGCCGCAGGCAAGGCCAATTCATCCATATCGACACCTGGAGGCTCGACAGCCTGAAAGATTTAGAAACCGTCGGATTTGATCGTTATCTGTCTGCTAACAATATCATCGCCATCGAATGGGCTGATAAATTCTTTAACGACTTAAAAGAAAAAATAGAAGCAGCAGGCGGAAAAATCATCAATGTCGTCTTTGAATATCTCGATGAAAATACCAGAAGCATCAAAACTTATGAATAAACAAGAACCACTCATTTTAGCGATCGACACTAGCTGCGATGATACTTCCGCGGCCGTCTTAAGAGGCCGCTGCATCTTGTCGAGCGTCATCTCTTCACAAGTGGAGCTGCACAAAAAATGGGGCGGCGTCGTCCCCGATATCGCTAGACGAGCGCATAAAGAGAACATCGGAAAAGTTTATCAGGAGGCCTTGAAGAGAGCCCGAGTCAAGGAAGAAGAGCTTGAGTTCATCGCGGTCACTTACGGACCCGGCTTAGCTATCGCCCTGGAAATCGGCATCGATTTTGCCAAAAACCTGGCTTATACCCAGAAAAAAAAGCTAGTTCCGATCAATCATATGGAGGGACATATGCTGGCTTCATTCATTTTGAATCAGAAAGCTCAGGGACCGATCGGACAGAATGAAGAAAAAGATGTCTTCCCTGCCTTAGCGCTCTTGATGTCCGGAAATCATACCGAAATAATATACGCCGAAGGATTGAATAAATATGAGATCATCGGAGAAACCTTGGACGATGCGGCCGGTGAAGCTTTCGATAAAGTCGCCAGAATGATGGATATCGGCTATCCCGGCGGTCCGATCTTGACCTTACTGGCCGATAAGGCGAGCGATCAGTGGTCAGATGCTCTCTTAGGATTTAATGAAAGAAACGATAAAAAACCTCTGTCGGAAATCGCCGGCCGATTCGGTCTGCCTATCCCGATGATGCGCTCCGGAGACCTGAATTTCAGCTTTTCTGGATTGAAGACTGCCTGTTTATACAAGATAAAAGATTTGCGCGCCAGATACGCGAAAGATACTGATTGGTCCTATGATTTTTCGCGCGAATTTATCAACGCTGTCTCCAAATCATTGTCCTTCAAGCTGAATAAAGCCATGAAGCTTCATCCAAAAATAAAATCCGTCATTATTGGCGGAGGCGTTAGCAATAACAAATATATCGTTCGCGAAATCGGCGCTCTCGTCAGGAAACAGGCAAAGAAATATTTCATTCCCGCAGCTAGATTCCGCAGCGATAACGCTGGCATGATCGGCATCGCCGCTTATTATAATATCAAGAATAAGAAATATTGGATCGAGGGCGAAGAGATATTAAAACTAGACCGGAAGCCGATGCTCAAGCTCTAAAACTTTTCGGTTCTAAGACTTCTCTAATTTAAATTTAGCTAAGGTTTCTAGCGCTTTTTCTCGTGTCAGCCTTCTCTTCTCATCTCTCTGTAATGCGCCAATATTTTCCAACGCCTTTTCCCAATCATTTCCGTCTTTCTTATTAGGAACCAGATGATAATGGGCATGAGGCACTAATCGGCCGAAAGAGGCCGAATCTATAAATTCGTAGCCCAGGCTGCGATAATGATTAGCGACTTTCACCGCGAATTCATAAAATTCGCCGACATTTTCGATATCCCAAATAAAACGAAAATGCTTTTTCGGTATCACAATCGTATGGCCGTCAGTGAATTGAGCGATATCGAGAAAAGCTAAATATTTATCATCTTCGTAGATCTTGTACGAAGGTATCTCGCCGCGTACGATCTTGCAAAAGAGACAATCGTCCATATTTTTATATGATTGATAATTAGATAATTGCCTTCAAAGCCTTCAGGGCCTCCGGCAATATCGGCAGGATGATGTTTACTACTTTCAATAATAGCGGCGAAACGACGGAATCAGTCAGCTGGGCGCCGAAAAAATTAGTGACAAGCGTATAGCGGGAAATGACGTAGATTATCAGCCCGACGGATAAGGCTCCTTCTAATAAACCGAGAGCCGCGCCTAAAAGATTATTGATATACTTGCTTCCCGGAATGACAGCGATGAAATTAAAAATCTTCTCGATAATTAAGAACAAAAGCGCGGTTAAGCGCGTCACGAGCGCGAACAGGATAATGAAAGCCAAAATCTTGGCAAAATTTTCATGACTCGAAGCCCAGTTCGCGAGCCAATGCCATTTCAGCGCCAAGGCATAAAAATTCAGATAAAAGTGACTGGAGATATAAGCGCCGACGATTAGCCCGGCGATATTACCTAAGAGCTTGATTAGCCCCTTGAATAAGCCGTTGACCATAAACAGGCCGACGATGATAATGAGGACGATGTCAAAAGTTGACATAAAATTAAATATTTAAATTCTTGGAAAAAGAATCTCTCCCTTCTTAACTTGTGCTGCGGAAAATTGTTCTTTAATCTTCTGAGCGGCCGCCGGAATAAACGGTTCCAGTAAATAGGCGCAATTAAGAATAGCAACGGCGAGCGGCTTAAGAACCGCTTCTATTTCCTTTTTATCCGTCATTTTCCAAGGCGCAGTGCGGCTGATAGCTTCATTGCAATCTTTCAGTTTACTCCAAATCGCCTGAATAGCTTCATTAAAACGATATTCCGTCATGCTAGCTTCAAATTCTTGGACGGTCTCCTTAATATCCGAGCTTTGTAAATCAACGTGTAAATTAGTCTTAATCTCATTCTTCTCTAATAAATTAGAAACGCGCGCGGCTAAGTTCCCTAGGCCGTTCGCCAGGTCGGCGTTATAACGTTCCCGGAATTTCTCTTCCGAATAATCTCCGTCTTCAAACGGAGGGATCTCTGCCAAGAGATAATAGCGAACCGCATCCGCGCCGTATTTATCAGCTAATTCAAAAGGATCAACCGTGTTGCCCAAACTCTTGCTGATCTTCTGGCCGTTCACCGTCAAAAAACCGAAAACCAAGACTTGAGAAGAATTAGGCAGGCCGGCTGACAATAGCATCGCCTGCCACATGGCCGATTGCGGACGAAGGTTATCTTTACCGCAGACCTGTAAACCCGGCCAATACGTCTTGAAATTTCCGGATTCATCGGGCCAACCGAGCGTCGAAATATAATTTACTAAAGCATCGAACCAGACATACATGACCTGTGTATCATCGCCGGGGACGGCAATGCCGTGCGGCATCTTTTCCTTCACGCGCGAGATGCTGAAATCCTGCAAGCCGCCTTCAACAAAAGTCTTGATCTCCTTCAAGCGGCTGGAGGGTAGGACGAACTCAGGGTTAGCTTCATATAATTTCAAGAGCGGCTCCTGATATTTAGAGAAACGGAAAAAATAATTCTCTTCATCGATGATTTCTAAATCTCTATTCGGATGCAGCGGACAACGACCGTTAACTAGCTCAGAATCCGTCTTTTCCAGTTCGCAACCGACGCAATATTTTATCTTGTAAGTTTTCTTATAGATATCACCCTGCTCATCGCATTTTTTCCAAAACGCTTGCGCGGCCGCCTCATGATCAGCGTCAGTCGTGCGAATAAACTTATCGTAAGTCAGATTTAATTTTTCCTTCAAAGGGCGGAACTTCGCCGAATATTCATCGCAATAAGCCTGCAAGTCCATACCCAGTTCCTGTGCTTTCTGATAAATCTTCAGGCCGTGCTCGTCAGTCCCGGTATTAAAAAAGACTTCTTTTCCGCGCTGGCGCTCATAGCGGGCGATGACATCGGCTTTGATTATTTCCGCCGCAAAACCGATATGCGGCTCGGAATTGATATAAGGCAAAGTGGTGGTGATGTAAAAATGTTTAGGGTCGGACATATTAAGATAGTTCTTTATTGCTTGTATTATTTTTATCTTCTTTCTTATTGATCAGCACGACGAATTCCCCTTTCAAGCTATTCGGATCGGACTGCAGCTCCGCCAAAACTTTTTCCGGAGAGCCGCTATAGAAGCTCTCAAACATCTTAGTCAATTCTCTAGCGACCCTCACTTCTATCGGGGCCTGCAACTCCCTACTCATCTTTATCAATTCTTCCAAGAGTTTTAGGATCCGATGCTTGGACTCATAAGTGACGGCCGGATATTCGCTTCTGAAGATCTGCTTCAACATCGTCTGTCTCCCCTTCTTATGTGGCAAAAAACCTAAGAATAAAAAACGGTCAAAACCGACGCCCGAAATAGAAATGGCGGTAGCGAGCGCGGAAACTCCGGGAACGCTTTCAATCTTGACCGCGTCTCCGAATTCTTCTCGCACCGCGGACACGAGTTTCGAGCCCGGATCAGATATGCCCGGTGTGCCGGCATCGGTCACAAGCGCCAAATTCTTCCCCTCTCTTAACAAGGCGATAATCTTATCGGTCTTCAGATCGCCGGAATGCTGATGATAAGAAATCGTCGACGTAGTTATATTATAATGATCCAATAATCTCTTAGTGACGCGCGTATCCTCGCACAAAACGAAATCAGACTCCTTCAGCGTCCGTTCGGCGCGATGAGTCAGATCCTCAAGATTTCCTATCGGGGTGGCGACTATCCTCAATATTCCCATATTAGTCCATGTTATCGCGGCGTTCCCGGACATACTTAGTCCAGTCTTCCGCTATTTCCACTAAGACCTTGAACGGCGCCTCGATGACGAAATCGAATAAGAAAATAAAGACATTTACCTTAGCAAATTGGCTGGACAACCAGCGGCCGACTAAGATTATCGGCATATAGAACAGGTCTAACAGGAACGTTAGTAAATTCTCCTTGCGTTCCACTATTATCAATTCCTTAACGCCTTTAGTCGTCAGCACGCTGAAGAAACTGACGAAAGCCAAGAAGAACAGGAAGATAATGATGCTGACCCAATTGAAATTTATCTTATTCAAAGCCCAGATGACGAACCAGACCGAAAAACAGAAAGAAGCGGCGTAGATAAGATGGAAAATGCCATCCTTGAGCCAGCTGCGACGCGCCGGACGGCGGAGCATAAGCGGCTGCTTCTTCTCGCTGCCCGCGAAAGCGATCTCCTTGATACCGCCGACGATCTTATCAGTGTTATTATCTCTGGGCGTCCGAGTCAAAAAAACGATGATAAACAAGAGCACGGCCGGAAAAGCGATGTTTATGCCCAGAGAAACTGGATTGATTGGTTCGTTGAAGAATTTTATCGCCGGCACTTCGATCAAGACGACGAAGACTGATTTCGTCAAAAAGATATAGATGATGCCTCTTAAGGCCGCCCGCCATAATCTAGCTTTGGCTTTCAAATATTTTTTATTGCAAACCTTGCGGATCAGAGAGACAAAGTTCTTTTCACCTTTCTGCAGTTCGTTATAAACTTTAGCCGGGTCGCTGTCGATCGTTTCTGAGAGAATAGAGAAATATAAGGCATAGACCTTGACGATACGATCCAATTGCTTGACGAGCGGATGCGCCAGTTGCGCCTCAATCTTTTCCCGCAAGGAGACGATATGGCTCGCAATCTCATTTATCTGGCTATCTTCTTTTTCAGGCAAACTAGCGTCAGAAGAAAGACTAAGCCAGGCGGGATTATAATATTTGAACAAGATAAAACCAAGCATATCCGCATCAAATTTCGAGAAAGTGCGGCCGATGCTCAGATATATTTGGATTTCTAAATCATTTTCATAAGGCAAATCCGCCGGCAATCTCAAACTCTTATGCAGCACGGAAAAAAGATTATCGACGATAGTAGCCTTAACCAGATTAGGCGCCAGATTCTCTTCAATCTCGCAGGCGGCCATATCCAAGAGCCAATGGATGAGCTTGTTCTTCTCCGCAATTAAATCCTTAGCTTTATTGATATCTGTCTTAAGATTCAGGCCGGCGTTTATCTTAGCTACGACATTATCCTTCAGCCGGATATATTTTTCTAACAGCCCGGCGATTTCGCCGATTTTCGTTTCCGGAATAGTATTATTGGACAGATAACTGGCACGGATGAGCTCTACTAGAAGATGCTCGGCAATCTTGGCGCTGTCAGTTTCCAGAACTACGCCTTCGATGATTATCTGGCGGCGCAGGAT
The DNA here is from genome assembly GCA_041661685.1 of Patescibacteria group bacterium. GTDB lineage: Bacteria > Patescibacteriota > Patescibacteriia > Patescibacteriales > UBA12465 > UBA12465. The sequence continues at coordinate 306,155 of JBAZTY010000001.1, forward strand.
GCGAGAAATAGCATTCTTGCGAAGCAGATGCTCTTCTTCATAGTCGACTGCGTTCCTAACTTTTTCATAGAAAAAAGCGACCCGAGATATGAGTGTCGAAACTTTGATCTTCGAAATATTTTCATCTAGCTCCGCTTTTTTGTTCTTTTCGCTATAAATAACCTGAAAAAGCTTCTTGGCATCATCATTAATCTCCACGGGACGGTCATCTTCGGCGCGTTTGGCTAAATTTGGGCTAACCATAAAAAAATTAAGAATTAATAGTTCTTGATATTATTGTATCTTGTTTGCCTATAAAAAGCAATAAAAAGACCAGTTATGGGCGCTTTATCGGCCTAATGGCAACTATCCGCAAAACCCCTCGCCGACCCCTTGACATAGGCTCGTAGATTTTGTATTATTTCAGTAGATAAATTAGCCTTTCTGGGCCTTTTTTTAAATAGAGATAATCTAATCTTATGAGCAAATTAACTACCTATTTCAAAGAGTCCGTCGCCGAGCTGAAAAAAGTGACTTGGCCGACAAAAAGAGAAACTTATAATTATACCCTGCTGGTCATCGGTATCAGCTTGGGTGTAGCGATATTCTTAGGTTTACTGGATTATATCTTCGCTCAAGGCTTCCAGTTCATGATCAACAGATAAAATTAAATTTTTATAAAACATTGTTCTTAAATTTATGGCCAAGCAACTTTTAAACCAAGGCCGCCGCTGGTATGTCATCCATACCTATTCCGGCTACGAAGAAAACGTCGCCCAGAACTTGAAACAGAGAGTCGAATCCCTGGATATGGAAGACAAAATCTTCAACATCCTCATCCCGACCGAGAAGAAGATTAAGATCAAGAACGGCAAACGTAAAGTCACGGAAGAAAAGATCTTCCCGGGCTACATCCTCGTCGAGATGGAAGTGACCGATGAATCCTGGTATATCGTCAGAAATACTCCTAACGTCACTGGTTTTATCGGCACCGGCACTATCCCGACTCCGATCAGCGATACCGAAGTCAAAGCACTGCAGAAGAGAATGGGCGTTGAAGAGCCTAAATTCCAAATCGATGTCGCCGTCGGTACTCCGGTCAGAATCAACGAAGGCCCATTTAAAAACATGGAAGGTAAGATTACTGCGATTGATGAAGCCAAGGGCAAAGTCAAGGTTTCCGTCTCCATGTTCGGACGCGAAACGCCAGTCGAGCTCGATTTCCTGCAGATTAAAAAAGTATAACCCCGGACTAATCCGGTTATAATATAAAGAGCGGGCTTCTAACGCTCAAAATTAAAATAATAATATGGCCAAGAAAATAAAAACCAAGATTAAATTACAGATTCCGGGCGCAGGCGCTAATCCAGCCCCTCCAGTCGGTCCGGCTTTAGGCCAGCACGGCTTGAACATCGCTCAATTCTGTAAAGAATTCAACGATAAGACTAAAGACAAGGCTGGCGATATCATTCCGGTAGAAATTACCGTCTATGATGATCGCAGCTTTGACTTCATCCTGAAGACTCCTCCGGCTTCCGAGCTCATCAAAAAAGCTGCCGGCATCAAGAAAGGATCGGGCAAGCCGCTGACTGAAAAAGTCGGCAAGATTTCACAGGCGCAATTGGAAGAGATCGCTAAAATGAAGATGCCTGACCTGAATGCTAATGATTTAGAAGCAGCGAAGAATATCATCGCCGGCACTGCCCGTCAGATGGGGGTAGAAATTAAATAATTAATTATAATTGTGGGAGCTTGATTCTCAAGCGTCTGACCACGAAATAAAACTATGGCTAAAGCAGAAAAAACAGAGAAAGCGGAAAAAGAAGAAAAAATAGAAAAAAAAGCGGCGGCTCCGAAAGTTGCTAAGGGCAAAAAAGAAGTCGTCAAAAAAGTTAAGGCCGTCAAGAAGGTGGATCACTCCGCCGTCTATGACCGCTTAAAGACCTATTCTCCCGAAGAAGCGCTCGAGATCGTCAAGAAAATCAGTAAGACCAAATTCGACGCTGCTGTCGAAGTTCATTTCCGCCTCGGTATCAATACCAAGAAAGGCGATCAGCAAGTTCGCGGCGCTGTCAGCCTGCCTCACGGCACTGGCAAGACCATCAAAGTCGCAGCCTTCGTCTCTCCGGAGAACGAAAAGGCCGTTAAAGCGGCGGGCGCTGATTTCGTCGGCGGTGAAGAGCTTATCGCTGAAATCAAGAAAACCGAGAAGACCGATTTCCAAGTCGCTATCGCTGAACCGTCCTTGATGAAAAATCTGGCTGTCATCGCCAAGATTTTAGGAACCAGAGGCTTGATGCCTTCTCCGAAGAACGATACCGTCACGACCAATCCGGTTAAGACTGTCGAAGAATTAAAGAAAGGCAAGATCAGTTTCAAGAATGACGACACCGCCAACGTCCATACTGTTATCGGCAAGGTCAGCTTCGATACTAAGAAATTAGCCGAAAACTACGCTACCTTATTGGACGTCCTCAAAAAAGCTAAACCAGCTTCATCTAAAGGCAGTTTCATCAAGAATATCAGCTTTTCCTCCTCTATGAGCCAGGGTGTTAAGGTCAATATTTCCTAATTACTGCACAATTCCCTACTATTGACTACCCTCTAAAAACAGGCTATACTATTTACAGGTAAGCAATTTTTAAAGAAAAGCGGACCAAAATCCGCTTTTTCTTTACTAAAAGGTCGTCTTACGTTAATAAATTAAGTAAAAAAGCAAACAAGATGAAAAAATTATTTGTCGGCGGCTTGAATTTCAAGACCACTGATCAGAGCTTAGGCGAGGCTTTCGCCAAGGCTGGCAAGGTTATCTCCGCGGTAGTTATCATGGACAGAATGACCCATCGTTCTAAGGGCTTCGGCTTCGTAGAGATGGAGAATGATGATGAAGCTGAAAATGCTATCACCATGTACAACAATCAGGAATTAGACGGCCGCAAGGTTGTTGTCAACGAGGCTCGTCCTCTCGAGAAGAGATTCTAATGAATTTTAGATGAACTGATCAAATACAAAAACACCTCTCATTCGGGAGGTGTTTTTGATATAGAAAAATATTATTTTTTCGCTTTAACTTTCTGGGTAACAACCATCTTCTCTTTAGTTATCGTTCTTTTGGCGACAACGGGTTTTTTCTTGCCCGCCACCTTTTTAACCGCGCCTTCATTTTTACTCTCATAATCAGCAATCGCTTTCTGCAAGCCTTGAACAGCCATGACCGAGCAATGGATTTTCTGGTTAGGCAGACCGCCTAATTCATCAACAACCTGCTTCCAATTATATTTCTTGGCTTGATCAATAGACAAGCCTTTAACTTTCTCGGTCAGAAGCGAGGCGGTCGCGATATTGGACGCACAACCAAAAGACAGAAACTTCACGTCCTTAATCTTTCCCTTTCCAATCTTCAAAAAAAAGTCCAGTTGATCGCCACAGACCATATTACCGATCTGGGCATAGCCATCCGGTTTAGCAATTTTGCCGATATTCTGCGGCTTCAAAAAATGATTAATTGTTTTCTTAGTATAATTAAGAGCCATATATTTACGCCATTTATATTTATTAAAACTTATCTTTATTATTCTATGCTTTAGCCGGCTCAACCAGCCCGCCTTGACATAAGTAATATTTTATATCAACTTTAGATAAATGTCAATTGTGGCTCATGGCATTAAAAAATAAAAAAACCCAAGTCTATTGACGAGGGCTTAATCTTACAACCTTTTATCTGATTTCAAGGTCGATTTCCTTATATATTATATCAGCTCCTTCGGGAAAATAAGCCGATATAGTTTTTTCAATCTTGGGAATCAGCTCTCCCCAATTATACGACTCAGCCTTCTGAAGAGAAAAGGTGTATGCTCCCTTTTCATTCATTTCTGGAGGAACACCATTGATAGACACAACGCCATCGGAAATATTATTTTCCGGTATGACAATCCCTTCCAAAAAGGTCAGACGGCGGCCAAGAAAAATATGATGGCGGACTTCGCTCCTTAACATAATGAATAAATAATCAGGATCTGGACTTCTGAAAATAGTGACGGTCTGCCTCTCAAACTCCGCTTGATATTCACGATGTAACCGAGTAAACAAAAATCTAAGGATAGCATCATTCAGATCGCTGAATTTCGCCGCCGGCGACTTGGAAACAGCTATCCCATAACCGTCGCTAAAATCAATGTCGGCTAATTGATGAGAATGCGCCAGCATAGTCTCTTTTGCTTCATTGTCAAAATTATGACGGTAGCTTGAATAGAACATCAGCTGGTCAGGATTCCTCTTCTTGCCCGAAAAAACTGGCGAGACCCGAATTACAAAACCCCTATACCTTTTGCTAATGAACACATTCTTTTCATTTTCATCGACTTTATAATCTCCGGGGTCGATGGGAGTTGTTTCTTTTTCCGCAATCTTTTGAACAAAATTTTCCTTTTTGTTTCGATAAAGACGATAATAAATAACACTGAGAACTACTAATGTAAAGGAAGCCACAAATCCAATTACTTGGATTGCCTGCAGCCAACCAAAATGGTTGATCGAATCTTGGATAATTAACATATTTTTAAAGTACTTGCCTGTATCCAGTAAATCGCTACTGAAAAACGGATTGGCTTGCGCCTTGCTACTTGCCATTCAGGATATTTATCTTTACCCCATAATTCCAAGCTTTAGGAATGATGATATATTAGTATATTTATAACTATTTGTCAACAAACAAAATAGGCTTATTAGGCCTATTTTTATGAAATCTAAATATTTCTAAGATAAATCTAAACAACTGGGGAAAAACTCCTCAGTCTCTTAAATGTTGCTTTCAAGCGCTTGATCGTGTAGTCTATCTCCGCCTTCGTATTATACCGTCCGAAAGAAAAGCGGATATTACTGTTCAAGAAATTCTTTTCTAAGCCGATGGCGCGCAAGACATGAGAGGATTTCAGGTTAGTCGCCGAACAAGCCGAACCGGTCGAAACATGGATGCCCTTGAAAGACAGGTCGATTAGGATAGCCTCCCCTTCGATATAGCCGAACATGATATTAAGATTGGCCGGAACGCGCTTCGTCAGGCTGCCGTTCAACTTCACTTCCGGAACCTCTTTCTTGATGCTCTTCCAAAAATAATCGCGCAGAGCCGTCACTTTGTTCAGATAAGCCGTTCTTTCCTTGTAAGCTAGTTCTAAAGCGGCCGCGAGACCGATAATTCCGGGGAGATTATAGGTACCGGAGCGATAGCCGTCTTCCTGCCCGCCGCCGACGATAAGCGGACGAATCTTCACTTTGCGATTTATATAAGCTAAGCCCACACCCTTGGGGCCGTAGAACTTATGCGCCGACAAAGTCATAAAATCAAGACCCATCTTTTTGACGTCGAGCTTCAGATATGGAACTGCCTGGACCGCGTCGCTATGGAAATAAGCGCCGTGCTTATGAGCGATCTCGGCTAAAGCGGCGATATCTTGAATAGTACCGATTTCATTATTGACGGCCATGACAGAAACTAGAATAGTAGAGTCATCGATTAATTTCTCTAAAGCGTCCGGAGAAATGATACCCTCAGAATCAGCCGGGATGAATTCGACTTTGAAGCCTTCCCTCTCTAATTCTAAAGCCGACTCGCGCACGCACGGGTGCTCGATAGCGGAGACGATGATCTTATTCTTCTTTTCAGTCCTATTGGCTCGAGCCACGCCCTTAATGATAAAATTATTAGCCTCGGTCGCGCTGGCGGTAAAAATAACACCCTCCGCTTCCCCGCCAATAAGCTTAGCGACCGCCTGACGCGCCTTAGACAGGTCTAAAAAGGCCTCTTGCCCGGGAAGATGGATAGATGAAGGATTGGCGTATTTAGTTGTCAAATAAGGCTTCATTTTAGCCAGAACCCGCTCGTCTAGCCGAGTGGTAGCGGCATTATCTAAATATACTTGCATATGAATGATTTATCTTAATTTTATAGGTTTTTTATGAATTTTTACTATACCACAGTATTTGACTTATGTCCAATTAAAATAATTGACAATACTAGCCATGAATGGTAGTTTTTAATCATAATCTTAGTCCTTTATAAAAACTTAAAAAAACCATAAGGATGACACAGATTCGTTGTTCACTAGAAAAAATCTATGATGACCAGCTAAAAAATTTAGTTAGTTATGGGTGCCCAGAAGAAACGATCTGGGAGCTTGAAGACCTGAAGACTGAAGTATTGGGTCTTTCTCAAGAATCGGCTTGCCGCTGCCATTTCCCTTTCTTGCCAGTATTGCCGAAGCCCTACATGGGATTAGTAAAGGAAATCTTCCACGCCAAACATGGCGTCGATCTCGTTGCCGATGAAAAAGAATACGACGGAAAAATCATCTCCGATCAGCCGTATTATATTATCGGAGTCCGCAAATTATTCCGCGTCGATATAAATAATTTTTCTGGATACGAAGCTGATTTTAACGAGATTATTTCGCTCTCTTTATTTTCCGGCCTAAGCGGTCCCTTCTTTGCTTATAACGGCAATTATGTCATCACTGAAGGATGCAAAGAATTGGGCATATGGATCAACACCGAAACTGGCGGCATAGGTCCTTTCAGAAAAACCGATGACCGTCCTAGCTTCAGGAGTTTCACGAGAATCCTAAAAAAATAGGCGACGCCAAGGTTACAGTTTCAAAAAGCTATCCCGATCGGATAGCTTTTTTATTTTTCTCTCTTATTGACCAAAAATTTATTTCAACAACTCGATAGAATTAACAATAACATCCTTAACCGGCCGATCGGCGTCTCCGGTCTCAGTGGCTCCAATCTTCTTAACGACGTCCAGGCCTGCGACGACTTCGCCGAAATTAGTATGATGCCCGTCAAGCCACGGAGTAGCCGCAGCCGTCACGATAAAAAACTGCGAACCATTCGTGCCCGGACCGGCATTAGCCATAGCCAAACTGCCCGCTACTAGCTTATGGGCATTGAACTCATCATCAAACTTATAGCCCGGTCCGCCCGTTCCCCAAAGACTAGCATCGGTTCCTTTACTCGAAGGATCACCGCCCTGAATCATAAAATCTTTGATGACGCGATGGAATTTCGTGCCATTATAAAAATCTTTCTGAGCGAGATTCAAGAAATTATTAACCGTCTTAGGCGAATCAGCGCCATAAAACTTGACGGTGATATTACCGTAATTAGTCTTGATGAGCGCCTGAGAATATTGCGCGAACAAATCTTCCTGGCCTTCTAAGGTTTTCATACTGGTATTAGTTTCAACCGGCGCTGTCGTTCCCTCGGTCTGAGCCGGAGTAACGATAGTATTAGTTGCCGGTGCGGACGAGTCGATGGCGCTTTTACTCGAAGCGTCAGTTATCGCCGCTGAATTATTAATATTGATATTATCCGTCGCCTTATTATCGCTATTAGCGCAGGCGGAAACGCTTAACGCGGCCACAAGCAACATGGCCGCGAACATGATTTTTTTCATACTCATATTTTAATTAAACTTTATAATGTTTTTTAATCTCTTTATCTTCTTCCTGGCGCTTTTCTTCAATCATCTCCTTAGCGCGGCTTCGCAATTCTTCCAAGTCCATATCCGCTAATTTCCGCGCCTGCGCCTCCAAGCTATCTTCGGTATTCAATTCCGGGTCTTCGAGGACTTCGCCTAATAGTACGTCGAGAATCGCCCCAATCTTCGGCCCGGGAGGAATATTTAAGATACGCATCAACCCGTCGCCATTAATCTTCAGCATCTTAACTGAGACCGGATCGTTCTGGACCTTCTCGAGCATATACTCTAGGTGGCGCAGCTTATAGGGCATGGCCTTAGGCGTGCCCGAACCGAGGCGATCGGCGACGCGCAGATCAATAAGGTCTTTAAGATTCTCCCGGCCAACCTTCACGATCAGGCGACGGACCGAAGCGGCAGTCACCTCTCCGACATTATAATAAAACATGTGATTCTTGACCAGATTAACCACCCGCGTCCGGTCTTCCGTCGAGAATTTCAAGCGGTTCATAATTTTCTCCGTCATCTTCGCGCCCAAGTATTCATGATTATAGAAAGTAGCGATGCCTTTGATAATCTTGCGCGTCTTCGGCTTAGCGATATCGTGGAATAAGGCGGCTAAGCGCACCGGCCATTCCTTATTCGGGCAATGCTTCAGAGAGGAAATATTATGAACGAAAACCGAAGTCGTATGATGGCGGTCTTGCTTCACGCCGACACCGGCTTCCAGTTCCGGCAAGATATATTGCAAAAGCTTGCAATCCTGAAGCAGCATAATTCCCTCAGACGGACGATCGGACGACAGAATCTTCACGAGCTCATCACGAATCCTTTCCCCCGATACAAATTTCAAACTGCCGGCTAATTTAGTTATTCCCCGCTGAGTCTTCGGCTCCAATTCAAAACCGAGCTGAGAACTAAACCGGACAGCCCGCATCATGCGCAAAGCGTCTTCCTTAAAACGATCCTCGGGCTGCCCGACGGCGCGGATGATTTTTTTCTTGATATCTTTTTCGCCGCCGAAGAGATCGATGATCTTATCCGGCTCACTGGGATTAAGAGCTAAGGCATTAATAGTAAAATCGCGGCGCTCCAAATCCTTATCCAATTCTTTTTCAAAACGGACGATATCGGGATGGCGGCGATCGGAATAACCTTGTTCGCTCCGATAAGTCGTGATCTCGACGACATCCTGCAATTGTCCCTTGCTAGCTCCTTCTTCCGGCTCAGTCCGGATCGGCAAAAGCACAGTACCAAAGACATTTTCATATCTCGCATCCGCGAATACTTTTTGAATTTCCTCGGGCAAGGCATTAGTCGTGATATCCCAATCTTTCGGTTCTTTATTCATCAAGACGTCGCGCACGCAGCCGCCCACAATATAGGCCTCATAACCCGAGGCCTGTAAAGCTTTGACGATATCTTTTATGTAAACTGGAATATTCATAATAAAAATTAATTCTTGACAGTCGTTAAGATTGAACCGTCCGTCTTCTGGAATTTAGTGTGCAGTACTTTAGCGCTTAAGCCGTGCTTCTTGGCCCATTCATAATATTCGACCGCCGCCTTATTCTCATGCGCGCGTCTGATCGCTCTGCTCTTATCAATACTGTATAGACCATTCAAACGTTTTTGTCTAATGGCCGCCGTCGTCGGGATAGGCTGGCCGCCGCCGCCGATGCAGCCTCCAGGACAAGCCATCACTTCTATACAATGATATTTTTTGAGTTTTGGCAAGACTTTGTGAAGATTGGCAATACCATTAACGATACCGACCCTAATCCGTTTGTCGCCGATAGCGACAATCGCTTCCTTAAAACCAGCTAAGCCGCGGACATCTTTGAATTCCAAACGTTCAGTACAGATAGGACTCTGCTTGGCTTTAGATCCTTTCTTGTCGGCGCAAGCGAGAGAGGCCGCGCTTCTAAGAGCCGACTCCATCACGCCGCCGGACGCGCCATAGATAGCCGCCGCGCCGCTGCCATGATTAAAGAGCTTATCGCCGTCTGAGGGCGTTAACTTCTTAAAATCAATCTTATTCTTTTTAATCAAATAAGCCAACTCTCTTGTCGTTAGAACATAGTCAACGAGCGGCCGGCCGTTCAAACTCAACTCCGGACGCGCCGCTTCATATTTTTTAGAGGTGCAAGGCATAATAGAAACGAGAACGATATTCTTTGGATCAATCCCTTTCTTCTCGGCCCAATAAGTTTTCACGGCGCCGGCCAGATGAATCTGCGGCGAACGCGCCATCGTTAGATGCGGCAATAATTCCGGATGATAATATTCGGCATAAGCGACCCAAGAGGGGCAGCATGAACTCATCATCGGCCAGATTGCGTTCTTATCCTTCATGCGTTCCACTAGTTCTTCCGCCTCGGTCAGAGTCGTAATATCAGCGCCGAAATTCACATCGACAACACTATTAAAACCTAATTTCTTCAAGGCGGTATAAATCAATCCTTCACAGTTAACACCATAAGGCAAACCGAATTCCTCTCCGATACTGACACGGATAGACGGCGCGAATTGAGCGACGACTATCTTCTTCTTATCCTTGATCGCCTTTTCCACGGCCGGCCAAGCGCTCTGTTCCTGTGCGGACGCGGCTGGACAATGCAAAGCACATTGGCCGCAATAAATGCAAGCGCTATTATTATCCTTATCCGGCACGATCTCCTGAGCAGCTCCAACACCGGCCATCTTCAAATAATCGATGCCTTGGTTATGGCAAGCGGAGACGCAATTATCGCAATCAATGCATTGTTCACCGTCGATCTCGACGGCATTAGCGAAACGATAAGTCTTACGGCCATGCTTACGCGGAACTAAACGATCGCTTTTCACTTTATAAACCCGGGCTAATCGCAATAATTCACAATCAGGAAAAGCAATACAGTCAGCGCATTTTTTCGTATGTTCAGCTAAGACTAATTCTAGATTGATAGCGCGCGCTTTTTTCACTCGCGGACTATCAGTCCATATTTCCATGCCAGCTTTAGCTTCGGTCGAACAAGCAGTCGCGAGCTTATCGCGGCCCTTAATTTCGACGACGCAGACGCGGCAATTAGCTTTCACATCCAAATCAGGATGATAACACAAAGACGGAATTTTTATTCCGTACTCGCGCGCGATCTCTAATATCGTCTGGCCAGTTTTAGCCGCGACGACTTTGTTATTTATCTTCAAAGTCATGAGAGTCATTATTTTTTTATCTTCACTAATTCCTTATAGATGCTATAGGTATAGACCAGGACTATCGGACCAATTAAGAGGCTCGCGACTTGGACGATAGCGCCCCAGATAGAATTAAATAAGCTGCCTTTTTCAGCAAAGGATAGCGGCAGGGATATTAATAATGAGAAGACCCAGACAATGACGCCGACAAAGATGAAGCGTCCGAACACCGGCCAGAAATATCCGGAAACGAGCTGAACGCTGCGGCGGATAGCGGCCAGGCCTCGCTTATCCTCGAAGAATAAGGCATAGCAAGCAAAACTATAAAGCACGGAATAGATGATGCCCGGAATTATAAGCAGTAAGGTCCAAAGGAGCACGAAGACGCAAGTCAAGATAACCAGACTAACATAGGGCCAGAAATACTGACGAGTCTCTTTGAACAGCTTCTTTTCATGGCCGGCATAATCGTTCTTGACGAGCAAGAAGATACCGATATAAGAACGGATAAAGAAATACAGCGCCGTAAAAAAACCGAGAACGGAAATAATGACGGTCGCGATTCGGAAACCGAGGCCAACGCTATCGCCGAGCCAATAATTGACGCCGAGCAAGATAGCGATAACCGCCATCGGAATAAGCGCATACAATAATCCCCAAAGATAGATAAGCACTATCTTCTTAAGATTCTTCCACCAGGTTTTCAGCGCGATTTCAAAAGTGTCGAAAACCGGCACGAGCTTGATCTTTTTTTCTTTGTCCATATTGTTTAAATTATTTCTTAACTATCTTAACTATATTATTAAAATAACTTTTTAACGGAATCGGCAACGAAGATCCCAGCGCACAGAAACTGGTCTCTTCCAAGCTCGAAACTATTTCCCAGAATAGCTTATAATCGATCTCTTTCTTGTTAATAAGTTCCCATAAGCGATAAGTACCCTCGCGGCAAGGAACGCATTGGCCGCAGCTCTGTTCATGATAAAATTTCAACCAATATTTTAAGAGTTTTCGCCGATCAGTCTCTTCAGCATGATAAATCATAATCGAACCCGTGCCCTCGACCGGTCGATCAAGTTGGCCGGAGTTAAAAACTTCTCCGCTCGCTTCGCCGCCAGTCTGGATAAAGAAAGGCCAAGCTGGATAATTACCCGTCCGCTTCAAAATTTCTTCTATAGTAAGATTGATTGGCAATTTATGGACGCCGGGGCGCTTAACCCCGCCAGTGATAGTATAAAAACGATCCTCTTCATAGTTATCGCGCGCTAACCGGCTGACATTATAAAAAGTTTCCGTGTTATTGACGAGCGTCGGGTGATTATGCAAACCGTTCGTCGTCGGATAGGGCGGTTTTAGACGCGGCTGGATCCGCTTCCCTTCAATCAGATTCAAGAGTACTGTCTCTTCGCCGCCGATATAAGTCAGACTTTCCGGCTTTAAGAAAAATTCTAATTTTTTAGCGAGAGCGCCATATCTCTTAGTCGCGAGAACTTTCTTAAGCCCGGCGCCATATTTCTGATAATACTCATGATTCAGAAAAAAATAAATCCGCTTGATCTTAGCCGACCCCAGGAATTTATCAGCTTCGTAGACGCCGTTTAAGACTTCTTCTGGGTAATTGGCGATGATATAGCCGTCTTTCTTCACGCCCGGCTCGCCTTCGGCGCCATTAACGATAATATAGCCGAGTTTTTTAGTTTTTAGAGCATCACCCACCGCTGCCCATTTCTGGGCAGTCGGGAAAGAAGCGCCGCCGCGACCGACTAGTCCAGCCGAGGCCATTTTTTTTAGAATGTCTGTTCTAGGCATGAAAAATATTATTTCCTATCTCGCTGTCCAGCCACCATCGACATAGATGATAGTGCCAGTCACATATTTAGCATCATCACTCGCTAAGTATAAAGCGGCTTGAGCAATATCATTCGGTTCTCCGACATGTCCTAAAGGCGTGCTGGCTTTAATCATATTGTTAAATCCTTCATCAGCCAGGACTCCTTTAGTCATATTAGTAGCGATGAATCCAGGAGCAATAGCGTTTATACGGATTCCCAAAGGCGCTAAGTCTAAAGCGCCCGCGTGAGTCAGCTGCACTACTCCGCCCTTAGTTGCTGAATAAGCGATAGTCGAGGCCATACCGACAGATCCAAGAATAGAGCTCATATTAATAATATTGCCTTTGATGCCAGCCGCTTTCATAGCATTAGCGGCGGCGCGTGCGCCATACATAACGCCGAAAAGATTTATCTTCAAAATCTTTTCCCAGTCCGCATCCGTTACCTCAAGAATTCCGCCCAGGCCGCCAATACCGGCATTATTAACCATGATATCCAAGTGGCCGAACTTATCTACCGCCGTTTTAACGAGCGCGTCGACCTCTTTTGAATTAGCAACATCGCATTTTACAAATAGAGCTTTAGCCGGGTCTAATTCCATAACCGGAGCATTCACGTCCGAATAGACGACTTTTGCGCCCTCAGACGAGAAGAGATTGGCGATAGCTAGACCGATGCCGCTAGAGGCGCCGGTGACGATAGCGACTTTATTATCTAGTTTCATATTATTAATATTATTTTATAAATTTCTTTACATAATCCGCTAACTCCACGAAACGATTGGAATAGCCCCATTCGTTATCATACCAGGAGATGACTTTAAGCAAGTCGCCGTCCACGATTCTTGTATTCTTCATGTCGATGATTGAGCTATGGGAATTACCGATGATATCTGTCGAGACTAATTCCTCATCGGAAGCTTGGATGATGCCGCGCATCTTGCCATTCGCCGCTTTAATGAAAGCACGATTCACTTTTTCGACTGTCGTTTTTTTGCCTAGCAGATAAACCGTGTCGCATAAAGAGCCGACTGGAGTCGGAACGCGGACGGCTAAACCGTCGAACTTACCCACTAGGGACGGAATAGTTTCGGTCGTGGAAATAGCCGCGCCAGTCGTCGTCGGGATGATATTGATCGCGGCCGCGCGCGCTCTTCTCAAGTCCTTATGCGGACCATCGACCAGATTCTGATCAGCCGTATAAGAATGGACGGTTGTCATGAGTGCTTTCTTGATGCCGAAATTTTCCTTAATGACTTTAGTGGACGGAGCCAAGCAATTCGTCGTGCACGATGCGCAGGATAAGATATCATCCTTTTTAGTAACCTTATCCATGTTCACGCCCGGCACTATCACCTTGACGCCGCCCTTCTTCGCTGGGGCGGACAGGATTACTTTCTTGGCGCCGGCCTTAAGATGCGCACTCAAGCTTTCCTTATTCGTAAAGCGTCCAGTGCATTCCAGAACGATATCGACTTTAAATTCTTCCCAAGGAAGTTCGCTCGGATCTTTGACAGCTAGAACCGGAATCTTATGGCCGTTCACGACGATAGCGTCCTTAGTGGCGGAGATTTTCTGATTGGTTGAGCCGTAGCAGGAATCATGAGCCAAGAGATGCGCTAAGGTCGCGGCGTCGGTCAAGTCATTGATAGCCACGACATGCATATTCGGGAAACGCATCCAGATGACTTTCAGGGCGGCCCGGCCGATGCGGCCAAACCCGTTGATGGCGACGTTTACCTTTTTCATAAAATTATAATTAATTATTTATTAATGAATTATAGCATATTTAGGAAAAAGGTTAAAATAAAGATAATGTCGTCAAAGAAACGCCAGAAACAAAAAACTGCCCCTTTCACGGCAGTTTTTTATTATAGAAACCTATATTTTATTTATGTTTCTGGCAATCAATACAATCTTTTTTCTTGTGGCGGTTGATATCGACGGAAATGATTGTATCCCGATCGCCTTCTTTCTCGCCAGCAATCCGGACATCGACCGTCTGCTTCAAAATGTGCTGGCCGATAACGACGCCGCGCGCGCCATCCACATTTACTTTTGTGCCGATAGGCGGCAAATGGCCGGCCATTTCCTTATAGCCTTCATATTCATAAGCTAAGCAGCACATCAAGCGGCCACACATGCCGGAGATCCTTTCGCTGCCGCGATGCACGACTTGCTGCGCTTCAGCCATCTCGGAAGTTATCGAAGAAAATTCATCCAAGAAGCCGCGGCAACAGAGTCCGCGTCCGCAGGGTCCGCAATCACCAGTAATCTTCGCCTCATCGCGCGTACCAATCTGAGTCAAGCGGATATTAGCGCTAAAGCGTCCGGCTAAGTCCTTCACGAGTTCGCGGAAATCGACGCGGCTATCAGAGATAAAAGCGAAATTATAGCGGTTATTCTCATAAGCGAAATGGACATCGACCAGCTTCATCGGCAGGTCATGCCTAGCAATCATCTCGCGACAGAATTCCATGACTTCCTCTTTCCGTTCCGGACTAGGCAGCTTAGTGATATCGTCATAGTCGGCTTTGCGCAGAATCGGCTTAATCTCGCGGCCTTCTTTTCCGACGACTTCGTCCTTGAGCATCTTCACAATCTTACCGAGTTCGGTGCCAAGCTCAGTCTTGACGATAACGTAATCGCCGGACGAAAGTTCCAGTCCGCCAGTAGAAAAATTATAGACCTTGTCCCAAGGAGCGAATTGTACTTGAGCTATTAACATGGGATTGAATGGTTAAATAGCATTAAGCCCCTAGCTAGAGGGGCTTAAACTGAATTAGCTTAAATTTAGAGAGAGTAGCGGACGAACTTCAGGACATTGACTCCGCCGCAGATATCTTTGATCTTTTTCTTATCGTCCTTGATATATTCCTGTTCAACCAGGCAGACTTCGGAATAATATTTACCCATCTTGCCTTCGACGATCTTATCAACCATATTTTCCGGTTTGCCTTCCTTAATCAATAATTCCTTATAAATTTCTTTCTCCTTAGCCATCTCTTCGACTGCGACTTCAGACGGCAGGATATATTTAGGATTAGAGGCCGCGATATGCATCGCGATATCAGCCGCTAAAGTTTCCTTTCCGGCCTGATCTAAGGCGACGAGGACGCCGATGCGTCCGCCTAAGTGAGAATAAGAAGCGACCGAAGCGCCGCTGATTATCTCAAAGCGCTTGACGCTCATCTTTTCGCCGATCGTGCCACTCAGGCTGCCGATATGCTCTTCAACGGTAGCGCCGTTAACAGGCAAAGCTAAAAGAGCTTCCAAAGTAGCCGGCTTATCCTTCTTGATAACGTTCATTATCTCATCGGCTAAAGCCTGAAACTTCTCATTGCGAGAGACGAAATCGGTTTCGGAACTGAGCTGCAGGATATACGCTTCGGTCTTGGCGTCATTCACCGCGACTTTAACGACGCCCTCATTCGCTTCACGGTCAGTGCGCTTAGCCGCCTTAGAGATTCCCTTCTTGCGCAGGATTTCGACCGCTTTATTAATATCATTACCCGCTTCGTCGAGCGCCTTCTTACAGTCAACCATGCCGGCGCCGGTCATTTCGCGTAATTGTTTGATGAGTTCCATATTGTTAAGTGGATCGCGATTGAGACCGCGATCTTGTTTATAATTTATAACTTGATTTACTTGAGACTCTTTTTTCCTTCTAAGATAGCGCTCTTGATTGTTTCCAATAATAATTTAATGGTCTTAGTGGAGTCGTCATTGGCTGGAATCGGATAATTAACCTGTTCCGGATTGACGTTAGTGTCGCAGATAGCGATGATCGGGATATTTTTCTGCTGCGCTTCTTTGACGGCCGTCTCTTCCTCCTTGATGTCCCAGACGAACAAAGCGTCCGGAAGCTTGGAGAGAGCCGCTAAGCCGCCAACGCGGACTTCCAGCTTCTTGATTTCGCGGTCGAAGTTCAAACGTTCCTTCTTAGTATATTTATCTAATTTGCCCGCTTCCCTTTTTTCAATCAGATCCAGATATTTCTTCACAGATTTCTTGACAATCGGGAAGTTAGTCAAATAGCCGCCGAGCCATTTGCCGACGACATAAGACTGGCCGGTCTCTTCCGCCATTTTCTTGAGCGGCGCGGAAACCTGACTCTTAGTGCCGACGAACAAGATGTTCTTGCCCTCGGCCACGAGCTTGGTTATGAATTCGCTTGCTTCTCCTAATTTTTCCTGCGTCTTCTTTAGGTCGATGATGTAGACGCCGTTCTTAGAAGTAAAGATGAATTGCTTCATCTTCGGGTGCCAGCGGTTAGTCCGATGGCCGAAGTGCATGCCAGCTTTAAGCATGTCCTCGATCTTTGGTAGGTTAGACATATTTTTTCTTTTTGTTGGGCCGTAGCCCGTTACATCTGCTCCATTCACCCTTGTTTCTTCAAGGGAAGAAAAATAATGGCCATTCGGCCAATAGGAGCATGATAATTAATAAAAGACCGCTAAGCGGTCAAAGGCCTAAAACCTCTGTAATAAAGATATCGTAAATAAAGAGTATTGTCAAGCTTGGGCTAAACGGAAATATTTAAGATTATTTAGCTAAAATTAGCCTATTTTTGATAAAAATCTTTGACCGCCTGATTAAAGTCATTTACTTTCTGATTATAATCGCTGACCGTCGCCTTGTAGGCACTCAAGTCGCTATTATACTTATTGACCAGGTCATTATAGGTCGCTACCAGCGCATTATACTCGGATATCTGGCCGCTATCATAATAGGCGTCCATCTGAGACTTAAGGGCGCTGACTTCCGCTTCTTGCGTCTTCAGGGCGGCATCTTGAGCGTCCAGAACCGAGCTCTGAGAATTCAAATAGTCTTTAGACGCTTTCAAGGAGGCGACTTTAGCGCGGGTCGCAGCCACTCCGTAATAAAGCTGGCCGCTCGTCTTCTGGTATACCTCCATGGCTCCGAGATGGGCCGCATCAAAAAGGCCGGTGAATTCATCAGTGCCGGCTTGCGCCTGTCCGGAGCTAAGGCTAGGCGGCACGACGCCGAGCGGAAAATAATTCGTGGTCTCGCCATAGCAATACCCGGTGCCGTTCAAAGATTGATCGGTCGGGCAAGCGATGCCAACGGCGCTATGATTCGCCGTCGGAAAATCAAGAATAGCGACGCCATAACCGAGCCGGCGCAATAAGGCGACGGCTAAAAAAGTCTTATCAGAACAAACACCCTTATCCAGATACAGAGTCTCGTAAGGATAATAAGGATTATTATTACGGTTGTTCCCTGCCTCCAGCTTGGCGCTGTCGTAAGGGATGAACTGGACGAGAGCGAGCGTGAATTCCAGGGTCTCGTCATCTGTCCAATTATTATTCAACGCGGTCGCCTTTAATTTATAGATCAAATCATTAAGAGAGGTGTCCCCTGACTTAACGTTGAAGAATAAACCATAGAAAGATTCGCGCAAAGATGCGTCCGAAACGGTGGCGCCGGAATATGAATAGACTTTAGTCGAAGCCTGATAGGAATTATAAAGAGCAGAAGAAAAATTCTGATTAACGGTATAGTTATTGGTTTTATATTTAAAATTGAAGGCTAAGGGCGTATCGAGGCTGGTGCTCGTCGCCGGGACGCTCGTTCCGATTGAGGGCGTTCCGGACGTCGAAGAAGTTCCGCCGACCGAAGCGATTCTAATCTTAATCAGATCAGCGTTCGTGATTCCCAAACCGAACGAACGCATGACGTTAAAGGCGTCAGTCGGCCGGCCGAGATAATATAATTTCCGATTGAGCGGATTCACGTAATAAGCCTGCCCCTTATCCTGGACTTGGAGCAAGATGCGACCCGAAAGACGCAAAGGTGCGCCATTAACCTTAAAATTAGCCGTGTCGGCATTCGTTATGCCTAAGCCGAGCGAGCGCATGACGTTAAAAGCATCATCAGGACGGCCGAGATAATAGCGATACCCGTTAACCGGATTAACATACCAGGCTTCGCCATGAGCTTCGACTTGAAGCAAGATGCGGCCGTTAAGATTAGTCGCGGCTGAAACCGGAATGCCATTGAAGACAAAAGTCGCAAAAATAAAACTCGCCAGGAACATGATTACGCCGGAAATTTTCTTTATGCTTTTTGATGAGGCGATGATTTTCATAATAGTTTTCGGCCTAATCGGCTAAAGTTATATACAAGTCTTCAGTCGGCGGCGCCGGCAGATGATCGGCGTCATTAATGAAGCTGATCTTAATATAGCCGTCGCGATCGATAACGATCTTGCTGACCGAAGCCTGAAATATTTCTAGAGACAAGAAGCCGATGACGTCGGCGTTCAATATCCCGGTCAAGAGAGCGCGGATGAAATTTCCGTGCGAGAAGATCGCCAGCTTCTGGCCGCGATTATGATGGAAGAGGTCGGCAACGGCGCGGCGAACGACCGTCTGTAATTTATCCAATTCCCTATCCAAGGCCTGGTGGCGCTTCAGCTTCTTGTCCCGCGTCTTTTCCGTCATGTTGAAATATTTGAGGCGGTACCAGTCTTTCCAATCGATCTCATCGAGCCGTTCGTCGATATTTAATTTCTTGCCAGTTTTTTCTAAGTAGAGCGCGGCGGTCTCCTGGGCCCGGACTAGGCTGCTCGCATAGACCTTATCGATTTTCAAAGTCAATAATTTTTCAGTCAGATATTTTCGCTGCTTCAAGCCGACCTTTGATAAAGGCATATTATATTCGCCCACTTTTTTTTCCTGCGTATAATCCGGGTGGCAATGCCGAATGAGATATATTTCCGTATAGGGCCGACGGCTCGACGGCTTCAGCTTAGCGTAAGGATTCTTGTACATAATATGTCAGAGAGGATTATTAATAATTAAAGATTAGCAGCGACGAATTCCCAATTAATGAGATTGCACAAAACCGCTTCAATGAAATCGGCCCGGCGGTTCTGATAATCCAAATAATAAGCATGTTCCCAGACATCAAGAACCCAGAGCGGCTGAAGCTTATGCGCCAAGGGCGTATCGGCGTTCGCGGTTTTCATTATTTTCAGAGTCTCTCCGTCCTTAGCCAGCCAGACCCAGCCGCTGCCGAACACACTAGTCGCAGCCTTCTTGAACTCGCCGTAAAAATTTCCGAGGGAACCGAAGTTCTTATTAATCACTTCTAATAATGCCGGCGCCGGCTCCATGAGACCGCCGGTCGGACGCAAGCCTTTCCAGAAAAAATCATGGTTATAAGCTTGAGCGGCATTATTGAAAATACCTGCCTTCTCCGGATCATTCGCGGCGGCCAGGATAATATTTTCCAAAGTCTCTTTCTCCAGATTTGTCCCGGTAATCAGTTTATTGAGATTATCGATATAGGCCTGATGATGCTTGCCATAATGAAATTCTAAAGTCTTGTCAGATACATGCGGCTCTAAAGCTGTCAGCTCATAAGGCAACTTAGGCAGAGTAAACATAAAATTAAAATAAATTAATTATAAGAATATTATAGCAAAAAAAAGGATTTAGAGCCATTTAGACTACTTTCCCCCTCAGCTCCCGTCGCTGCGCTTCATAATCCGGAATAGTCTTTGTGACGAGCTCCCAAAAGCGCGCCGAATGATTGAATTCTTTCAGGTGGCAGAGCTCGTGGACGATAATGTAATCGGCCGCGGCCGGAGACAGCTCTAATAAGCGATAACTAAAATTAAGATTGCCGCCGCGCGAACAGCTGCCCCAGCGCGTTTTCTGATCACGGATACTGATCCGCTGATATTTAAAATTATAAAAACGATTAAAATGCTCTAAGCGCCTAAGAACGAAGACGTGTGCCACCTGCTTATGACGCAGATAATCTTCATGGTCATGTGGCCGCGCCAAAGGCGCCGGCATATTTTTAAAGCGTTCCAGGACCGCCTTTATCCAATCGGTTTTAGAAATCAAAAAAGCCTCGGCCGAGGCTTTGCTTAAAAAATATGGCTTAGTGACGACCACCCGGCCGTCATGATGCACGGCTAAACGCAGATGGCGGGAGCGGCGGACGGTCTTAATAATGTAAGGAAAATCCGGTTTCATTTCTTAATAATCACCTTACAATCTCTTCTTCATCTTCCCTTTCAGCTGGCCGCAGGCGGCATCGATGCCCGAGCCGAAACTTAAGCGGACAGTCGCCGGCACGCCGTTATCTTCCAGAATCTTCTTGAAAGCATCGACGCGTTCGCGGTCAGACGGCTTGAATTTTCCCGTGGCGTTATAAGGAATAAGATTGACCATGTATAAAGGTTTCTTCATGAGCGCGGCTAATTCCAGCGCGTCCTTATCGGAATCGTTCGTCTTCTTGATCATCAGGTATTCAAACATGACCCGGCGGCCGGTCTTGGTAATATAATTATCGACGGCGCGAAAGATATCATGCAGCGAATATTTCTTGGCGATCGGCATCAGCGATTGGCGCAAGGAATCAAAAGCGGCGTGGAGCGATATCGCCAGATTGATCTGCAGCTGTTCGCCGGCCAGGCGCTTGATGCCCTCGGTGATGCCGGCAGTCGAGACAGAAATGCGGCGCGCGCCGATATTGAAGGTCTCCGGATTATTCAAGAATTTCACAGCCTTGATAAATTCATTATAGTTCAAGAACGGCTCGCCCATGCCCATGAAGACCAGATTATCAATCTTCTCGTTCTTGCCTTCTTGCTTCAGATAACGTGCCCAATACACGACTTGCATTACTATCTCTTCGGCCGTCAGGCTGCGGCTAAAACCGTTCATTCCGGTCGCGCAAAAAGTACAGCCCAGAGGACAGCCGACTTGAGACGAAACACAAACCGTATTACGCGCTTCTTTCTGGCGGATAAGCACGGTCTCGATCACTTCTCCGTCTTCTAGAGTGATCAGGGCTTTTAAGCTCTTCGGTCCGCCCGAAGATTTGAAAAGCTCAGCTTTTATTTCCAAAGGACATTCGGCTGTCAGAGTTTCACGCAGAGCCTTCGGCAGACTAGACGCTTCTTCCCAAGAAGAAATATGGTCCTGCCAGAGCGCTTTGTTTATCTGGGCATAACGAAACTTCGGCTCGTTCTTCAAGATGTCGTTCAATTTTTCTAGATTCATATGATTAGTCTGCTTATTATCTTTAAGCAGGATTATTTTTTCTTAAGGATTATCTTGACGATTTCACTGCGGGCGGCTGTGCGCATCGGCGGCCCCCAAGAACCGACGCCGCTAGAAACGATGAGATTAAAATCGCCTTCTTGAAAGAAGCCATAGCTATAACCCTGATGCGCCCATTTGGCTATGAAGTTAAACGGCCAGAGCTGTCCGTCGTGAGTATGGCCCGATAACTGCAAATCGATGCCGGCGCTTTTGGCGAGCGGCACATTCTTCGGCGCATGAAATAATAGGATGCTGGGTAATTTTTCGCTATAGCCGGATTGATCTAAGATTGATTTTTCCAGATTAAAATCATTATCAAAAGAATAATTAATGCCGATAATCTGCAGGCCGTCAATCGTTTCTAGACGATTATCGAGAATCTCAATTTTATTGCCCTTTAACAGGCTGATAACGCGATCAAAGCCGAGATATAAATCATGGTTGCCGAAGCCGTAATAGACTCCTTTCGGCGCCTCTAAAAGATTAAGGGGGTGATTCAGCCAAGAAAAATCCGACTCCATGCCGTCGAACAGGTCACCAGTGATGAAGACTGCTTCCGGCTTCAGATCATTAACTCTGGCTAAAAGGCGATAAAAGGAATTCTGACGATAGACCGGACCGAGATGAATATCAGAAATCTGAACGACTACCTTATTATTCCAAGTATCCGGCAAATCCTTGATCTTCACTTCATATTCAACGACGCGCGGCGCGACCGCGCGGTAGACGCCGATGATCGAAATAAGCAGGCCGGCGGCGATGAAGAATATTTTAAAATATGTTTCCGGAATATACCAGCCGAAGAGATTGAACACAAGCTTGATTATTACTATCAATAACGCGATTAAGAGAAGATTGAGACCCAGTCCTATCCAGAATCCGGAAAACATATAATACCAGCGAGTAAAGGGATTATCCCATTTATGGATGAGGTAAGAAGACAGAATTACGCTCGCGAAAAGCAACGAGATAATGATAGCAACGCTTATCTGCGCAGGAACGGAAGTCAGAAGGAAGAGTCTGGTTAGAAAATACCATAAGACCGCGTGCCCGAATAGAATCACGATGACGGAAACTCCGAAAAAGATAAATTGCATCATATAATTTTAAGCCGCCCGAAGAGAGGCGGCTAAATATTGGTAAAGTTATTTTCCAGCGAATGGGAAACGCGCGTAAACGGCCTTCTTCCCTAATTCCGCTTCGATCTCCAGCAGACGGTTATATTTAGCCGTCCGCTCGCTGCGCGCCGGCGCGCCAGTCTTGATCTGGCCGGCGCCGAGAGCAACAACAAGATCGGCGATAAAAGCGTCTTCAGTCTCGCCGCTGCGATGCGAAATGACTGACGTCATTTTATTCTGACGAGCTAATAAGATGGCGCTGACGGTCTCCGTTAAGGTGCCGATCTGATTAAGCTTAATCAAGATAGAATTAGAAGACTTATCCGCGATGCCCTTTTCCAATCTTTTCACGTTCGTTACGTAAAGATCATCGCCGACGACCTGAACTAAATTCTTATTCGCGGCGGTAAATTCCTGAAATGACGCCCAATCGTCTTCCGCAAAGACGTCTTCGAAAGAATAAATCGGATATTTAGTCTGCAAGTCGCTATAAAAATCAATCAATTCCGAGCCGCTCATGATCTTATTCTCTTTTTTCAAATTATAAGCTCCGTCCTTATAAAATTCGGTAGCGGCCGCATCAATACCGAAAACTACATCTTCGCCTACGGTATATCCAGCCGCGCGGACTGCGTCCGCCAAAATAATAAAAGTCTCCTCGTTGCTCGCGACCGCCGGAGCGAAACCGCCTTCGTCGCCGACTGTGATATTATAGCCGCGGTCCTTCAAGACTTTCTTAAGCGCTTGATATATTTCCGCGCAGATTCTGACCGCACCAGCGATAGTCTTCGCGCCAATCGGCAGAATCATATATTCTTGGATATCAGTCGCCCAATTCGCATGCTTGCCGCCGTTTAAGACATTCATCATCGGCACCGGCATTTCATATTGGCCATTGAAGTCAGGATTCATCTTAGTCAAATATTCATATAAAGGAATATGCAAACCATTAGCGGCCGCGCGCGCTGTGGCCATTGAAACCGCCAGAATCGCGTTCGCGCCTAACTTCGCTTTATTCTCCGTGCCATCCAGCTTGATCATGATATTATCTATTTCCGCTTGATCTTCCGGGTTCAGGCCGATGAGCGCCGGCTTAATCTTAGTTTCGATATTCTTGACGGCTGTCAGGACGCCGAGGCCGTTATAGCGATTCTTGTCGCCATCGCGCAGTTCGACCGCTTCATAGCTGCCGGTCGACGCGCCGCTCGGCACCATCGCCGTTCCGGTCGCGCCATTATCCAAAATCACGGTCGCCGAAACAGTCGGATTGCCGCGAGAGTCTAATATTTCTAAAGCCTTAATGTCTTTGATTTTCATATTTTTATATGGTTAGCAGACGATACAATCACGATTAATATAGCGTTCGGTCCTGATAATCACTTTTTTCAGCATCTTGACAGCTTCTAAGCCATAATCGCCGACAGCAGTTTCGTCGGACAGCATGATGATGTCGCCGCCATCAAGCACGGCGTTAGCGATATCGGAAATTTCGGCGCGAGTCGGCGACTGATTCTTGATCATGGAAGTCATGACTTGAGTCGCGATGATGGCCGGCGTCTGATGCCAATGAGCATGGCGGATAAGGTTCTTCTGGACTATCGGCAATTCCTCTATCGGCGTCTCAATACCGAGATCGCCGCGCGCAATCATGATGACATCGGAAGCGATAATAATCTTATCGATATTTTTCAGCGCGATAGCGCGCTCAATCTTAGAGACAATCTTCACTTCCTTATGCTGGCCGATCAAACGGCGTAATTTCAAAACATCGCTCGCGGTCTGGACGAAAGACAAGCCGACAAAATCAGTTCCGACTTTCAAGCCGAATTTCAAGTCTTGAATATCCTTCGGGGTCAAGCCGCCCTTCTTCATATTAGTATGCGGCACGTTGATGCCTTTGCGAGAACTGAGCAAGCCGCCATGCAAGACTTCAGCCTTAATGACTTTGCCCTTAACCTCTTTGACGATTAATTCTATCTCGCCGTTGCAAAGATACAGCGGCTGAGTCTTCTTGATGTCGCGGCAGAGATCGGCATTATCAATCGGAATCACGCCACCCCTCTTATAAGGCAGCTTCGAATAAGTAAAATCATATTTCTCGCCGTCCCCCAGAACGATGCCGCCGTCTGGCATCTGGCCGACGCGGATGCGCGGACCCTGAAGGTCGAGCAATATCCTAATCTTGCGCTCGGATGTCTTATTGAAATCATCAATCAATTTCTTGATCCGCTTATACTGCTCATAGGTGGCATGAGAGAAATTTATGCGGATAATATCCACGCCAGCTTCAATCAGCGCTAAAAGCTTGTCCGGAGCTTCAGATTTCGGTCCGATAGTGGCGATAATTTTAGTCATCATCATAGCTTTAGAATTAATAATTACTAAAGTAGTATAAGGGAAAATTAAGGTTTTGCCAATGCCTCGCTACTTCTTATCCTTAATATTAAATAAATTAACGATAAACTCTTGATAAAATTCTAGGTTGTTTAGGCTAGCCAGCTTATGCCCGAGCGGCTCGTTTAATCGGAAGAGATGATGGAGATAGGCGCGAGAATTATGCTTCAACTCTGATAAGCGGCTGCTCTTATTAATCGGCTTAAAATCAACAGCAAATTTAGCGTTATTAATATTAGCATTCTCATATTTCGGAAACTTTTTCATAAAAAATAATTTTCCATGCCGACCTTCGCGCGTCGGAATAACGCAATCAAACATATCCCAGCCCATCAAAGCGCAGCGATAAATATCTTCCGGCGTACCGATACCGAGCGCGAAACGCAAGGCCTCTTTCGGAATAAAATCAGCGGTCGCAGCCAAAACTTCGCCTAAGAACTTCCCTTCCTTATCGACCGGACGCGCGCCGAAGCCATAGCCGTCAAAACCAATCTTCACTAATTCCTCGGCGCAATGCGCGCGCAGATCTATTTCCGCACCGCCTTGGATGACCGCGAACAAGAGCGGACGCTTAGCGCCGCTTAATTTTCTTTTCTTAACCTGTTTTTCAAATTCAATCTTACAGCGCTTCGCCCAAGCGATAGTGCGCTCGACCGCTTTTTCTAAATCCGGCCGAGAGAAATCATTCGGCGGACAATCATCCAGACAGACCATCATATCCGTACCGAGAGTAAATTGGATCTGAATAGATTTTTCCGGAGTAAGCTCATGTTTTGAGCCGTCGAGCGGCGAACGGAAAATAACCTTATCATCCGTGATCTGGCCCATTTGTTTATTCTTATGGATAAGCGAAAAGACCTGAAAGCCGCCGGAGTCCGACAAAAGCGGTCCGGACCAATTCATGAATTCATGAAGGCCGCCGGCACGCTCGATAATCTTTAAGCCAGGCTGGAGATAGAGATGAAAAGTATTGACGACGAGCGCTTTCGTCCGCGTGCGCGCGACCGCCGCATTATCAGTCAGCTTGACGAAACCGCGCGTCGCATCCGGCATATAAAAAGGCGTGCTGAGAGAACCATGAGCGGTCTTTAATATTCCCCGTCGCAAACCCGATTTTGCTGTCTTAGTTATTCTGAACATAATTTATTATTCTGTCGATTATTCTACTCGCCCGGAATTATTCAAGCCGGCGATATCATCATCTTCTAACTTAGTGGTCTTGGGGCTAGTCTTCTTAACAATGGTCTCCTTGGTTTCCGTATCAGTCGCGCTGACGGTCGCGCCCGGAGATAGTACTAATATCTTGTTACGGTCACTCTCTGACGGCGTCAGGCTGATGCCGAATTCCGCATCTACGCGATACACCGAAACCGGCAAGCGGCCGATTTCCCAAATCACTTGGCGCGTCGCATTGTCATAATAAATATTGCCGACATTAGTCGTATTATTATTATCCCAAACCACATAGCTCGGCAGAGCCAGAACCACGCGCGCATCAGTCAGCTCGTGAAGATTATTCTTCACTGTCCAGAAGACTTTAACGCTAGTTTTCTCTCCAACCTTGGGCGGCAAAGGGCCGGAACCAACCGGCATATTATCGCTGTTAAAATAAAGGATTGACTCGCTTAATGACAAGTCGCTATTGATCTTACTCGTAATAGTATTACTCTTATTCTCGTCATTCTTAACCGCCTTATTATTCATGCTGTATTGCCCATAAGAAATTACGGTCATATTCTTGCCCTGATCACTATCCTTAAAAGCGGACAGATTAAGGTTGAAATCGACTGTGCCTTCTTCGCCCGGCTTAATTTCCGCCAGTCCCGGAATCTCATTCTTAGTCCAGATAATCATATTATTCCTGATCTCGCCTTTCTTTTCATCGACGAGCGAATTCCAATTCAAGAAATCGCTATTCAGCGCGGCCATAATCACGACGTCCTTATAAGCAGCGCTGCCATGATTAGAATAAGTGAGAGAATAATTCAGCGGCTGGCCGAAAGTCAGAGCGCCGTCATTCTTCGAGCCGTTCAGAATCATGGTCAGATTTAAATCGCTCGAAACTAATTCCGGCTTAAAAGATTTTTCCCAAAAAACATAAGGCTCCCCGTTTTCTAATTTCTTTTCCAATCTCACCTTTATCTCTAAATTATCGGATTTCTGTTTAACCTTATAGGCCAAAGGCACTTCTTGGCGGCCGGACGCTTGCAGGAGATTGCTGACCTGCCAGCTGGCGCCGCCAGCCTTAGAGACGATTATCTTAGTCGAAGTGCCGAGGGCGGCAGTAGACGATGCCGTAGTTGTCGCTTGACCATTCTCGGAAGTGACGACTGACGCGTTCGCTTCGACCGGGAGCATAAAAGAAATATTGAAATCACCGAGATAATTATTTTGGACATCAGACAAAACGAGCGTAATCTCGTTGTCCTGATTAAGGAAAGCGGTATTGGAATAGCTCAGATCTACATTAAAACCTAGACCATTAACGATAGTCGAGGCCGAAGCTTCTTTCTTGAATTGGCTAGATAAGGTCCCTGGATTATAACTCAGATAGCCGACGATAACGTTGGCGGAATCCGGCTGATTAATGAGACGACCGGTGATAGTTAGCGAGTTAGTCGCTCCCGAATCCATATCAGGAATATCCCAACCGCCATTGCCGCTATTAGGAGCGACAGAAGCGGAAGCAAAGACAAAATTCTCCGGGTATTTAATCTCTAAGCGCGCCTGCGACAAAATATATTTAGTCGGATTATGGTAAGTCACCTTATAAGAGAACTCTTCTCCGGCTAAAATATTTTCCGGTGCAGCGATTTTGAAATCCAAACCGTTCACGTCATTGCCGTTAGACAGCCAATAAGAGTAAGCGAAATAACCAGCCGCGCCGATCAGGGCGAGGACCAGTAGCTTTCTTAATAACCTGACGAAGAAATTCGGGCGCTTCTTAATATTCATTTTCTTGACGTCGACATGCCCGCCTTTCTTGTCGCGATATATCTCTGAAAGATTGGAGTCTATCTCGGCTTCGCGCACTTCGCGGCCGACGACGCGTTCGAAAGTGGCCACTTCTTTTTCGGTCGGCACGGGCCGTTCCACGAATGAAGACAGGCTGGATGCCTCATCTCGGCCGACTTTCAGGATTCTTTTTATTTTTTTCTCTTCAGGCATACTATATAAATTAAGATTTATTTATTTATTTCTAAAAGGAGAGAGTAATACTTATCAGCATCAAGGGACGCATTTATTTCCCAGCCGCTGCTGCCGGCCAAGTTTTCCGGAAAACGCCAGAAAACCGTCAGATTTTCCGGCAAGCGCAAATGGCTCGTAAATTCGCTCGGACGCGATCCCGGCTGCTTCTGAACCAAAAGCGAATAAGGCAGCAAATCGGGCGTATCTGTGTTTAACCAATCATTCAAGCGTTTCAACCAGCTATTATCGACTTCTTTGCTAAAAATATTAAAAGGCAGGCGATACCTTATCACTACAGTCGCCGTCTGCCCCGGATCGACCATCAGCCAATTCGCGAAGACGGTCTTGCCGCTCTCTTCATATATCTTTACGCCGGTCGCGCTATCAGTCTTCGCCGCCGCTTCCGCGGCTAATAAAGGATTCTTTTCCCAATCCGCTTCCGGCTTCTCCTGCAGATATTTCGCTTCTGGAGAGACGAAGCCGCTCGCCGTCATCAGTTCGCTGCCTTGCGGCACATAGACGCGCAGCCAATCGACGTTGCGCACGCCGGTGAGCGCCTCATTCTTCAAGCCGGTATGCGTCCGTGTAATCGTTACGGTATTAATAAGGCCGCCGTCGCTACCGACTTCGCTAGCGAGATCTATCTTTTCGCTCATTAATCGATCGGATTTCTGACCGGCGATATTCGTATTGACGACCATTAAATAGTCCTTATCAGTCGGACGCACCGCTCCAGCCCAATTGCGATTCGCGAACTCGGCTTGCAGCGCCGAATCGTTGAAATAGAATAAAATCTGCTTTTCAGCCATGTCCTCTTCGAAGACAGTAATTATCTTAACCAGATTCTCCCGATTCAATTTCTGTGGCAAAATTTCCAATATCTTTGCCATAAGATCGCCGATGATTTTCTTCGGCTTATTATCAATGTTATTTTCCAAATCCTGTTCTAAGGGCAGGCCGGATTTTATAACTGTCGAAGTTGCGGGAATATCAATTATAGCCTCCGGATGAGTCTTAGCCAGATTCTTCTGCTCCGTAATCTTCTGGACGGTTTCCCAAAAATTATTCGCGTCTATCGTCAGGCCGTATTCTTTTTGCAAATCAATCGGACCAGTGATTTCCAACAAGCGCTCAACAACTGTCGGCGTCACGCCAATAACGCCGTCAACGCTTGGTCCGCCGCTCTTTTCATAAAACCAAGTAAGATTCTTCGCCGTTGTCGGCCAATCTGGCCACCAATTCGCGTCCCAAAAATGCCAGAGGGGATTAACTAGCCAAAGCGGCTCCGGCGCGACCACCCTGACTTTCATGCCGCCTTCGGTATCATAAGAACCGCCGCCCGGAACTTCGAGATTGCTGATCCGGCCGCCCTTGATATCGACGAGCGCGTAGCTGCCCAAGAAGCCGCCGCTCGCGCGCATCTCCGCGTTATTCTGAAAGACTAATAAATATCGCTTATCGCGGCTAAGTCCCAAGACTTCCTTGAGCTTGGCTCCGGCGGAGACGAAATTATCAAGATTGTTAGACAATAATCCGGCCTGCTGGCTCAAAGATTCGAACTTAGCCCGATAAGCTTCCGGCAGATTATCCGGATTTATCTTAGCTATCGTTTTTTTCAAAGACTTAGCGTCGGTTACGGCCAGATTGCCGTAGGCTAAAAAATTATCCAGAGAAACGCTGAAATTTTTCTGGTTGCCGCTGAATAAGCTGTCCGTCGCAAGCACGAGATTCCTTCCTAAAGAAGCGGCTGATGCGCCGGCTGCTAAAAATTTCTTGCTCTCGGCGGCTAATTTTATCTTGGGGTCGCTAGAAAAAGAAGCGAGAACCAAAATAGAATCATTGATCTTATTTAAATCATTCTGCGCTTCCAGGAAATTAGCGCCGGCCGCTTGGAAATCAGTGTCTGCTCCCTTCAGATCCATCCTGGAAACGGAATCAGCGGCCGCCATCAAGCTATTCACGGCCGACTCAGAACGGCTGATTATTTTCTTCTCTAAATTTTTAAAATTAAGAATATCAAACGCGGATAATATTTTAAAAGGTAAAATAATAATAAAGAGGATTAAGGAAAAATATAAGACAGAACGATGCCAGGCCGCCGGGACTTCCGTTTCATTAATCTTCTTCCCTTCTTTATGGGCGCGACCGCTCTTCAAACGAGAAGAACTTTGAAGGCGCGATATTTTAAGGCGCAAAGCTTTCTGCCAAGCCGCCTCGCGCGCTTGAAGCTCCGTAACCCAGACCGGACCCTTTTTCTTAAAAAAACGTAAATGAGAAATAATATCCTTCAGATCAAGAACCGGACGATGCTTATGGCTAGGGGTTAATAAATCGGGAAGCGTCTTAAATTTTTTCTTGACTATTTTCATTTCTTTCTTGAGTATCTCAATCCCTCGGCCGACCTCGATTTTAACCTCCCGTTTCAATTCAGCTTCCGCTTTTTTCTCTACCTGGCGCAAGTCTACGACAAAATTAGAGAAACGTTCTCTATCTAAATTCTGATTATTCGCTTGTATCTTCTGACTATTAGCCATTGGGAACTTTTATTTTTTCAAAGCTTCTCGATAAACTTCCAAGGTCTCGCGAGCGCACTCCCACCAATTATATTTCTTAGCCTGTTTCAGCCCTTGCTCGATTAGGTTGACGCGCAATCCTTCGTCAGTCAGTACTTCTCTAATTTTCTGAATCATATCGACTTCATCTTCCGGGTTAAAATAGGCGGCAGCAACTCCGAGAATCTCCGGAAGCGAAGCTCGATCGGAACTGATAACCGGACAGCCTTTAGCCATTGCCTCCAGAGGCGGCAGTCCGAAGCCCTCATAAAGCGAGGGGAAGACGTAAGCACGCGCTTCCGCATATAATATTTCTAATTGCGCGTCCGGAACATAACCGGGAAATATCACCGGACTATTAATATTCCCTTTCTGCCACAAATTCAGGATTCGTGCCGTTTCCCTGACCCGTTCATAAAAATAATCCAGCTTCCCGACCAAGACCAAGCGCAAGTCCGGATGTTCGGCATATAGACGGCTGAAGACTTTAAGTAATATTTCTAGATTCTTATGCGGATAAGCGTTGCCGACATAAAGCAAAAAATTCTGCGGAATATGATATTGCGCTAAAATCTCTCGGCTATCAAGCTTAGAGACGAATAAAGAATCGCGTCCTTTAGCTAAATTGGCTACTCCTTCATAAGTGACGGCTACCTTGCCCGGCCTGACTCCGAACTTATCGACGATATCTTTCTTAGTAAATTCGGAAACCGTAATGATTTTACGGGCGCGGCTGAGCGCCGCGAAAATAACGAGGCGATAAGCGAAATTCTTGAGATAATATAAAAAGTGGCTGCGCGTCGTCGCCCGAACGGTCGGAAAATGAGTCAAGATCAAATCATGGATAGTGACGACGAATTTCCCCGGCGTAAATATCGGCACATTAAAATGAGGGAAATGGATGAGATCCAGCTTCTCCCGCCAAAGATAGAACGGCATCAAGAGCTGCTCTTTCCAGCCATACCAAGGACAGTCCAGCTTAACCTTTCTCACGCCCGAACGCTCGGCGTCGAATTCATCAAAGTTTCCCGGGCTCAAAAAAATCACATATTCAAAAGCTTCGCCTTCCGCGGCGTTCGTTATCTTGATAATATTATCAACCACTTCCTGCGTATAGCGGCCCAAACCTTTTCCTATCGGGCCATAGAAGCGGGCGTCAATGCCTATTTTCATGGAGGTTAGAATTAAACGAAAGGCAAGTTAGCCGGCGGGGTCGCCTTCTTCTCAATCATATCCGGCACTCCTGGTTTAGAATCAAACTTGGGAGCTAATCGGAAAGATTCGTTAAAGATATCCGGAATCTCAACCGTCCTCTCTTCGGCGATCGGCAGTGACGCCGGAGCGTCCGCTTTTCTGCCCGGAGCTTTCTGGATCATCGCTGCTTTGACGTTAGCTTCAACCGGAAAATGCCAAAGAGTCGCTAACTCTTCGATATTATACAAACCCGGCCTGCGGCCCCGATTATCAGAACGTTTTATATAAGCATTCAATATCTTCCGCTTCTTCTCGATTAAGCGCGGTTCACGGAAAAAATAAACCGTCTTTGTAAAAGTCATATCCACATCCGGCTTGAGATTATTCAGATCCAAAGATGAAAATTGCTTCATGTATCCGACCAGGCCGTTAGCGACCTTGCTCTTATTCATGACTTCTTTCTTAGCAATATAAACGGCGCGGATCTTGGCTTCAAAACCGAGCTTGCCAGCCTTGAGCTGGATGCCTTCAACCTTGCGCTTTTCTCCCGGAGATAATTCCATCATGGATTTCGCCTTCTCTTCCTTAGCTGGACCGATATCTCCCCAGATCGGATAAAATATCTCGCTAGCTTCACCAAGAGCGACGACGCCCTTAGCGGCGAGACCGGGCTTGGCTTTTTCTTTCCTGCCTAAAATCCGATTGATTTCTTTCTCAGAATCCTTAACCCAACTGAAGCCTGTCGGAATAACGATAATCTGAAACCAAAAATATTCTCCTTGGCGCAAAGAGCCGCAAAGATCCATCAAGCTCGCCATCGGATCCTTAAATTGAGTCTCGCTCGGGCCCATCTGGTGTTCAAATTCCTGGTAGCACCTGATGGGATAAGGCCAGGCATTAGCTTGGATAAATTCCGTCCCCCATAAATCATATTCCTCATCCGGAACTTTATGCGGCACGTCATTTACATAATCATCAACTTCAGATATTTCCGCATCCGGATATTGCGAATAAACCGCCGATTCGACAAGATTGCGGAATTCTAAGGGCGTATAGATGAGAAATTGCGTGTAACCCTCTTGGCTCACTATCTCGAAGCTGAAAGCCTTCTGAAATTTTCCCTCAAACCATTTCTCGAAAAAATTGATCGAACCATGAGCGCCGCCGAGATAAGTGAACATATTCTCGACCGCTTTCGGCGATTGCTCATTGCCCTTCGGGATATCGACGGCCAAAAGAACGCTCTTATGATCCCTTTCCCATTGCTGCCGTATCCAGAAAAGATAGACTTCTCTGATCCCGTACAAGAAGATGAAAGCCAGTATCAGCCAGCCGAAATTACCCATAAAAACCCAAAACATCTCGTCCGGGGGCAAGCTTAAAAATTGTTCTAATCTGCTGGTATTTATGACTATATCCATATCACAAGATTATACAGGCATTTTACCATATCTAGAATAAAAAATGAAACCCGTTTTCAGCAAAAACGGGTTTCATTTTATAAGTGGTTATTGATTGTTCGGGACGCCTTCAGAATACCTTATTTCTGCCATTCCTTGAGGCCGTAAGTTCCGCGGTTGACAAGCACATAACGGTCATCCAGAATCAGTTCATTGTGGACGGTCGCGGCGTTCGCGGTCTTCTTATCGAATTTCATCTCGTTTATCTTCTTAGCAATCTCAGTGAAATGTAATGGGCTGCCAGTATGCTTTAAAATCAGGTAAATCTTATCATTAACGGTCTTAGGTTTGACCTCGCCCCAATCGGCGATGCCCCATTCTCCGTATTTATTCTGCTCCAAATTCTTTAAAGCCTGCATGAGAGAATATAAGATCTTATTGCTATTGATAGTTTCAGCCTTATCTGGGAAGACCTGACTCTTGAAAATACTGGTGATATCGGCGGAACCGCTGGTCAATTTAGCGGAATGCTTATTATAGGCATCCAGTTTTTTTAGGACATCCAAGAGTTCTTCAGTAGTGAAAGTTTTTTTCAGGCCGTCTACTTTCTTCAAGAGATCGGTGGCCAGCTCTTCCAGGTGGCCGACTTCCGCGTCCTTCTTCTTGAAAGACGGGTTGAACT
The DNA here is from genome assembly GCA_041661685.1 of Patescibacteria group bacterium. Classification (GTDB taxonomy): domain Bacteria; phylum Patescibacteriota; class Patescibacteriia; order Patescibacteriales; family UBA12465; genus UBA12465. The sequence goes on from JBAZTY010000001.1 coordinate 340,234, forward strand.
GCTCGGAATCTCCAACGAGTTCCAAGTCGTCGCTCATCAATTTAGAAATCAAGAAATTAAAATGATTGCGGTAAGATTGGCGGTTAGCTTCGGTATCGACGCTAGCTTCGGTCGAACCATTGAGTTCGAACGAAATAACGGTCAAAATATCTAAAAGATAATCGCGTCTGATAAGCCCGCCGTGTTCAGTCAATAGGCTTTCAACAACTTCTTTTAAAGAAGAGATGGATTCTTCCAGTTTTTCCAATTTCTTGATCTTCTTGATGCTAGCCGCTTCGATCTGACGGACGCGCTCTCTAGTTAATTTATGCAAGCTGCCAATCTTTTCCAGAGTTTCACCCTTATCTCCCTTTAATCCAAAGCGGCGGGATAAAATGTCTTTTTCCCGATCAAGCAGTTCTGAGAACAAAGAATCGACGATACTGATGGCGTCTAAGCGCGTCAGTTCTTCAGTCTTCTTGTCCTTGATCATTTTTTCTAATAAGTTTTCCATATTTTCCATATAAAAAAAATAAACCGACAATTGATATTTATTTCTCCCCTAATTTATCACAATATTTTATATTAGTCAACCCCCGATAAAGCTTTAATGCGCAAAAGTACTCTTTTAAAAGAAATTGCTCTAATATAAGAGAAAATATTAATAGAGTTGATATTTCTAGGCAGATGATAATTTTATTGACAAAGTTCTGTTTTTTCCAGTGTTTCAAAAAAATCAGATGCTGATTCCGGAAAGACCAAGCTCTTATCTTCCGGCTTTTTGACTGCCGATCACGCCAAAAACCTTTCATGCCCTGGCCGGAAACGGTGGCTGTCCGATCATGATAGATGATAGCTTCAGGAATCAGCTTCGAAGAATAACCTGCCAGGAAAAGACGATAAGCTAAGTCGCAATCTTCTTTATACATAAAGAAGCGTTCATCATAATACTGGCTGCCGCCTTCCCGGCGGCTCTCGGCTATCTTTTCCATAGCGCTCAAACGGAATAAGCCGGCAGCTCCCGAGGGGCCTAATATAGGATAAGAGATATTTTTTCCATCGTCCTTGATTCCCTGTTTCAAATCGCTAAACCTCAGACCAGACTTTAAGACTAGGCCGAGAGAATCGACTAGACTGGTTTTTATCTGGTTGCTGAAATCCCAGCGCAATAATTTCGGAGCGGCCGAACCGAGCGAGCCGTCACTATCTAGAGCGGCCACCAGCTTCTTAATCGCTTCCGGCTCAATGAGCGTATCCGGATTGATGACCAAAAAATATTCGGCCTTATTTTTTATCGCTTCTCTAACCAGATAATTATAGGCTCGAGAAAATCCTAAATTATAGCCATGGCAGAAATAAACAATATTCTCAGACTGCTTCAATCTCCGGATATTAGCTAAGTTACCCTTATCGCTATTGTCAAAGGCATAAACCCGGTAATCATCGGGCGACAAAAAATCCAAAGCTCTCTCTAGGCTCGGTAAAAAATCGCCCAGATATTTAGCGGTCGCCTCATTATAAGTTAAAAAACCGACGGCTAATTTCATAAGTTATTTTAGATGACCATCTTATCGACTAGTTTTTCTTTAGCAAAATTCTGGGCCTTGAGCAGACTGTCAAAAGTTCCGGCATCCAGCCATTCTCCGTCAATGATAGCGACTTCAAGCTCGTCTTTTTTCAAGAACCAATTATTAACATCGGCGATTTCTAATTCTCCGCGCGCGCTCGGCTTGATCTCTTTGGCGACCTGGACGATACGATGGTCATAGATATATAAGCCAGTTACGGCGTAATCGCTCAAGTATTCTTGCGGCTTTTCTACGATCTTTTCCGCTTTCATGTGCTCATCGAACTTAACCACGCCGAAGCGCTCCGGATCAGAAACCTTCTTAGCGAAAACTTTCGCTCCGCCCTTGAAGCTCTTCACGGCTTCGGTGATGTCATCTTCAAAAATATTATCGCCCAAAATCATCACGACATCTTCCTGGTCAATAAAATTCTCACCAATAATGAAAGCCTGGGCTAAGCCCTCGGGATGATCCTGGATCTCGTAAGTGAATTTAACGCCGAATTCCTTGCCGGAACCGAGCAGATTAAGATAATCGCCAGCGCGTTCCGGAGCGACGATGATCAGGATCTCCTTGATACCCGCTTTGATGAGCGTATTTAACGGATAATAGATCATCGGCCGATTATAGATCGGCAGCAATTGCTTAGAAGTGATCTTGGTGAGCGGTCTGAGCCTGGTGCCGGAACCGCCGGAGAGGATGATGCCTCGCATAAATTTTTATGTTACATTATATATTAAATTAACGTGAAGCGAAAAAATATGATTTATCTATTTTTCTTCCAGATATTCTTTTAAAGCTTCTTTCCAATTGCGTAATTTATGGACCCTGGTATTCAGAAGCACGGAGAATTTCGGACGACGGGCGGCGCGGAGCAGGTTCTCGCTACGCACGGCGCGTAAAAATACTTTCATCTTCTTCTGGCGGAATAACTCTGTCGCCGCTTCATACCAAGTCGCCGGGCCTTCATTTATCAAATGATATATCCCGAACGGGACTTCCAATTCCCATAAGCGCCTAGTCGCGGCCGCTAGATCGGACGTGTAAGTGAAGCAGCTTAATTCTTCATTTACGACCGTGAGTTCCTTCTTATCTTGAGCCAGATTCAACATGATGTCAAAAAAACTCGGCTTGGCATTCGGACTGCTTCCGGCCGGTCCGAATAGCTTCGAAGTTCTAATTAGGTAATAATTCAGGCCTAGCCCGGCGCGGCGCAATAATTCCCTTTCACCTTGAAACTTACTCTCGCCGTATTTATTGACCGGATTCGGCGTCTCGTCTTCATTAAAAGACTGCTTCTGCTCTGTGCCGCTAAAGACATAATCGGAAGAATAATGGATTAAGGTTGCGCCGATTTCCATAGCCAATTCGGCCAAAGCCTCTGGCAGGGCGACATTAAGCTTCATAGCGGCGGCCAAACCATCCTTATCCTCGCATTTATCTACCGCGTTATAGGCAACGGTATTAATGATGAGCTCCGGCTTAAGCTCCCTGACTTTGGCGCCTAAAGCGACGGAATCAAGCACGTCCAAATCCTCCCGATCCCAGGAGACGGTTTCATAGTCGGCAGAAAATAATTTAGTCAGCTGAGAGCCGAGATTGCCGCAGCCCCCCAAGATAAGTATAGACATGATTCCAGTATACCAAGCCGTTGACAAAAATCAAGAAAAACTATAAACTTAGAAGAATTTATGTAACTTAAAAAATAAATATTAACCAAATAAAACCCAGCTACCCCATGAGAAAAATCATGCTTTTTTCAGGATTAGTCCTGTTAATCTCTTACAGCCAGGCTGCAGGCATTCATGACCAGCCAGGATTGGTCGTTAAATACGGTAATCAATTCCTGGTGCTAGAGAAAGGAAGACCGACGAGCGCTAAAGATAAATCTTTCATTTTTCACCAAGAAAGCTTTAGTGCTATTCATTTTTATGAGATTAATAATCGCGATTTTGACGAAGTTTATATCGTTAAGGACACGATCAAGATTATCGACCCTCTAGTAGAAGGAACGATCACTTCTTTCGGCTCAACTCTATCCATAGATGCCTACGAAATCTGGAAAAGCGGCCAGAAAAAAATCTACCGGAGAAGCTATAACCAAGGTTATAATGCTTGGCTGACTCAGAATATAATTCGATCAGTAGAAACTTCCCTCTACTATAGCGGCCACGAAATATGGGCCTATCAAACTGAAAAATCACAATCGCGCTTCCCCTGGGAAAATATCGCCTTGTTTCTAGCTTTATTTATTGTTGGAATAAAGACGAGAAATGTTTTCAGGAATTGCGGCCGAGTCAGCCTAGCCCTAGTGGCCACCCTCTACTTGATTGTAGCGATAGCTTTTCTCGGACCATGGACGATACTCGCCAAATCCCGAGACAGCTTTATCATGGTGCTAGTCGCGACGTTCAGCTTGATCGTTATGCTCGCCAATGACTATAATTCAATCTTCTTATTCTTAAGCAAAAGAAAGAACAAGAAAAGAACTCGATTGGGATTCATCGTAGTTATAGGCATGAACCTGCTGATCGGTACGATCTTCTTCTTAAGCCTAGGCTATTATCAATTCATCTGGCTCAGCCTCGGTGCCGGATTAGCCGCCTATTTCTTCCCCTTCTGCAGGGGTAAGAGAGACTCTAAAAGAGAATTCATAATTCCGACATCAGAAAAATTGGAAGCTTAAAACCTTTAAATCTGAAAAAATGGAAACATTAAGCAGTGTAAAAAATAGGATTCTCAAGACTCGAGATATCGAAGAAGCGGGAAAAATGATCCTTCGCTATAGCCATAGCAAGAATAATTTCAAGCTCTCTGATATCATCGAAAGTCCGGAAGTGTGCAATCATCTCGGCTGGCTGCTATTTAAATTAGAGCCGCCCATTCCGACAGGCAGCCGCCAGGAAGATATGCGAAGAGAAGCTGAATGGCAAGCAAAATATTATGAGATAGGCAAGGATCTCTACATCATGATGGTTGACGTCCATGGCAGAGGCAGCTTAATCATAACTCCTTTCCTGGCTGCTTGGTATTCTAAATTCCTGGGAAGCAGAATATCCTGCCGCAATCAAGAAGACCCCAGCTATCTTTCCGACGGAGAAATGAGAGAACTAGCTCGCATAACCGATAGCAGCACTAGAGCGGCTATTGATCAATGCTATTGCGATCGGATCAGGAAAGTCTGGGTGAATAAGCCCAAAGAAAACCCGATTAAATAACGTAATCAAAAAAGCCTCGAAAAAATCGAGGCTTTTCTATTTTCTAGAATATTATTCTTCCCATTCCTCTCCTTGGCGCACTAATAATTCGCGCGCACGTTCCGGTTCAGCCATAATCTCTTTGACCGCTCTTTCCATGCGCATGCCCTGCGAGCCTTTGACGAGAATAACATCGCCAGCCTTGAGCCTGTCCTGCAAGAAAGCGCCAGCTTCTAGAGAATGATCGAAATGAAAAATATTATCTTTGCTCAGGCCGGCTGCTATCGCCGCCCTGATGGAATCGCGAGACTTCTCACCGACCGCGATCAGATAATCGATGCCGCCACTCACGACTTTTTGACCAACTAGCTGATGACCCTCTTCAGTATAATGCCCAATTTCCAGCATATCGCCTAAGACCGCGTATTTAGAAGCGGACGAATCTATCTTGATACGGCTGAGAATATCCAAGGCGCTAATCGTCGCTTCCGGCGAAGAATTATAAGTATCGTCGATAATGAAAGTATGCTTGATGCCCGGCAAGATATTCATGCGTCCGTGCGGCAAAGAAAAATCCTTCAAGGCCGCCGCAATCTCGACGAGATTCATGCCGAAATACAAGCCGACGGCCGCCGCCGCTAAAGCCGCATACAGGACAGTTTCCGACATGACATTATCCATGAAGACCGGCACAATCGAGCCCTGATGATTCATCTTGAAATTCAAGCCGGACAATTCATAATTGCCCTTGGTAAAATTATAAACAATATCTTGCGCCTGAAGATCAGCGCCTGCTTTCAAGCCGTAAGTCAAAACTTTTGTCTTGCTAGCTTCGGCCATCTCTCGCGCCGCGTCATTATCATAATTTAAAATCGCCAAACCCTTATTATCGAGATTCTCGATCAAGACTTGTTTCTCTTTCTTAATGTTCATAAGGCTGCCGAAATATTCCAGATGCGAATAGCTGATAGCGGTGATGATGCCAATATTAGGCGGAGCGATAGCGGTGAGATAAGCCATATCGCCCGGACGATCGACGCCCATCTCTAGGACCAACACGCGCGGATATTTCTCATCTTTAAATAAAATGAGCTCCATAGCCTTGAAGAATATTCCTATCCAACCGAACAGATTCCGGCCAGCCGATTCGACGCCGATGATAGTAAGCGGCAAACCAATCTCATTATTATAATTCTTCTGGCTCATAGCGACCGCTTCCCGATCCTTTAAGACCGCGAAAATCGCCTCCTTGGCGCTCGTCTTGCCCACGGAACCGGTGATGCCAATTATAAGAGGCTGATACTTCTTCAGGATCAGCCGGGCTAATATTTTTAATTTCACTTGCAATATCTTTCTCATATTATTTTCTAGTCTTCGGAACTTGATAATACTTTAGCATGAAGTCAGCTATCTCTGTCCAGAGTGGCAGAGCCGAGCCTTCGGCAAATTCCACGTCTTTAGGAGAATCTATCTTAGTCAGCATAACGAAAGTCGGGTTATTAATCGGCGCGATGCCGACGAAGGTATGGATATATTTATCGGTGCTGTAGCCGCCATTAACGGCTACTTGAGCCGTGCCGGTCTTGCCGCCGATATAATAGCCATCAATATAAGCGCGCTTAGAGTGGCCATTCTCGACGACATTGACGAGCATAGCCGAGATGGTCGCCGCCGTTTCGGCGCTAATGACCTGGCGCAATTGCTTAGGGATCATCTCTTCTCTCTTGCCGTCCCTAATGATCGCCTGAACGACATACGGCTTCATCAGTACCCCCTTATTGGCTATAGCCTGATAAGACATGACCATCTGGAGCGGCGTGACAGACAAGCCTTGACCGAAGGAAGTCACAGCCGCATCTATCTCTCTGACCTTACTAGACAAGAGATTGCCGATGCTGCCCGCCGCTTCTCCTTCCAGCTCAATACCAGTTTTTTCTCCGAAACCATAATTTTTCACATAATCGGCAAAGACTTTAGGGCCGGCCTGACGCATCGCGAAAATCGCGCCCGTATTCAAAGAGTTCTCTAAAACAAAATTCATATCGACGACGCCGTGCCCGCCCTTAGTAGCGAAATCGGAATTTCTGATCGGCTTCGGCCAGCCATTAATCATAATCTGTCCCTCATCCTTATACGTCGTCGCGGGAGAAACCTTCCCCTGATCAATAGCAATAGACATGGTCACAGTCTTGAAGACCGAACCCGGTTCATATTGATTAAACAAGGCTGGATTATTATAAACGCTGATATCGGCCACATCTTTATAATCATTCGGATTGAAATCAGGGATCGAACACATCGCGATGATTGCTCCGGTCTTCGGATTGATAGCGATGACTGAGCCCCCTTCGGCGCCATGCTTTTTGACTGCTTCCTTGAGTTTCTCGCAGGCGATGAATTCGACATTGCGATCCAGCGTCAAAACTAAGTCGGATCCGTCTACCGGCGGGACATATTCGCGGTCGTTAACGATAATGACATTGCCTTGACCGCCCTTTTCTGACTTGAGTGATCCGTATTTTCCGAATAATTCATCATTAAAAAATTCCTCTAAGCCATATTTGCCATTGCCTTCGTCATTCGAGTAGCTGACAAACCCCAAGACATGAGAGGCAATCTCATTTTCCGGGTAATAACGGAAACTTTGCAGATCAAAGCTTAGGCCGGGTATCTGCAAGCGCGCAGCCGTCGTCGAGGCGACGCCGGGCGCTGCCTTAATCAAGACTTCGCCGTTCTTCAACTCCAAGTTAGCGGATAAGAGAGGCGTCGAAGTCGTACTGCCTAAATAGGCAAAAAGGGATAATAATTTTTCCGTATCGATCTTCTTGCCTTCAAGCGGTTCATAGACGTCTCCCGGCTTATCCAATCTTTTCAGATAGGCGGCTAGGATAGCGTCCTTAGTCGAAGTCGCGATCGGTTCCGTGCCGCTAGCTGAATCTTTGAGCTCCGCTTCTAAACGGGGCTTATCGAAAAATTCATACATCTTTTCCGCTAGGTCTTTCGGATTAACGACATCTTTGGGAACGGCAAACAGGACTGCCAAATCCTTATTAGTCGCGACCGGATATAATTTTTCCTGGCCATTAACCTTCTCGGTAAAGTATATTTTTCCCCGTTCCGGCTTGAGCTGGCTGGAAACCTGCTGCTGATTGGCGGCCATCGCCGTATAGAGATCGCATTGCTTAATCTGCACGTTGAACAGCTTATAGATTAGGGCGCCTGAAAATAAAAAAATAATCGCTACGACTGAACGCCAGCGATTACTATTGATCCTGATCTTGTCCGGCCGGGAGTTGTTCAGAGAATTACGCCACATAGGATGCAGGTTAAGATTTATTTTTTAGCGACAGCCAAGCTGTTGGAAGAAAGATATTCGACGTCGCCGATAGCCACCATATGGAGGCTGCCGGTGCGTTCGTTCAAAGAATAATAAGATTGAGCTGCGTTGACCGCCTCCTCATTAGCCATCTTTTCGCTGGCTAAAGAAGCGACTTGCGATTTCAAATCGCGAAGCGCAAACCCCTGAACAGTCAGATCGCTGATATTTATCAGATACATGACGCCTAGAGCTGCTAAACCAGAAAACAGACAAATATTGAAATACTTCAAATTAAACCTGCTGTCGGTGCAAGTAGCTCTCTGACTAGCATAATTAGTGGCTATCTTGGTCATAAGAATTTTTTTCAACATCCCAGCTCAAAGCTGGAAGAATCTTATATTAATTTAAAAATTATCTAGATTTTAACCGCGGCGCGGAGCTTAGCGCTGCGGGCGCGGGGGTTTTCTTCGATTTCATCCTCTGGCGGCACTTCCGGGCGCTTAGTCAATATCTTCCAGCCGGGCGTATCTTTTAAATATCTTTTAACTATCCTATCTTCGCCGCTATGGAAAGAGACGATGACCAATCTTCCTCCGGTTTTTAAGATCTTAGCGGCGGCCGGCAGCGCTTCGGAAAGAGCCGCTAGCTCTTCATTAGTTTCCATTCTCAAAGCTTGAAAGACCTTGGTCGCGGGATGGATGCGGGAACGGAAGCGAGGCGGAACCGCCCTCTCGATCAGGGCGACTAATTCAGCCGTCGTTTCTAATTTCTTGACGCGCCGGCCCTCAACTATTGCCTTAGCAATATGATAGGCTTCACGCTCTTCGCCATATTCTCTAAATATCCTAGTCAATTCCAGAAGCGAATAATGGTTGACTATATCAACGGTAGAATTCTCGTTAATCGGACCGAAGGCCATATCCAGGGGACGGTTTCCTTTGAAAGAGAAGCCGCGGTCTTCGTCATCGAGCTGAGCCGAGGAGAGCCCTAGGTCCATCACGATACCATCGAACTTTTCTGACTGAGAATAATTTTCTCTAACCAGCGTTTCCAAATTTTTAAAATTACCTTGGACTAACGTAATATTCTGCAATTTCTTGTTTTTAATCTCAGTGGCGGCGTTAGCGAGAGCTAAATTATCCAGATCGATTCCGACCACTCTTCCCTTTTCCCCGACTTTTTCCGCGAGAGCCAAAGTATAGCCGGCTCCGCCTAAAGTGCAATCGACGAATTTCTGTCCAGGCAGCGGGTTCAGGAATTTCAGGACATCTCTCAGCATGACCGGCTTATGACTGTAAACCATATTAATATTAATTAAGCCGTCCGTTATATCCCCAAGTCCCCCAATTCTTCCGCAATCGCGTTGCTATTCTTTTCTGATTCGCTCTTATATTTATTCCAAGCGCTTTCATCCCAAATTTCTAAATGATTATACAAACCGGCGACGATGATGCTCTTCTTCAGTCCCGAGAACTTGCGCAGATATTCCGGCAAAGTTATTCTGCCCTGGTTATCGAATTCGACATCCATAGCGCCGGCTAACATGTGGCGGGAAAAAGAACGCGCTGAAGCTTGGCTAATCGGCAAAGCCGCGAACTTAGCGGCGATCTTTTCGAATTGCTCAAGCGAATACAGAAACAAGCAATTATCCAAACCCTTAGTAACAACAGCCCCCTTTTTCAAGATAGCGCGAAACTTAGCCGGAATGGCCAAGCGTCCTTTATCATCCAGGTTATGATTGTATTCGCCGATAAACATACGAGTTTGATAAATGAAGAGCGAGCTCTTTCACCTCGTCTCCCCACAATTCACCTTACAAGTATTATTATACACCACGTAGCCCCTAGGGTCAACACTAATCTTTTCATTAAAATAAGCTAAAAAATCAAATAAAAAGCCACTTATCAACAAGCGGCTTTTTAAATAAAAATAATTTGTCAAAAATGTCTAAAAGTTTTCAACAGTTAGAACACAGGCTAAAAAATGATAAATGACGGCACTCCGATATCATAAGATAATTTTTGTAACTACGATTCCGAACTTCAGACTATTAATCGATTGTGCCTTCTCCAATTTTCAGCAAATCGCTGTCGGTGATCCCTAGCCCGTTAGAGCGCATCAAAGCAAAAGCGTCCGCCGGGCGGCCGAGATAATATAATTTCAAATCGAGCGGATTAACATAATAAGCTTGACCCTTATCCTGGACTTGCAGAAGTATTCTCCCAGACAAGCGACGAGGAACCGCGACTGATTTGAACGACTCGATATCTTTATCAGAGACTCCCAAACCTAATTCCCGCATTAGGTTATAAGCATCAGCCGGGCGCCCCAGATAATATCTAAAATTATTGACCGGATTTATATACCAAGCTTCACCGTGAGACTGAACCTGCAAAAGGATGCGGCCGGAGAGACGAGAAGAAAGGGGCGAAGACGGAACAACGGAGACGCTAGTGGCCACCGGAGAAATATCAGAAGAAGCAAGATTCGAAGAAGAAGAAGAAGAAGAATCAACAGAAAAATTTCTCTTAAGGGTAACAACTAAAGAAACCGGCTCCGACCCCTGCCCCCAGGTACTAAAGTATTTAGCATAGACAGTATAATCCCCGTCGAGACAGGAGCTGGAGCTTTGGCAGAGGTCGTAGCTATATGTCGGGACATAGTCCAGCAATGATGATTTGGTGAAATCGGAACTCGGGCTGATGGCTAGGCGGTTGATTAATGAATTGCCAAAATTATTAAATCGGAGAGTGACGACAGAATCATTAGTGGTTATTGGAATATCATTATTAATAGAAAATTTAAGAGCGCCAAAAGAACTATCACCCGCGCTTGAATAACTAGCTCCTCCGTTAATAATGGCCTCGGGACTATAAGCGGCCTCAGCAGGCAGACTATCATTAGCATGCACAACAACTAGCCTGGTGGCAGTACTAATATTACCGGCGGCATCAGTTACGGTATATCTGACAATATAGTCCCCGGCCGCACCGGTATTTACAGGATTATCGACAACGATAGACGAACTTATATCTCCAGAAATGGCGTCTGCCGCGGTCGCACCGGCATCACTATATCTCTGGCCACGATTAATATCGACGACGCTAGAGCCGATAAGAGAAATAATCGGGGAAGTTTCATATTCACGACCAAGATATATATGCCCGCCTAAAACACCGACAACGAGCCGAGAAAAATCAAAATTAGCGCTACCGATCTCCCATGTCTTGTCAGTATCTCCGACTGGGCTAATCTCCGTCCAAGCAATGCCATAATCAGAGGAAATAAATAAGCGCTTTTGATTACTAACAATTATATGAGATCCTTCCGGATTATAAACAGCGCGAATCCAGCTTCCATCAGTATCGCCATCCGGGCGCGTTTCTGTCCAGGTTGCTCCATAATCAGAAGAAACATAAAGACGACCGCCTAATATTCCGGCAACGAGCCTGGATCCGTCTGCGTTAGAATCACAGGAATACCACCCCGATTCAGTTACTCCTAACGGAGTGCTTGTCGCCCAAGTAACGCCATAATCAGAAGAGGTATAAAGATACCCGCCATAAACGCCAGCAATAATATGCGAACCGTCAGCGCTAGAAGCGGCACATTTCCAAAGCTGGCTTCCTGCTGCGGGAGGCGAACTAGTCGCCCAAGCAACGCCATAATTAGAAGAGGTATAAAGATACCCGCCATAAACGCCAGCGATAAGATTAGAGCCGTCAGAATCAGAGGCTAAAGCTGTTCTCCAATTCGCATCAACATTTCCAACGGGCTGCCGTTCCGTCCATATCACACCGTAATCGGATGAAGTATATAACCGGCCGCCATTAATACCAGCGATGAGCCGAGAACCATCGGAATTAGATACTAGCCCGTACCAATTCTTATCAATATCTCCGGCGGGTTGCCGCTCAATCCATGTCGCGCCGTAATTAGACGAAGTATATAGCCGACCTAGGGCGCCCGCGATGACAAGGTTGGCGCCATTATAATCAGACGATCCTGTTTTCCAATTTCGGTTATAATTCATTACCTGCCGTTCCACCCATGTCACCCCATAATCAGAGGAAAAATAAAAACGCCCCCCATAAACTCCGGCGACAAGATGGGAACCGTCGGCATCAGAAGAAAACGGACGCCATTTTTGATCAGTATCTCCGACTGGACGAGTTTCTGACCAAGTAGCCCCATAATTAGAAGAAATATATAACCGGCCACTAAATGCTCCGGCGGTAAGATTTTGGCCATCCTGGCTAGAAGACACTGAAGTCCAAGTTTTATTTATATCTCCGGCCGGACGAGTTTCTGACCAAGTAGCCCCATAATTAGAAGAAATATAAACACGACCCGTGCTGGCAGCGGCAATAAGATGAGAGCCATCAGCGTCAGAAGACACTGCCGACCATGTTTTAATTATATTACCGGCCGGTTGAACTTCTGACCAAACAGCCCCAGAACTGGTAGAGATATAGAGGCGGCCGCCGCCAATACCGACAAATAAATGAGAACCGTCAGCGTCAGAAGACACCGGACGCCAATTCTGATTAGTGTCCCCAACCGGACGAGTTTCTGACCAGGTAGCCCCATAATCGGAAGAAACATAGAGGCGGCCTCCATAGACGCTAGCTATAAGATTGGAACCATCTGAATCAGAAGCAACTCTCTGCCAGCTCTGGGTAGTATCCCCGGCCGGACGCGCCTCTGACCAGGTAGCTCCATAATCAGAAGAGACATAAAGGCGGCCATTACTGGCGGCAGCGATAAGGTTGGAACCGTCAGAATCAGAAGCTACTCCAACCCACGCAGCGTCAACATCTCCGGCCGGTTGCACCTCGTTAAAAGTTTCGCCATAATCCGCAGAAGTATAAAGGCGACCGCCATTAATGCCAGCAATAAGTCGGGAACCATCGGAATTAAGCGCCATAATCTGCCAATTGATATTCAAATTAAGAGGAAAAGACTCCGAGATATCAGTCCAAGAATAAGCAGCCGAGACAGAGTTTGGAAGATAAAAAACACATAGAGCGAGCAACGACGCTAATAGCAAACGGAAAAATTTTGTTCTAGGCACGACTATTCTAGTCGTAATTGTTTTTATTCTTATATATTTAATCGTATTCATATAGTAACCGAGGAATTAACCAAATAAAAATACGTTCAACCGGCTTTCGACCAAGCATCTTTTATGTCCTTTAAATTAACAACTTTCACGAGCCGCTCCCTAATCTTCGCCGCTCCGGGTAAGCCAACGACATACCAGACCAGATGCTTGCGCAATTCAATCAGACCAATCTTCCCTTTCAATTTAGAGACCAGCGTCGCGTGATCCAAAGCAATCTTAAAGATTGCTTTCGGTTTCAAATCGATAATTCGATCTTTTTTTATCTCCTTAAATAGCCACGGCCGACCCAAGATGCCGCGCGCTAAACCAAGACCATCGGCGCCGCTCGCTTTCAAGACTCTCTTAGCGCCATTAAGATCATTAATGCCGCCATTAGCCAGGACCACACCTTTAAAATATTTACGCGCGTCTTTTATAATCTTCCAATCCGGCTCGCCGGCAAATCCCTGAGCGTGAGTTCGGCCATGAATCATTATTGCGGACACCGGCAAATCGGAAATATTTTTTAAAAATTCTAACGCGTTGATTTCGCCTGACTTCGCTCTGATCTTGATCGAAATCGGCAAATCAGTATTCGCGAGCACCGCCTCGATCGCGGCACGCGCCCGCTTCAGGTCTTTCATTAAACCGCAGCCCGCTCCCTGCTTCACGACCTTAGGCACCGGACAGCCGAAATTAATATCAATTCCGTCCGGCTTTATCTTCTCGGTAATAATTTTAGCGGCCGCGGCAAAATGCTGCGGCTCCGCTCCGAAAAGCTGAACGACATAATATTTCTCTTTCGCTCGATCGAACTTTAATAATTTTATAGTCGAATTCTTAAAAATCTTATTGGCAGCGCCTTGGCCTTTAGCGCCATTATTATCAATCCGGCCCAGCGTATAAAAAAGCGCGGCTGCGGAAGCCATCTCGCTATACAAAACATCCGCCCCATATTTTTTGCATACTTGGCGGAAAGCCGAATCCGTAAAACCGGCTAAAGGCGCGAGCGCCAAAATCGGCTGGCGACGCTGCTGTAATTTTTCCCAAAAATTAATAGGCATTTATTTTTTTCGGCTCAGTTTATATCCGTCTTTACCGTCTTCCATGATATAGCCATTCTCCTCGATGCGCTTCCTGAGGTTATCGGCCAGCTCCCACTCCTTAGTTTCGCGGGCGGACTGGCGTCTTAAAACTAGATCCTGCATTGATTTAGGCAAATCGCTTAATTTTAATTCCTCCTCCGTTTTTTCTCCGGCTTTTTCTAAACCTAGCCCGAGAACCTTATCAAAATCCATGATGGTCGCTTTCTTATCGGCCGCGCTGATCTTAGCTTTTAAGACGGCCGAAACGATCGCCAGCGCTTTCGGCAGATTAAGATCGTCATTGATAGCGGCCAAGAAATCATCTTTAAAATCCTGATTAACCGCGCCGGTAGCCGCTCCCAGATTCTTCACTTGATTATACAGGCTCTTCAAGCCGAGAGCGGCTTGAGACAGGCTATCATCGCTATATTCCATCGGCTTGCGATAATGGACCTGCAGGGCGGCGAAACGATAAGCCAGCGGATCCAAACCTTTATTAACCAAAGCATTTTGAATAGTCAAAAAATTATCGGCGCTCTTGGCCATCTTCTTGCCGCCAGTGATGTTTAAAAAAGCGCCATGTATCCAATAATTAAAAAACTTCTTGCCGGTCGCAGCCTCGCTTTGAGCGATTTCATTCGTATGATGGATATTGATATGGTCCATGCCGCCGCAATGAATATCAAGCTGAGCTCCGAGATATTTTAAGCTCATGGCCGAACATTCGATATGCCAACCCGGAAAGCCGACGCCCCAAGGGGATTTCCATTCCATCTGGCGCTTGGTTCCCTTCGGAGAGAGTTTCCACAAAGCAAAATCTGTCGGATTCTTTTTTTCAGCATTCACTTCTACGCGCGCACCCTCCTTAAGTTCTGACAAAGGCAGATGGCTCAGCTTATTATAATTCTTGACCTTAGAAGTATCAAAATAGATTCCGTCTGAAGTCTTATAGGTATAACCTTTAGTTTCCAAAGTCTTAATCATCTTAATCTGCTCCGGAATATTGTCCGTCGCTTTGCACCAAATATCCGGTTCCAAGATATTCAAAGCGGCCATATCCTTCCTGAAAGCGGCCAAATAAAAATCAGCGATATCCCAGGCGCTCTTTCCTTCCCGGGCGGCGCCACGCTCCATCTTGTCCTCTCCCATGTCCATATCTCCGGTCAGATGGCCGACGTCAGTCACGTTCATGACGCGCTTGAGCCGATAGCCGTCATACTTCAAAGCGCGCACTAAGAGATCCTCAAAAATATAGGTGCGCAGATTGCCGATATGAGCATAATTATAAACCGTCGGTCCGCAAGTATAGACGCCGGCTTCATTGCGCCTGATCGACTGGAACTCTTCTTTCTTCTTGGACAGAGTATTGTAGAGGGTAATAGGGGTCATAATATTTTAATTAGGCCGGATATGGGCCTGCATCTTTTCTAAAGAGGGCGCTAGATTACGCAAGTTATCTTGCAATTCAGGATTAAGGCTATTGTCGTCTTCATATTCTCCGGCCTGACTGAGCAAAGAATTGACGAGCTTATCATATATAGCCATTTCCGCCGCCGATAAGCCAGGACGGCCAGCGGCTAATGATTCTAAGAGGCTATTCAATTCCGGCTTGCTCAGGCTGAAACAGAAGATCGGAATATGGCGCAAGCTTTTTCTCTCCAGGCGGCCGCCATTCATAGCGACGCCATATTTTATCTTAGCGCCGCCGCCCCTCATCTTATCGTCCATTTTTTTCTTTTTCTTCTCCGCGCCGTCGTCGCCGTTATGGCCGATAACGTCATCAAGGCCGCAAATAACCGCTCCGGTCCGTTTATCGATTATCAATTGATCAGCGCCGTTCTCATAATCATCATGGACGGAAGCGCGCATGATTATAAAATCATCTCCCAGAACTTTATCGAACAATAGGGTCGTAGCGGCCTCGGCAATATTAGCCGGGTTCTTTTCTCTGGCGGCCGCCATCGCTTCGACGCTCTTTCCAGATTCTATCGCCCAAGCGTTTTCCTTGGCGGCAATCAGATCATAATCAGACGCCCCTTCGGCTCCCGCCATCTTTACTTGGCCGTTCAATTCAAAAAAATCTCCATGTTCAGCATTCAGGCGTCCAGCCAGATTTTCTAAACAGATTTTCAAAGCCGGAACATAAGTTTCCGGCGCAGGGACCTTATCAAACTTATTCGTATCTTTTCCAAAACGGCTCAGATCTATTTTTCCTACTATTTTTATATTCGGCGTTTCCATGCTCATAATTTTATTATTGTTCTAATTCGTGAAAACGATTCTTATACTTAGGCTCTTTCTTCTTCTTGCTTGATTGCACTTGTCCTCGGAGAGGAATCTCCTTGCTCGCTTCCCAGGCAGAACGCCCAAAACCGCGAATGACGGTTTTTTCTAAATCAGCCGGTTTTATTTTTATAATCTGCTTGGCCATATAACAGTCTCTACCATTTGAATTCTCCTTCGCTGATTATTTCTTGAACTTTTTTCCTATCTGACGGAAACTCTATTTTCTGAAAATCTTCAGGCAGATCATCCTTCTTGCCCAGGTGGCCTAGGGCGACGACGACTTCCGGCTGATAGTCTTCAGGAATCTTAAAATTAGCGCGCGCCGCATCAAAATCAAAACCGCTCATAGCGTGCGCGACTAGCCCCCTGGCGGAAGCTTCGAGAGCTAAGCTCTGCCAGGCTGCTCCACAATCGAAACTAGCGGTCGGATTCGGGCGGTCATTATATTCAAAATTATTGCGGCTAATAACTAAGACTAGGGCGGCTGCTTTAGCGGTCCAAATCTTATTGCCGTTAGCTAGGGTAGAAAAAATCTTATCCCAAGACGGCGTTCCGTTTTTAACATAAATAAAGCGCCAGGGCTGGCTATTAAAGGCTGATGGCGCCCACTTAGCAGCTTCGAACAAGGACAGCAGCTCTTCATCGCCCATCTTCTCACCGCTTAAAGCGCGCGGCGACCAGCGATTAAGGATAAGAGGGGTAATAGGCAGTTCGCTCTTCCGAATGCTCTTTTCGCTAGACATATGATTATAGCTTATTTACATAACTATATTAGCATATTTTAAAGAAAAAAGCACTTATAAAAGCGCTTCTTAAAGGGGTCTACCGGTGGTCGCTAGTGGATTCGAACCACTGACCCCTGCAATGTGAATGCAGTGCTCTAACCAGCTGAGCTAAGCGACCTCGATATCTTATTATGTGCCCGGAGGGGGATTTGAACCCCCATGGGATTGCTCCCACAGCGTTCTGAACACTGCGTGTCTACCAATTTCACCATCCGGGCAGAATATTTACTTATACAGCTTGCCATAGAGTTTTAAGTTTGTAAACTAGTCTTGACATTTTCTAATAAAAGTTTTAATATTAGAAGAATTCATTGTAACTTAACATTAAAAAACCAAAAACGAACCTAATGGGAAAAATAGATTTTAGCGATCCTGAAAATAGGATCTTGGTTATCGCGCCGAATATCAACGACGGCGTTATTGCCGCCGCTCTCATGACCAATATTATTGATCGGACAGATATTTCCGTCGCCTTCATTAATAAAAACGGTCTCGACGAGCTGAAAGTTAGGCGCAACATCAGGAAAATATATCTGCTAGGCATCGGCCTGCAGAATTGCTCTAATTCCAGCCTGATAAAATTTCTTAAAGGCCATCATGACAAGATTTATTTCTGGATCAATAATTGCGCCAATTACAACAACCAGCTGGCTGAAGCTATCAGCGAATGCCCGAATCTCATGGGTATAACTTTCGGAAATAATCCTTGCTTATCCCGATTCTTGTTGGACACCCAAAGAATATCCAAGGTCCGGAAAGATTGGCTGATAACTATGGATGCTTTAGCTAATTACAAAAAGACCTATCCTAATGCTAGAGCTCTCCGTTTCCAAAAAGCCACTTACGCGGCCGAAGTCATAGCTCAATATAACAACAATCATGATCTGACCGCCGAGACTAGAACGCATCTGCTTGATGAACTATTATCGGATTCCACCAGCGAAAAGCTGGATGGAATGATAAAGCTGCATCAAAAAATAAAAGAGGAGAACAAAAACATTATTGATAATCTAGCCGAACGCGTGCTTAGATTAACTCCAACCTGTGGTTTAATCATCCAGGACAAGCGCATCTTTGACCGCAATAAAATCTTCGGAGAATTATTAGCCGACTTCAATCCGGCTATAATCCAATATCAAGATAACAAAGAAAATCAAATCACAGAAATAATGGCCATAAAACATCTAAAGAAAAAACATGACCACATTGCCGAAGCCCTGAAAGATGCGAACTATAAAGTCTGCATCGATAAGTCCAAGATTGTCGTTAAAGGAGACTGGAAACATATTCGCAACATCATCGTTTCCGAGCTCAGCTTATAGCCCGCCACTCAACCGGGAAAATATTCGCCTCCCAGCGTCTATTTCCCGGTTTTTTATTTGTGCTTGATTTTCTAAGCGATATGCTATAATAAAACTAATAAAAATATGCTTGATTTAAGCACGGAAAAATCTTATTTTAATAAAGGCTACCGGCTCATCGGCGGAGTGGATGAGGCTGGGCGCGGCCCTTTGGCTGGTCCAGTCGTGGCCGCCTGCGTTGTTGTCGGTCCGGATTTTAAAATCGACAGCCCTGATTTAGAATTGATAGCCGATTCTAAGAAGCTGACGGCAAAGAAACGTGAATATCTTTTTCACATCATTAAAGAGAGGGCTCTAGCCGTCGAGATTGGCGTCGTCAATAACGAAACTATCGACAAGATAAATATCTTACAAGCTTCCTTTCTAGCCATGCGGCGAGCAATTAAAAAATTGCCGCTTGAACCAGATTATATAATCACCGACGGCAGCTTTAAGATTCCGAAATTAAAAACAGCGCAAAGCGCTATTGTCCGAGGAGACGCGACGGTTTGGACAATCGCCGCCGCCTCCATCATCGCTAAAGTAAGCCGCGACTGGATGATGACGGAAATCGATAAGCAGTATCCCGAATATCTATTCGCTAAACATAAGGGCTACGGCACCAAGGACCATATGGACTTATTAAAAAAACATGGCCCCTGTCCCCTGCACCGCTTCAGCTTCGCGCCGGTCAAGGAAGCAGCTAAATCTGGAGAGGCAGCTAAAAAATAATATTTAACGCTAACCTAAAAACAGCTATCCTTCGGACAGCTGTTTTTAAATCTAAAAATACAAAAATTTCCTAAAACACAAATTCTTCCTCCGAACTATCGCCCATATTTTTGATCTTATATATTCCCTTGGCGACTTCATCCTCTCCCATAATGATGACCTGAGAAATATTCTTCTTATTGGCGAACTCTAAGGCCTTGCCGACTTTCTGCTCCTCCAGGCCGACGAGCACATTCTTGCCTTGCCCGCGCAGCTCTTTAGCCAAGCGATTAGTCGCAGCCACCAAAGATGAGCTGAGCAAAGGCAGATAATATTTTTCTGGAGCGGATGACGCAATCTCATCCGTCAGTTTCCAGCTTTCTAAGAATAATCTGATCGCCTCATCGCCCGGAGCAAAGCCGACGGCTGGAAAATTCTTCTCGCCGAAGATTTCCGCCAAGCCGTTATAGCGGCCGCCGCCGAACATGGCACGATTATTTTCCGGACTCTTATCAAAGACTTCAAAGACCAAACCGTCATAATAATCAAAGCCGCGAATAACAGCCGGATTAAAAGCGATCAATTCGCCATAACCGAGTTCATCAAGCGCGCTCATAGTGGCAGCTAATTCTTTGAAGCCGATATTATCATTTATCCCCGGCAAGCTATTATTTAATTCTTCGAGCGTGCGGCTAGTCATGAACTTCTCGATAACTAACTGGGCTTTCTTATCTAATCCGGATTTTTCCAAACGTTCTTTAATCGCCGCCTGATCTAGCTTGTCCCATTTATCCAGGGTCCTAACGACCGCAATCTTATTTCCAGCTGATAATTTATTAGCGCCGCTCAAATCTAAAACAGCATCTATTAATTTCCGATTATTCAAGGACAGAACGAAAGAATCTTGCGGCGGATCGAATTCTAGCATGATATCCAGAGCTAATTGCAAAATCTCAATATCAGCGGCGAGCGAATCGCTGCCGAAAATATCGCAATTCAATTGCCAGAACTCGCGATTGCGCCCGCGTTGCGGCTTCTCGTTGCGCATGAAGTTCGCGATTGAAAAATATTTCAGCGGCTTAGGGCTGGAGGCATAGACTTTCGTAACTAGACGCGTCACTGACGGCGTCATTTCCGGACGAATGGATAATTCCCGGCCTCCGAGATCTTGAAAAGTCACTAGTTCTTTCCCGCCGATATCTTCACCGGATTTCGCGCGATAAATTTCCGCGCTCTCGACTAGCGGCGTCAGGTATTCTTCAAAACCATAGCGCAAACAGACGCGGCGCCAAGTATCGAAGATATATTTCCGTATCAGAAACTCCTCCGGCAGCCAATCCCGGGTGCCTTTAGGTTCTTGGTTTGATAATTTTTGGCTCATATAAATCATATTAACGCCTAGGAGGAAACTCCTTGACTCATAAATATCTTACTATTTTCAGCTATTTTTAGCAACTTCATTTCTCCTTTACTAAACCTTTAAATATCCTTAAGGCCGGCTTATCTATAATGAGGGAATAATTAACTAATAAGTAAAATCTATGAAAATTCTAATCATTGATGATGAGCCGGCTATCGTCCAGTTCTTGAAAGACGGGCTGGAAGCGAATATGTATGTCATAGAAAGCGCGACCGACGGCGAACGCGGCGCTTTTCTGGGCCGGACCGGAACTTACGACCTAATCATCCTCGACTATATGCTTCCGAAACTCAGCGGAGCCGAAGTCTTGAAAGAAATCCGCCAAGAGAACAAGCATATTCCCGTCCTGATGCTGACAGTTAAATCGGAGCTAAGAGACAAGGACGAATTATTTCGATTAGGCGCTGACGATTATCTCACTAAGCCGTTCTTATTCGACGAGCTCCTACTTCACGTTCGAGCTCTCTTGAAAAGACCGGCTAAGGTTGAAGGAGAATTTTATAAAGTTGATAATCTGACTTTGAACACGCGGACAAAAATAATCCGCCGCGGCAGCCAGGAAATATACCTGACGCGCCGTGAATTCGCCTTGCTCGAATACTTGATGATCAACCGCAATAAAATAGTTTCCCGCAATCAGATCCTCGAGCACGTTTGGGATTATAATGCCGACCCTTTTTCTAATACTGTCGAAACGCATCTCGCCAGCCTGCGCCGCAAATTGAATAGCGGCCGGAACCGCAATCTCATCCATACTTTCACCGGCCGCGGCTATAAGCTCGCTTTAAATAAATTAAGCGAACGATAACTAGAATATGAACTTCTGGCCTTTTAATTTTTCGGGCAGATATTCCTGGTTAGAATCGTCTTCGAGCGGCGTATATTTATAGTCCTGACCATAACCGATCTCTTTCATGAATTTAGTCGGCGCGTTGCGCAGATGCAGCGGCACGGGCAGATTGCCTGATTCGCGCACTTCCTGGAAAGCGCGGTTAAAGCCCATGTAGGCGGCGATGCTTTTCGGAGATTTGGCGAGATAGATGACGCAATGCGCCAGATTTACGCCGCATTCGGGCAAGCCGGTCTTATGGCAGGCTTCATAGGTCGCGGTCGCGAGCATGAGCGCGCTGTTATTTGCCAGGCCGACGTCTTCGGAAGCGAAACGGATCAGGCGGCGCGCGATATAGAGCGGATCTTCGCCCGCCTCAATCATGCGGACCATATAATATAAAGCCGCATCAGCATTTCCACCGCGCAGGGATTTGTGCAGCGCAGAAATAAGATTATAATGCTCTTCCCCAGTCTTATCATAAAGCAGGTTCGGCTTATTAATGATGTCTTTGATAAGCGCTGGCGTGATTTTCGCGTCTGCTTCAATAGCGCTTTCTAAAATATTCAAAGCCTTGCGAGCATCGCCGTTAGCGAACCGAGCGATGAGCGCCGCGCTCTCAGCATTTATCTTAGCTTTCAATTCTTTGGCCGCGCGAGTGATGATGAGAGCCAAATCATCGGCATTGAGCGCTTCCAGGATAATGACTTTAGAACGCGATAATAAAGCGCCGTTGACCGCGAAGCTGGGATTCTCCGTCGTCGCGCCGATGAGCACGATCGTACCGTTCTCGACTTGCGGCAAGAGCGCGTCTTGCTGCGCCTTATTCCAGCGATGAATCTCATCAATAAATAATATCGTCTTGATATTCAGGCGCTTGCTTTCTTTCGCTCGCTCAACAATCGCCTTTAAATCTTTGACGCCGCTCGAGGTCGCGGACAATTCTATGAATTCAGCTTTGGTCTCTTTCGCAATTATAAAAGCCAGAGTCGTCTTGCCGCTCCCGGGAGGACCCCAAAAAATCAGAGACGGGACTTTATCATGCTTGATCGCCGAATAGAGCCAGCTCTTTTCATCGATAACTTTTTCTTGACCGACGAATTCCGCTAAAGTTTTAGGCCGGAAATAAGTCGCCAAAGGAATATCTTTTATCATAATAGTATCTCTATTCTAGCTCTTCCGAGACAAAAATTGAAGATTGACAAAAAGAGCGCATAATGCCATAATCTCTTGATAATTGAACGTTAACAAAATCAAGTATAAACCTCTAAAAAATCTAAGGCAATGAAAAAAAATCAAATCTTGTCTGACGAGACTAGAAGAATAATGAAAAAATTATTCTGGATACTCTTGGCCATCGCGGCCATCATTTGGTCCGCTGATCTCTTGACCGGTATCGAGCATTCGCTAACCTGGAATACCAAGATCTGGTATTTCGCCGGCGCTATAATCTATATCATCGGCGGCGGCGGAATCACTTTCGAAGCAAATGACGAAAATATCAAAGGTCCGGTACGATATTGGCTGAATGGATTATGGTTCATCAATATTGCATTCATCTTCATATCCATCGCCGGGCTGATCATCAATTTTTTCTTTACGCTGTTCCATTGGTTCGGCTTCTTCGCCCTCCTGCCTCTCTCAATCCAGACTATTCTCGGCTGGCCGTCGATAATCACGGTGATAATCTTGATTATTTTGACAATCGGATTCTCCTGCATTAAAGAGGATATCCTGCCGATAGAAGATCGCCAATAAGCTGGGGTACGAAATGTAAATCAAATGCAAATCATCAGACCTAAAAACTACCGCACATGAGACCAGTCATCAATCTAAAGCACAAGCTTGATCCGATATCGATGCGACAGCCGATTTCGCTATCAAAATTAATCTTCGAGACTACCCTAGGATTATTTGCTCTCTTCTTCCTGGCCTATTGGCTGGACGATACTATGAACATTAATAGCCGCGAAAAGATTATAATCTGGTTCTTCTACGGAGTGTCCGCCTATTTAATAATCGGCGCTATCCTGATATTCAGCAAGAGGGACTTCGAAATCTTCGAATATGTCTTGACCACGAATGTCATCATCGTCATAGTCTTGCTAGCCGGATATATCACTAACCTATTCACGATCTTCTCTTGGCAGTTCTCAGCCATTTTCGGCTGGCCCGCCATCGCCTCTTTCGGCATCTTGATGATCATGACTTTGGTCGAAACGATCTTTTATTTCTTTGCCTTCAGATTCGTGCCCTAAGAGGACAAAACAAGAACTTTAAACAAACGTAAAAAAAGCCCTGGAATATCATCAGGGTTTTTTAATATACAAAAATAAAATTAATTGGATGGTTGATAAGCTAGAGTTGATTTTTTATTCAAAAATAAGCTTCAGAGCCAACATGATTAGAACGCCGGCGATAATGGAGATAAGCTGATATAAAGACTTATGAATGGCGGTTTCTTTCTTCAGCTCCGGAATCAGATCGGCGGTCGCAATATAGATAAAGCCGCCAGCCGTAAACGGAATGATGAGATCAGAAAAATTATTAATGCGCGCGCCTAATACCACGGCGACGACTGCTCCGAAAACGGCGGTCAGCGCCGTAACGAAATTGAGAAATAGAGCGCGGCGGCGAGAATAGCCCGCATACAATAAGACTCCGAAATCGCCAATCTCCTGAGGAATCTCATGGGCGACGACGGCAATCAAAGTCGTCAGCCCCAAGGGTATGCTAACTAAAAATGAGCCGGCGATGATGACGCCATCGAAAAAATTATGCAGGCAATCGCCGACAAGATTCATTATTCCCAAATGATGCGGATGGGTCGGGCAGGTCTGGATATGGCAATGCCGCCAATGGACTACCTTCTCGAGCACGAAGAAAGAAACTAATCCGATTATCAGCCAGAGCCACATCCGCAGGCTAGCGCCGTTATCGGCCGCCGCTTCAGGCAAAAGATGCAAAAAGCTGTCGCCGAGCAAAGTTCCGGCGGAAAGGCTGACGAGGAATAAAGTCAGCTTTTCCATAAAGCGGGGCGAAAACGACAAAAAAAAGACTCCGAAGAGAGACAGGAAGGAAATCAGCAGAACGCTACCGAAAATATATAAGTATAAAGTCATAATGGCGGAATTACGAGCTGAAATTAGATAGATCAAACAATGTTTGGATAAACCAAGCAACCTTTATTATACCAGGAAAAGAGCCGAAAAGCAAATCATTTTTCCGCCGCGGCGCCGTCCCGGCTTGACCCTGAAAAAATAAAAAGCTATCATTAAGATACCTATACCATAGGTATAGGTATTAATAAAACATAAATCATCTAAACCCTAAAATTATGCCCCAAGACCGCAAGAAAATCCTGATAAACTTCAAGAAGGCGAAGAGTCTGACCGAAAAACTGACCGCCATGACTGAAAACGGCGATTATTGCATTGACATCATGCAGCAGAATCTGGCGGTCATCGGCCTGCTCAAGTCCGCGCATCAGATGCTTTTAGACAGCCACCTCAACAGCTGCTTCAAGAATGCCATGGCTTCCAAGAACGAGAAGCTGAAGGCGCGCATGGTCGACGAGATCTTAAAAGTCAACAAACTGGCTAATAAATAACGACCCGGCGACAATGGGTCTACAGACAAACAATATGCTCAAGAAGATAAGCGTGCCGGTCTCCGGCCTGCACTGCAAAGCCTGCGTCATCCTGACCGAAGATGCGCTCAAGGACATCGAAGGCGTAAAGAAAGCCGAAGTCAGCCTGAGATCGGAAAGAGCGGACATCTTTTACGAAGGCGAAGAACCTAGCCGCGCCGCGATCAAGGAGCGTCTTGAAGAAGCCGGCTATAGGCTAGGAAGCGGAGACGGTTCAGAGACGCCGCTTGAAAGCAGAAGCCTCAAGCGCGGCGCGAGCTTCGGCGATATCGTCACTTTCGTCAGCTCAATACTCATACTCCTTTGGATCTTGAACCGTATCAATATCGATCCCAGTAGCTGGTTGAATCGGGATTTTTCCTGGCCGCTCGCCGTCATCATCGGATTGGTCGCCGGCGTCTCCACTTGCCTAGCCTTGACCGGCGGCTTAGTCATGGGCCTAGCCGCTAATTACGCCAAGGATCATCCCGAAGCCGGTCCGTTCCAGAAATTCAAGCCGCATCTCTTATTCAACGCCGGACGCTTCGGAGGATTCTTCTTGTTGGGCGGGATTCTCGGCCTAGTCGGCGAAGCCTTCAAGCTTTCAGTTATCACCAACAGCCTGATCACCATCGTCGTCGGCCTAGTCATCCTAATCCTCGGCTTGAAGATATTAGACATCTTCCCCTCTCTCAATCACTGGGATATCTCTCTACCCAAGCGCTGGTCAAGAATACTTAAGATAAATAATCCAATCATTCTCGGCGCGCTTACCTTCTTCGTGCCCTGCGGCTTCACCCAGGCCATGCAATTATACGCTCTTAACTCCGGAGGATTTTTCCAAGGCGGTCTAGTCATGGCCCTGTTCGCTCTCGGCACCGCTCCCGGTCTCTTAGGCATCGGCGGCCTATCTTCTTTACTGGGCAAAAAAAATTCTCTCTTCTTCAAGATCGCTGGCATTGTCATCATCGCTTTCGCTTTATTCAATCTTAATAACGGCTATAAGCTCTTAAAGATTTCCGGAGCAGCGAACCTCGGCAGCGGGCAAACTTCCGATGTCCGGAAAGCGGCCGAAGATTCTGCTGATAGAGGTTCTATCGGCAATGACGCAGATACTAATAACATCCAGATCGTCCGCATGACCGAAACCGGCCGTGGCTACTCGCCGAACAGATTCATAATTATAAAAGACAAGCCGGTCCGCTGGATAATCACCGCGGAAGCGCCCTATTCTTGCGCGAGCGCTTTGATCGTTCCGTCGTTCAAGATCCAGAAACAATTGGAACGCGGCGAAAATATCATCGAATTCACGCCTACTAAGATAGGCCCCATCCCCTTCTCCTGCTCTATGGGCATGTATACCGGCAGCTTCCAAGTCGTTGAAAAATAAATAAGACGCAAATAATAAGCAAAGATATGGAAAATAAGATTCGCGTCGGCGTCAGCGGACTGCATTGCGCCTCTTGCGCCAAGATAGTCGAGAAAGAGATGGGAAAAGAGCCCGGGGTCAAGAGCATCCAGGTCAACCCGCTGACCGAAGAGGCTAACTTGGAATTCGAGACCGGATCATTCTCTCCGGCTGCGGCCAACAAGAATCTAAAAAAATTAGGCTATGGCTTGAAATTCCCGGACAGCCCCCCTGCTTCCGAATCTGCAGACCAAGCGGGCATGGATCATATGGACATGGATCATGACCACATGGATCACAGCCTGACTGCCGGAGGCAATCTGCGAGCCAGGCGATCCGCCAAACTCGCGGAACTTGATAGCCAAAAAAATAAATTGCGTATCGCCCTGCCGCTCATGAGCTTCATCCTGATAGCGGTTTTCTGGTCGCTAGCCGCTAGCTATTTCGAGTTTACGCCAGCCGAACTCATCCCCGGGACGCTACTCATGCCGATCATTTTCATCGCCGCGACCGCCATCATCTTCTGGCTCGGCCGCGACTTCTTGAAAGGCGCCGGCCGCTTCTTCCGTTATGGCCGAGCTAATATGGATACTCTCATCGGCATCGGCACAGGCACCGCTTATTTCTATTCGACTCTGATATATCTCTTCCCGGCTTTGCGCCAAGCGCTCGGACTCGGAGAAAATTATTTTTTTGATGTCACCATCGTCGTCATCACGCTTGTCTACTTAGGAAAATACCTGGAAAATAAAGCCAAACTCAGAACGAATGACACGATCGAAAAGCTGATGAACCTGCAGAGCAAGACTGCGCTTGTAGAAATCAACGGACAAGAGATAGAGACGCCAATCAACGAATTAAGAGTCGGCGACATCGTCATTGTTAAGCCGGGCATGAAGATCCCGGCCGATGGCGTCGTCATGAGCGGGCTATCGGCAGTAGACGAAGCGCTCATCACCGGAGAATCTCTGCCGATAGATAAGACTAGCGGCGATACTGTCATCGGTTCGACCTTGAATAAGCAAGGCGTCTTGAAAGTAAAAATAAATAAAGTCGGAGCGGATACGGTCATCGCCAATATCATCAAGGCGATTTCCGATGCTCAAAATTCTAAAGCGCCAATCCAGAAACTAGCCGATGAAGTCTCGGGCGTCTTCGTGCCGATAGTCCTCGCTCTCTCTGTCTTAACCTTGGGCGCTTGGCTGATAATCGGGCCGCATTATTTAAGTTGGTCCGAATCGGTCAGCTTGGGCCTGACCGCTTTCATCAGCGTTCTCGCTATCGCCTGCCCTTGCGCGCTCGGCCTCGCGACTCCGACCGGAATAATCGTCGGCCTCGGACTGGCCAGCAAGAACGGACTACTCATCAAGAATGCTGATGCCCTAGAAAGATTGGGCCGCGTCAAGATTATCGCGCTTGATAAGACCGGCACTATCACTAGCGGACAGCCAGCTGTCACGGAAATCATCACTTTGACCTATGATAGCAAAAAAATAATCACGCTCGCCGCTTCTTTAGAAAATAATTCTGAACATCCGCTCGCGCAAGCGGTCATAGCTTATGCTAAACAAGAAAATACTTCTTTATTAGAAGTAATTGAATTCTCCGCCGTGAGCGGCCAAGGCGTCAGCGGACTGATCGAGGGAAAGAAATATCATCTCGGCAATGTCAGAATGATGCAAGCCTTAGGAGCGATCCTGCCTATGGATAAGATAATGACTTTGGAAAAAGAGGGACAGACTTCTATGATTCTAAGCGAGGAAAAAAATATCTTAGGCATCATCGCCGTCGCCGACACTATTAAGCCGGGCGCGGCCGAAGCAATTTCCGAATTAAAGCGCCTCGGTCTCAAGACGGTAATGTTAAGCGGCGACCGCTATGAAGCCGCTCGCCATATCGCCGACCTGGCTGGCATTGACGAGGTTATCGCCGAGATTTCTCCGCTAGAGAAAGCGGACAAGATCAAAGAATTAAAAAAAGGCGGCCTAGCGGTCGCCATGGTCGGAGACGGAGTAAATGACGCGGTCGCGCTGACGGCCTCCGATATCGGCATCGCGATGGCGACCGGATCGGATGTGGCGATCGAGTCAGCTGATATCACTGTCTTGCACGGCGATCTCTCCAAGATAATCAAGGCTATTACGATCTCCCGCCTCACTATCAAGAAAATCAAGCAGAATCTCTTCTGGGCTTTCTTCTATAATATCGTGGCTTTGCCGCTCGCCGGCGGCGCCTTCTATCCGGCTTACGGCTTGCTCCTCAGCCCGATCATCGCGGCCGGAGCTATGTCCCTATCTTCGGTAAGCGTCGTGCTCAACACGCTCTTGATGCGCCGGAAAAAGATCTGAGAATAACCGATTGATAAAATCAAAAGAGGCGTCGCCGATGATGACGACATCATAGACCTGCTTGAAGCTGGAAAGATTATTATCTACTCCTTCATTCAGGAAACCTATTTTCAAAAGATTAGCATGCTCAAAGCCTTCGGCCATGCCGACGTCGCCTAAAGAATCGCCGCACAAGATGACATTGCGGCGATTTTTTATTTCCGCAAAGAAAGGAAAATCGCGAATCAAGGTCTCGTCCTTATTATAGGAATGGATGATCGGCTCGCGCACTCCGGTCGCTTTCCCGGCTTCGTCCCAGATGAAAGAATTAGCCATGATATGGATATCGGGCAGATGGCGCTTAAGATTATCTAAGAAGACATCGATCGCTTCTTTGCCCAAGGCGGACGCGGAAAAGATGACTAAAGGTATACCGAGCGCCTTGATAGTATCCAGCCAAGCCTCTACTCCGTCCCGAAGCTTGATCTGGCTATCAGCTACGACGCGCCTGACCATGTCCTCAGTCAGGCCGAAAGCTATCAATAACCCGAAAACTTCATTCCACCATTCGACCATGGCCGCTTTTTTCTCCAACAGCGGAATGCTGGGATCGTATTCGATCGGATAATATTTCTGATACAAGGCGGCTACCTGATCCCGATATTCCTGAGGCAGATAGTCCCCGTCCTGCAAAACGGCAATCAGGGCGGAATTCTTGCGGCCGGCCTGAGAATGATAAGTCAGGGTGCGGTCGAAATCAGACAAGATATGCAAGGCGCCGGGCCCGTCATGCCTCAGATTATCTTTTATCTTCTCCAGCTTCTCCGGATTGACTACGATGATATTGCCCGTCATATGGATCTCCTAAGATTGATTATGGATATAATGATATCATCCCCGCAAAAATAAAAAAACTTCCCAGCCAGGAAGTTTCAGGCTATGCAAAAATAAGCTCAAAACATGAACAGAATCATTCGCTCCTTAAAGCGTCGACCGGATCAAGGCGGCTAGCCTGAAGAGCCGGATAAAAGCCGAAGAAAACGCCGACGATGACGGAAAAACTGAAGCCAATGATCGGACCGTTGATAGACGAAGCCATGCTGATAATATTAAAATAAGAAATGATTGGAATCGCCCCTTGTCCGATGATCATCCCAATAATACCGCCGACCATAGAAAGGATAACCGACTCCAATAAAAATTGGCTCAAAATATCAGATTGCTTTCCGCCGATGGCTTTGGAAATACCAATTTCTTTAGTCCTCTCCGCTACGGTCACGAACATGACATTCATGATGCCGATACCGGAGACTAATAAGGTGATAGCAGCAATAGCAGTCAAAAGAGTAGACATGGTCTTAGCCGATGCTTGCGCCGCCGCTACCATGCTGCCGGCATCCATAATCTGAAAATCATTTTCCTGGCTAGCTTTTAGCTTGTGCTCTTCTCTTAATAAAGCTGTGATACTTGAGGTCGCCAGACCGGAATTGTCGACGTTATCGACCGCCGTCGTGATCATGACCTGTCCTTTCGAACCCAAGATACTCTTCTCGGCCGTCGTGCTCGGGATAATGACGGCGGAATCAACCGAAATCATGCCGATGCGCGAACCTAATTTTTTCAGAACACCGACGATTTCAATCTTCTTGCCGCCGACCGTGATCTCGCTTCCGATAGGGCTCGTGCCGTCGGAAAAAAGATCGGAAACGACCGTAGCGCCGATGACGCCGACCGTCGTCTTGTTATCAACATCATCCTGCTCGATTCCACGGCCTTGTTCGACAGTCAAATTGGAAATAGAGATAAAGTTCTGATCGACGCCGACGACGCTATAACTCTTATCGACTGAACCGTAAGAAACCGTCGCATTCCCCTGGATAGCCCCGGTAGCGGAAGCAATGTGATCGGCGCTTAATAATAATTGAGCATCGGCCGTCTTCAGTTTTGAGCTGCTAGTAAAGCCGCGGCCGCGATTAGGCATAATCAAAATAGAATTAGCGCTCATATTCTGGAATTGCGAATTAACTGATTCCTGCGCTCCTTGGCCGACGGCGAAAACAGCAATGACCGTAGCCACGCCGATAATAATGCCGAGCATGGACAAGAATGTCCGCGTCTTCTTGGCTAGCAATGATTCGAAAGCCATCTTAATGATTTCCAGATTCATATTAATAGTCGCTATGCAGCTTATAATTATCGCTCAAAACCTGTCCGTCGCGCAAATATATGACCCGGTCGGCATATTTCGCGACTTCGGCCGTATGCGTCACCATCACGACCGTCCGCCCCTGTTTCTTAAAATTAGTGAAGATATCCATAACCTCGAGGCCTGATTTCGAATCAAGCGCGCCGGTCGGTTCATCCGCCAAAATTATTTCCGGATCATTAATCAAAGCGCGGCAGATTGCCACGCGCTGCTGCTGGCCGCCGGATAGTTCCGTCGGCTTATGATTGACGCGCTCAGCCATACCGACGGATTTAAGAAGCCCTCGCGCCTTATCTTCGCGTTCATCGGCTGGCATGCCGGCATATAAAGCCGGCAAAGCCACATTCTTCAGCGCAGAAAAACGCGAAAAGAGGTTAAATTGCTGGAAGACGAAGCCCATTTTCTTGTTACGAATGAAGGCGAGAGTAAAATCATCTTTCACTTCTCCAATATTCTCTCCGTCCAAAAGATACTTGCCTTTAGTGAGGGGGTGGAGGCAGCCGATGATATTAAGCAGGGTCGTCTTACCGCCGCCGGATTCTCCCATGATCGCGACAAACTCCCCCTTCTTTATCTCCAGGTTTATTCCTTTCAAGACTGGGATTTCTTCGCCATTAGCCAGATAATACGACTTTTGAGCATCCTCTAATTTTATCGCGATATTGTCGGACATAATTAATAATTATTCCTTAATAAACAATCACATCCCCCTCATTCAAACCGCTTATTGCTTCGACTTTCTTGCCATCAGTAAATCCGGTTGTGACATTAACAATAGTTCCATCTTGCTTCTCGACCGACGGCTTACCGCCGATATTATGAACAGCGGCGACTGGGATTGATAAGACGCCCGGAGCTTCAGAAGTGATGAACTCAAGCGAAGCGGTCATACCTTCTCTGATCTGAGAGGTTTCGGTATTAGTCATCAGGACGCGGACGAGATAAGTAACAATACCGTTAGCGCTGGTTTCGGAAGTCAGGGAGATGAAACTTATTTCACCGCTCAGATTAACGCCGTCGACAGCATCAAAAGTGACCGTCGCTTTCTCGCCGACCTTCATCTTACTGATATCAGCCTCCTCAATATTCGCTTCAATAAATAAAGTATCGTTATTAATTATAGAGGCCATGGTCTTGTCAGTGGCATCACTCATAATGATATCACCGGTCTTATAATTGAGAGCCGCGATGACGCCGTCTATCGGCGAAGTCAGAGTCGCTTGCTCGACATTGTATTTCGCCCTATCGACGGAAACGGCCGCCGAGGTTAATTGAGACTGAGCCGAGGCCGTGTCAGCAGAAGAAGGCTTAATCAGGATATTATAATCGTTCTTCGCTTGTTCCAAGGCGATTTCGCGAGATTTGACTGAAATGGTCGCGTTATTTATATTTTGCTCGGATTGGCTTTTCGTGGTCGCTAAATCATTGACCGCCTTAGTATAAGACAGCTGGTATTGATTGAGACTGCTCTTAGCATTACTAATCGACTGGACGGAACTATCCAAACTCGAAAGAGAGGAATTAACGCTGCTGCGATCGGAACTGACCGTAGACTTAAAGCCGTCAAGCTTAGTCTGCGACATACCGGTAGAAATGACCGTCGCTTCCATCAGGTTCTGCAGATCGAAAAGATGATTCTGAAAAATTATCAAAACGGCGTCGGCTTTTACGGCCGCACTATCGATTGCCGCCGTGTTAGAAACTGATAATAAATTAACGAGCGCATCTAATTCATTCCTAGCCTGCTTAGCCGCGGTATAGCTGCTCTTAGCAACGCCGTAAGAAGTAGAATCTTTCGCTCCTAAGACATCCTTGAAATCGGAATTGATCATAGTATCGTCGACGCCAAGAATGCTATCAGAATCGCGCAGAGTCTTCTGCAGCGAAATATTAATAGATTTGATCGTGCTAATAAGCGCAGTATAAGCATCGCGCACAATTTCGCTGTCGTTCACATCGCTATTTATCTTTAAGTTATTCTGCGCCGTTTGGACATTCATTTCGGCGTTAGTAATACTTTGAGCGGTGGTGGATTTGGTCTGTTCCAAGCTTATCTTCGCCTGATCGAGCGAAACCTGCGCCTGATCTACGGACGCTTTAGATTTACTGACCGTGCTGGCCGTCGGAGATACCTTAGCATTATAATTAGCTAACGCGGATTGATAGCTGGCGTAAGCGTTGCGCAATTCGAATTCCAGAGTTTCTGTCTTAACGGAAGCGATCTTATCGCCCTTCTTGATCTTATCGCCTTCCTTGACATAGACATTACTCACCTCAAGATTACCGCTAACCGGAAAAGATAATTTAACTCCGTCTTTCGCGGTTACCTTGCCGGTCGAACTGACAGATATCTTCAAATCTTCCTTCTTAACCGTCGCCTGCTTCTGCTGGACAGCCACAGCCGCTTGCTTATTATTATAGAAGAAAAAATAATAGGATGCGCCGGCAATGATCAGAATAGCGCCGCCGATGATTAGAAATTTTTTCTTAAAAAGGAAGCCGAAGAAACCGTGCTTCGCTTTTTTGCTTTCTTCGAGAATTGATTGAGCCATAGATTTATTAATTAATAAGGACGAATTCCGCTATCTTTCTTCCAGTAGTAACAGCCGTGGTACTAGCGGTAGTGCTAGCGCTAGCAACCCCATCTGCGCCAACGGCGCTTACCCAAACAGTAATATTCTTATCGGCCGTAATATCGGCCAGAGTCGCTTCAACCATGGTCCTATTGTTGCCGCTGACATCCATCTTCAGCATTCTGATACCGACCGGAATGATTATTTTTTCTTCACCAGTACTCATTTCTTTTAGTTTCGCGAGCATCTGCGCTCTAGTTTCAGTAGTCTGCTCCCCAGGACCACCTGCGCCGCCCATCATCCCTCCTCCGCCCGGAACGCCGCTCGGAATGCCGCTCGCGCCGACTAAGCTGACTGCATTTTTAGATGCCACCCCGGCTGCGCCGGCTTGGTCTTGCCCCGGAGTAGAACTAGCATTGCGTCCGCCGGCCGGCATATCAATCTTCAAAACAGTCACTTCGTTACCGACGATGCTTTTAACAATGCCTCTGATATCTGGCATACGATCGGGCTGCCCAAAATCCGGCTGACGCATCTGACCTGGCCGGCCAGTATCCAACCCGGCTTGATTATCCGCGGTTTGGGAAGACTTGGCGCAACCGGTCAAGACTAATGATAAAGCCAAAAAAGAGATGGAAGCGAAAAAAAGTTTTTTCATAGCTTTTTTATTATATATTAAGATATTATAATCTTATCACGAACCCTACTTTTTAAAAATATGCCGACAAAATAATGTTAAGAGCGTCTATAGACAATAATACGCCCGACAACCGATATTTCTTCTCTGTTTACACAAAAACAACCCGCATCAGGCAGGTTGTCTTCTGTTAATCTTCAATTAGCCGGAGCGCCTGCGGGCGGAGTTCCGCCGCCATCCGGAGGAGTCATTCCCTCGGGCGGAGTTCCGCCGTCCGGAGGCGTACCCATCTCGCCACCAGCTGGCGTACCAGCGGTCGATCCCGTCAGCGAAACTTTGCTGCAGCCGGTCAAGAAGACTAGCGGAAGCAGAAGAAAAGCTGAAACTAACACGATCTTCTTCATTTTCTTCATACTGATATTTTAATTAAATTGGCTACTCGTCATTATTTCTGGCCGCGACCTTCGCCATGACCCAAACCTTGGCCCATTCCTAATCCCATACCCAGGCCTTGGCCCATGCCCGGACCGTCAACGCCCAAATCCTTCATAATCGCATCAGCCTGCAAACGAAGCTTCATCGCTTCCGCATACTTACTGAAATTATCGGCGGTAATTTTGGCTAGCATCGGACAATCTTCATTTATCGCCTTTTCGGCCGCTACCCAAGCGTTATAATCAGAGGCGGTCAAAGCCGCTCTAACCGCAGTCATTTTTGTTTCCATTTCTGTCCGCCTGGCCTCAACCGCCGCCTTCTGGGCTTCGGTCATATTCTCCGGCCTGATTCGAGCTTCTTTCGCTAATCCGCGACCATAGCCGCTTCCAACCGCATTAGCAGTACTGGCAGCAGCCGTATCGGTCGCGGCGCTAGCCATCAAAATTCCGCTCGTCAGCACCGATATAGCAGAGAAAGCGATGGCTCCTTTGGTAAGGTTATTTAGTTTCATATTTTTGTCAGTTAGTTAATAAGTTAAGCAATGACTAATCTTTTGGCGGAAAGGAGGGCCCTCGTTTTCCTTCGTACTTGATAATACGCAATTAAAAAAATATTTCTTCAGAAAAAAATCCGCCATCCGGCGGAAATTTTTAGCGAGTTGGCCTGTCTTGAATCATATCCAGCCGTATCACTTCGGCCGGGATGGGACGCGGCGGCAGCGGCCTCGGACAATTATCCTGCAAACAAGGGCCGCGATGTTCCTTAATGCCGGGACGGTCAAAGAAGCGTCGCCCGGGAACGAGCGGTTTAATAAAGTCGGCGCGGAATATATTTTCTTCGATAACCTCGCCGACAAGATTGACCGGTTCACCGACTTTAAAAAAATCAGACAGGTAAAAATCAGCGTGCAGATTCTGACCGGTAATCTGCCAAGATTCTCCGGCCGGATCAACCAGGTAAAAATTTCCATCCGCGACTTCGCTGACAATCACACCGGCCAAGCGGCCTTCATCAGGATTAAACCAGAATGACAATTGGCGGTTGATAACAGTCTCATACAGAGGCGCGCGTTCTCCCAGGACATTATCAATCGCTTGCCCTACTCCGAACAAGAATAAGATGCTGCCCAAAATAAAGCTGGCCAGGATGCCGGAAACGGCGATCAGCCAGACCGGATAGCGATAGCCCTTAGTGGTATGCTTAACGTTATAATAAAGGACGAAGACGAAGATTCCCAAAAAGACTATCCAAAAATAGGGCATGGTCAGCAGGAAGAATTCCAGGACGCTCTTATTAGTCTGCGCCTGCAATTCCCAACCGTTATTCTTCAGAAGATAAATCATAACCGAGACGGCGACCGCCCCGATCAAGAGCGCCAAAGCGCCAGCCAGCCAGACGACCTGGTTCTTCAATAAAAAATGCCAACGCGGCTTAGGCGCCATCTTCTCTTCTCTTATCTTCTCGACCAATTTCTGATCAAATTCTTTATGTTCCATATGTTTATAAGATGATTTTCTGCTTGATGAGTTCTTTCTTGAACTCGCTCTTGGCCTTGTTAATCATGGAGGCGACCGTCCCGGCCGGCTTCCGGATGATATCGGAAATTTCCTGATAATTCTTCTCTTCCAGGAACTTCAATATCAAAATATCGCGATACTTCTGGTCCAGCCCGCTTAGTACCCTGGCGATATTATGTTTCATGATATTTAGGTCGGCGCCGGCTTCTATGTCAATATCCGCAGCCAGGCTTAAAGCGGCTTTATCTTCGATATTAATAGCATAACCTTCCGGCCGCGCCTTGAGCTTCCGGTGCTGGCTGATGACCTGATTGTGGGTAATCCGATATATCCAGGAAGAAAATTTCAAATCTGTATCAAAACCGTTGAGATTAAGATAAACCTTGATAAAGACTTCCTGGAGGATATCTTCAGCATCGTCATCATTGATATTAGTCAGGCGGCGGATATAATTCATCAGCTTGCCCTTATACCGGTCGACTAGATATAAAAAGTTGTCCTGGTTTTCCAGGGTCAGACTGACAAGCTCCGCATCGCTTAAGTTTTGCGCGCCAACGGCATCGATCATGCTATAGTTAGATTATATTATCGGTCAAGTTAATACGCCGAAAAGGCATAATTTCTTCAATCCATCTTAGCCTGGACCGCCGCTTCGCCAGCGATGCGGCCCGTGCTCCAGCAAGCTTGAAGGTTAAAGCCGCCGGTCGGTCCGGCAATATCTAAGGCCTCTCCGGCCACGAAAAGATTAGAAATGATCTTGGAGCGCATCGTCTTCGGATCGACTTCTTTCAGGTCTAAGCCGCCCGCGGTCAGCATCGCTCGGTCATATCCGTCTAGGCCCTTAATCCCGAGACGAAAATCTTTCAATAACGCTCCCAGCCGGCGGCGTTCATCCTTAGTGACCGAATTAGCTGGCTTTTCCATATCGAGATGAGCAAGAGAGCCGACAACAGGCATGAGCCGAGACGGCAATATTCCGGCCAAGCTATTCCTGGCCGATTTATTATTGCCCAAGAATATTCCCTGCAGCTCATCATCCAGATCTTCTATAAAAGTATCGGCAAAAAAATCTAGCGATATTTCTAAGTTCTGATTAATTGGCAAGCTGATAAAGCGACTCAAGTTCAAAGCGGCCGGACCGCTCAGGCCATTAGCGGTAAAAAGGATATCCCCTTCGGTGGCGGCTATCTTCCTCCCGTCCTGCCATAAACTAAGGGCGATTTCTTCCCGACTAAGGCCTTCCAGCTCAGGAATAAAAGCATCTTTCAATAATATTGGAACTAAGGCCGGAGACGGCGTGATAATATTATGGCCCATCCGGCGCAGCCATTCATAAGCGTCGCCGCTCGAGCCGGTGGTCGGATACGAACGTCCGCCGGTCGCGATGATATAATTAATGGCTTTGATCTTCTTACCGTCAGCTAAGACTACTTCTGCTATCTTGCCTTTATCAATTAAAATATTCTTGACGGCCGCGCTCGTCATGATTTCGACGCCAGCCGCCTGCGCATAATCGACTAAAATTTTCAAGACTTCGCGGGCATTATCGCTCGCCGGAAAAACTCGATTATTATCTTCAATCTTCGTAGCTAGGCCGCGGTTATTAAAAAATTCAATTGTTTCTTTCGGTCCGAAACGCGAAAAGGCGGAAATTAAAAAACGGCCTGCTGAGCCGAAATTAGTCGCCAATATCTTAGAATCGGGAATATTATTAGTCAGATTGCAGCGTGTGCCGCCAGTCATAAGCAGCTTAAGGCCGACAGATCCATTCTTCTCGAGGATGATGACCTTAGCTCCCTCTTCGCCGGCTCGGCCAGCCGCCATCAATCCAGAAGCGCCGCCGCCGATAACTGCCACGTCATATACCATATATATTATAGAGGACGGCGAGCGGTCTTATTTATCTCCGCTAATAAATCCCCGATGACAAAAGGCTTTTCGATTACTCCTTTGACGACGGTCAGGGCGCTAAATCTTTCTAGTGATTGATGAAATTCTCCCGGAGGAATCGGCAAGGCCGAGGACATAAGGAGGACCGGAATTTCTCGCAGCTGGTAATTCTTCATCATAGCCTGGCAGACGTCCATGCCGCTCACAGTCGGCATCATAATATCTAAAAGCACTAGATCATAATCGGGATGAGCCGCCATCTTATCAAGCCCTTCTTGGCCGCCGTAAGCCATATCAATCTCGAATGAAGCCTGGCTCAGGAGCAAGGCTTTAAGAGTAGTGACTGTACTGACGTCGTTATCGACGATAAGGATTTTCATATTGACCGTCTTATTTCTTATCTACGATGCGATGGATCTCGGCTAATAAATCGTCGACGACGAAAGGCTTTTCCAAAACTCCCTTAACAACGTTCAAAGCCTTGAACTCAGCCATCAGATCGCCGAGCTCTTTCGAGGTTATCGGCAAAGCCGAAGCGAGCATGACCGGAATCTGCTTCAATTTTTCATTGGTCGCCATCGCGCGGCAGACTTCGATGCCGCTAAAATCAGGCATCATGATATCAAGAATGAGCAAATCATAAGGCGGTTCGGCAATCATCTTATTCAAGCCTTCGCGGCCAGCGTAGACTACGTCGATATCAAAACTTTCCTGACTCATGAGCAGAGCCTTGAGAGTAGTGGCGGCGCTGATATCGTCATCAATAATTAAGATTTTCATAATGTTTTATCTAAAAAATGATTAAATCTAACCTAAGATAATTATAACCTATTTCGAGAAAAATTAGAATATTTCCAAACTTAGGCTATTGAACGATAATCTTGCCGGTCATCGTCGGATGAATCGAGCAACTATACTCGAAGATTCCGGTATTACTAAAAGTATAAGAAAAGCTTTGGCCTTCATTTAAATTATCTGAATTAAAAGCCGTGGACTTTATCTGATGAGAGACAACATCGCTATTAGTCCAAGTGACAGTCGTCCCCGGCTTGATATTCAAAAGGCTGGGCGAAAAGGAAAAATTGCTGATATCAACAGCGACCGGAACAGGAACGGGCGCAGAGGCAGCTGCTGGGTCAGAACCGGTTGACGGCAAACCAACAACCCCAGGCTGAGTAGGCTGAGTAGGTTGATTAGTCTGAGCAGTCTTAGCTGCGCCGCAACCACCGATAACCAGAACGATGACGGTCAAGGCCGCTAAACTGATAATCTTTTTCATATTTTTAAATTAATTGATATGGCAATTTTACCATTTTTCGGAGTTTCTGTAAATTTAGCTAACGAGCCAGAAATAAGTAGATTAGGTAAGCCAAAGCCGCGTTCTGAATCATGAGCAAAGGGATGCCGATGAGAAAATACCATTTCTGCGTCTTATGGCGGAAAGCGAACATGCCTAAGTAAACGCCCAGGCTACCGAAGGCGGTAGCCAAGAAGAACATCTTACCTTCGGAGATTCTCTTCGCATCCTGCCCCGTCGAGCTGACTTTGTCAGCTAACATGATCAAGAAGGCGAGGAGATTGATCGCTAAGAGCGGAACTAGGATATAAAGCGATTGATCAGATATTTCCAGATTATTCATATTGCTCTTGATAGATTTTTGTGAGCTCGGCCGCGATCTCGTCCTTCTTGCTATAAAGAAGGTGGTCGGGTTCAAGCGTCTTCAGTCTAGCCAGGACCGCTTCAATCACCGACTTATATTTACGCTTCAGCTTCACGTGCTTCTCGCTCTGGGAATCCATAGAATGCAGATCTATATTAACGGACAAGTCGGCGAGCTTAAGCGTGAACAGTTCCGGATCGCCCATGATCTCTTCAACATGCTCGGCATAATGGTCATTGATGAAATCCTGCTTCTCTTCTCCGGTCAGATTAGCGTCTTCAGCTAAAGAATTATAATCATGATTGGTCATGTTCTGGATATAATACTCGACCTTATCTCCGAACCTGTCTTTTATCTCTTTAAAGCTCCGATTCCGGAGAGTGTTCTTATATTTTTCTTTCAGATTTTCATTGATATCCAGCGGCACGGATTTTCTATGAGGATACTTCCGGTTATTCCGTTCGACGAAGATGCGGTCGGCCTGATCTTCAACGCCGTCATGAATCAGGGCGGCAATAGTCAATTCGGGATTATCGCTTAATTCCATGACTTTCTCGGCTACGGCGAGCGGATGGCTCGCGAACGGCCGGCCGTCAGCTCGATCAGCTTGAGGCAGATGGATCTTGAGCATGAAATCGAGCGCCTCAGCGATCTTGGCTAAACTTTCGCCGGAAAACTTCTCAGCGATCTTCGCGCGAAAAACTTCAATATCCTGCTCGATCTTTTCCCGCCGGGCAGAGACCTCTTGGTTATTGGTTCTCAGTTCGAAAGACATATGGTTTTAGCTTGATTAATTACCTTATCTTTACTCTTATTATAGCTCATTTCCCTGTTTTTATCGACCAATCCGGAAAATATTGATATTCCCAGCCTTATCCTTTAAACTAAAAACATGTCCATACTGCTCCAAGTCAGCGAACTCAGCAAAGAATACGGCGGCCAGAAGATCTTTTCCGGCCTGTCTTTTGCCGTCTCGGAAAAGCAGAAGATCGGCGTTATCGGTCGTAACGGCGCCGGCAAATCAACTATGTTTCGGATAGTCACAGGCGAAGAAAAGGCCGATAGCGGCGATATCATCATTCATTCCGAAGCCAATATCGGCTACTTAAAACAAACCGATAGCTGGCAGCCGGGGGAAAGCGGTCTGGACTATCTCGTGCGCGAGAGCCATAAGCCAGAATGGCGCGCCCAACAAGTAGCCAGCAAGTTCGAGCTCGATGCTGAGAAATTAGGGCAAGCCGCTTCGAGCCTATCCGGCGGCTGGCGCATGCGCTTGCGTCTCACCGGCATGCTCTTAAAAGATCCGAATCTTTTTCTCCTCGACGAACCGAGCAATTATTTAGACCTTAATACCCTGATCTTACTAGAAGATTATCTGCGCGCCTATCGCGGCAGTTTCCTTATAATCTCTCATGACCGCGAATTCCTAAAACGCACCTGCAACGAGACGATCGAAATCTCGAAGACGAGCTGCTATCATTACCCGGGAAATATCGAAGCCTATCTCGCTTTCAAGGAACAGAAGCTCGGCTCCCTCCTGAAAGCCAACGCGAGCTTAGAGCGGCAGCAGGAACATTGGCAGGAATTCATCGACCGCTTCCGCTATAAGGCCTCGAAAGCGAAACAGGCCCAAGCCATGGCTAGAAAAATTACCAAGTTAGAAGAAAAAAGAATCACGGACGAGCACCAAGCCGGTATCACCCGCATCACGATTCCGCCGGTTCCCAAACGCAGCAATTTCGCTCTTAAGATAAACGATCTCGATATCGGCTATGCGGATAAGGACGAAATTTCTAAAAAAGTCATTGCTTCAGAAATTGATTTTGATTGCCGCGCTGGCGAGAAGCTCGCTATCTTAGGGCTGAACGGCCAAGGTAAGACGACGCTCATCAAGACCCTGACCGGGCGCATCGCGCCTTTACGAGGAGCCTATAAATTCGCGGCTAATAGCCGCCTTGCTTATCATGGCCAGGAAGAGATTGACCGGATGAACGGCAAGGAACAGGCTGGTGATTTCTTAAGGCGCTCGGCCGCGAGCGAAGTCAAGACCGAAGCAGTCCTAAAAATGGCCGGCGATTTCTTATTCAAAGATGAAGAACTGAAGAAGCCGATTTCCGTCTTATCCGGCGGCGAACGGGCGCGATTATTACTAGCGGGATTATTGCTATCGAAACCAGATACCCTGATTCTTGATGAACCGACCTGTCATTTAGATTTCGAGACGACCGAAGCTCTAGCCAATGCCCTGCAGAAGTTCGCCGGGACAGTCCTATTCGCGAGCCATGACCGGACCTTCTCGAGCCTGGTCGCGACCGGGATAGTCGAGATAAAGGACGGGCAGGCTAAGCGCCGCCACGAAGATTACGGCGATTATGTCGCGAAACTTGAAAAGGACTTATGGCAGAAATCCCAGGAAGAGCCGGAACCGGCTAAAGACAAAGCCGAGAGCCGGGAAAAATATCTCGAAAATAAGGCTAGAATAAAAAAAATCCAGTCCCTCGAATGGGAACTGGAAAAGATGCAGGCGTACAAGGAAGAGCTGATGGCTTATTTCTTAGAGCATTATCATGACTATAAACCGGAGAAAGTCGAAGAGCTAGAAGAACTGAAAAGAATGATCAAGGATAAGGAGGAGTTGTGGTTGGAGTTAAATAATGAGGGGGAATAAAAAAATAGGGTTGAGAGCCTTATTTTTTTTATTACCCTATTAATCTATTTTAGTTCGAAATATCACGATTTTACCACTTTTTCAGTCACAATAGCGTCACAACTTTTTGTTTCGCTAGCAATACAAGGGGAGGTGGTAGAATTGATGCTACTTATTAATCTTA
Organism: Patescibacteria group bacterium; assembly: GCA_041661685.1. GTDB lineage: Bacteria > Patescibacteriota > Patescibacteriia > Patescibacteriales > UBA12465 > UBA12465. The sequence goes on from JBAZTY010000001.1 coordinate 382,970, forward strand.
TTTTTTAAATCCTCCAAATAATAATAAGGGGCTATTTTTGATTTGAGCGACTTATTCACTTCCCTTAAAACTAGCTTCTTATCCTTTTTGATAACTTTTAATAAAAAGGCAAAAAAAGTACAGGGTTCATGCTTGCCGGTTTCCTGGAAATTTAACATTTGGATCAATATGGGAACTAATATTTTTGGATTAAACGCTAAGAGCTTTTTAACTAAAGAGGAATCTTTAAAAACTTTATCGCCATTTTTCTCAATTTGTTTTAAAATATTTTCTAATTCCTCGGCCTTAGCCGTTGATACTTGTTTTAAAAATTTATTAATATTTATCTTTTTTCTATCTGTTAGCTTCTTTTCAAGTAACAATACAATCCAATCGTTAGAAAGATTAATTAAATTATGAAAGTTTCCCCAACCATTCTCTTTAACTACATAAAACCAACTTCGCCAAGATTTTAATTGGCTGTTATAGTATTCTTTAGAAAATTTAGAATAATCGGAATAGGATGAGTCTTTCTCCGTCGGGACTTCTCTGATTAAAGAAAAAACAAACTCTATTTCTTTATGTAATGGAACAAACCCTTTATTTTGGGGTTTAATTTTTCCTAAGATTCTAATTTTAGCGTTAAGTGCTTCCGGATGAGGGCCTAATAAATTAATTTTATCAGTCGTAAAGCCATGCGGTGGCAATAAAATAATTCTTTTAACCATTTTTGGATTCTCTTCTTTTAAGCGAATAGAAAAACTAGCCGGCCGTTCAACAATCTCATAGTCATTTGATTGAAAAAGTTGTTTTATAGTCTTCTTGAATAGCGATGATTCTATGATTTGTTTAGATGTGAATGGCATTGAGATAAAAAAAATATCTTTAGCGTAAAATTAGAAATAAGCCCTAGCAACTCCCCTCTAAAATTTTATAGTGTATCGGGTCAGATTCTTTTACTATATTAAGTAAAATTTTAATGGCATCTTTACTTTCGCTCTTGTCTTTGTGTTCAATCGTGCTTGTTGGATCAGAATTATGTGAAAATTCATTAACTAATTTATATGCTTTATTCCAGTCCGCATCACTTATTCTATCTTGCTCTTCTTTATCCGTATTTAATTCTTTTACTATTGCTTCCATTTTTTGCTTTTGATCTCGTGAATCTGGAATTTTGAAATCTGCGAAAATATCAAAGAATCTTCTTGCGACATTTCCTATAGTATAAAAATCGGCATAATCCAGATCAACATCTTTAAACTTGTTTAATAAACTAAATAAAAAATGATATTCCGATTTATAGTCTCGTAGTGTTTTATCTAGTTCAACAATTTTGGCCTTTCGTATGTTTGATTCGGTAAAATTTTCAATCATAAAAAATTCGCAAGGAGTTGGCTTTTTGGCTTCATTACCCGATTTTTCATTGTCTTTTTTATTGTGATTATTTTTATTAATAAACCATTCTTTCACTAGATTGAAAAGTTGAAAATTGTGTGTAGAAATAAAAATTTGTCCTACTTCTTTAAAACTTGTATTTATTAATGAAAAACAATGATAAATAAAGTTTGAATCAAAACTAGAAATAGGATCATCAATAAAAATAATCCCATCTTTAATTTGAAATTCCTTTTCTCCAACTTTAACGATAAAATAAGAAAAAGCTATGGCAGTTTTTTCTCCTTCACTTAAATTTTTTGCGGATTGCCCATCTCTTTTAATAATATAACCTTTTTTATTATCGTCTAACTCGAGTTTAATTTCTTCTCTACCAAAAAACTCCTTTAGATGCTTATTAATTTCCTTAATAGCTTTGCCTATATTTGAATTTTTTTTCTCAAATTCGGATATCTTTTCATCATTTTTATTTAATTTTTCAAGTGTCTCCCTTTCTCTATTTTCTGACTCCTTTAAATCATTCTCAAATTTTTTAAAATCTTGTTCTGATAAGGCGACTGCTATGGAATGTAACTCTAATTTTTCTCTGGCATTCTTTACTTCTACAACATAATTATCCACCCTTTGATTATGACTTAAAATAATTTCATTAAGTTCACTAATATTTTTATTTAATAATTCCGAATAATTTTCTGGAGTATCTATCATTTCTGGAATATCCGGATCAAAAGGATTTTTATATTTTTGTTCTAACCACATTTCAGAGCGATAGAGCCAATCATTTTGTTTTTTAATATTTTCATTATATTGTTTTGCCTTGGCCTCATAATTATTTCTAAGATCGGGATATAATTCAACATTTTTTTCAGGAATAGTTGTTAATTGTTCTTTTTGCAGTTCTTTAATAAGGAGCTTTATAGAGGTTTCTAAATCTTCGTAATCTTTACTAAAATGTTTTGCCAATGAATCGAAAAAATTACCATCCAAACTATTTTCGCAAAAAAGGCATTTTTTAAATTCATTTTTAGATTTATGTATATCAAATCCTTGCTTAACCCAATTGTTTAATTCTTCATCAAGCCCGCCATCGGGGTCATTAGGGTTTTTTAATCTTTCAAGTAATTCCGAAACCACTTTTTTATCAAGAAGAGATTTTACTCCAGTAAATAAAAAATTAAAGTTAACAGTTGCGAGCCCGGGAAGAATAGGCTGTTCTTTTTCAGCTTCACTTTTACTTATTGTTTCAATCGTCTTTTTCTCCTCATCAGAAAGTATTTTATTAGTAAAATTATCAACTCCAATATTATTAATTTTTGCTTCTACCTTTGTCTTATTATAGGACTTGTCAAAAAGCACATTAGCAATTTCTCGCCCAAGGCCTATTAAAAAATTATTTTTTATATCCTCCTTTACGCTTTTGCCTTTCTTTATTTCATTAAAATCATTACTAAGTATTATTTTATCAGCTTTGAATTTTTCTAGTTGTTTTTTACTTTCTATATCTTCTTCGCTAACATAGATAATTGGATTACAAGAATTGGAGGGGTCAAATGATATATTATCATCAATAAAATCTTGGTTAAAAGCTTTAATTGGCAAAACATTCGTAGCAATATCATTATTTTTAATTATTGTGCCATTATCTAATTTAATTTCAAACTCTCCATTTTCTGGATACTGTTTAAACCTGTCCTTGTCATATGTGCATTTTTTTTCGCAACTTACAAAAATACGGGAAACTGTTGTTTTCCCGCTTCTATTCCAACCATAAATTAAATTGAACTTTTTAAATTCAGGCAACTCGGCACTCCAAGAAAAATCATGAAATATACCAAAATTCTTGAGTTTTGAAATTTTACTTATCATAAAAATATCACAACAAAAATTCTAATATTCCTTTTTCAATCATATCTAAACTAAAAATGTAATCATTGTGATTAAACGTTTCTCTGAGCGGTCTAGAAACCTTTTTCCAACCATTACCATCCGTAATCCAAATAAATTTATACTGACCATTTAAAACATTAAATAAATCCCTATATTCACCTGCGGTTGATTTTAATTTTGAACCTCCCCCGTTATAAAAATTAGTTTCAAAAATATATAGCTCTTTCCCACTGTCAATAACAAAGTCATATATTCTCGATGACTTATCAACCGGGACATCATATCCTAGCTGTAATTTTATTTTTTCGGAAGTCGCTTGTCTTAGATATCGAAAATTATTTTTTTGACATAAATTTTTAATATATAATTCAACAATATCTTCCATGTTTTTACCTCCACGATTTTTTCGTGCATTTGTATCCATGCCAACTTCAACTCCATAACAATAATCAACCAAATTTTTTATTGTCTTATCTTGAAATATTTTCTTTAAGCCAGATTCATTAAAAAATCGTAATATCTCCTTTTTTAAATTACCCTCGATCTCACTTTTTTCATTAAAAAGATACTCCTTATTTTCAAGCACCAACTTACCAATCTCGTTTAAAATCGGCATTTCTTTTAATTTCTTTTTTCTTATCGCAATGAGTATTGGTAAGGCTAACTTTACTTTTGGATATTCTTTAATTAATTCGATAAATCTTTCTTCTAGATTATCTTTTCCAATTAGACTGTTGAGAGTATTTAATTCTATTTCAATTTCTTCAACATTCTTTTTAATCTTATTCCAATCTACAAAAAATGACCAATCGGAAATTGATTTTTGCAGATTATTTATAAAATAACCAAAAATATCATCTTCATTCTGATAACCTAAAATTTCACTATAAAATTTAAGAAATTTCATAAATTTACTTAATTAAATCTTTATATCTCTTAACTGACAATTCCAAATAATTTTTTTCCAAATCAATACCAATAAATTTTCTATCATTAAGGGCGCAGGCTAAACCAGTCGTTGAAGAACCAGTAAACGGGTCAATGACTAAATCGCCTTTATTAGTACTAGCCATAACAATACGAACCAATAGATCGATTGGTTTTTGAGTCGGGTGTTTTCCAAATTTCTTCTCGGTCGGTTTCGGTGTACCCATAGACCAAACGCTCCGCATTTGAAGATTAGGTTTTTTCAAGAAGTCTTCTGGCCAATTACCATTTTTCATTAAGTCGTAATTGAACTTATGTTTAGTGGTTATTGGTTTTCCGGTTTTAGGATGGACTAACTCTTTTCTCGCCCAGATTAAAGTTTCGTGGCTGGCCGTAAAAAAGCGACAGCTTAAATTTGGTGAAGCATTGGGTTTAAACCAGGCAATATCGTTTAAGATGTGAAACTTGCTAACTTGGAGAGCGAAACCGCATTGATAGATAGAGTGATAGGTGCCGGAAATCCAAATTGTGCCTCCTGGCTTTAATACTCTATGGCAAGCCTTAATCCAGGCTAATTGAAACTCAAAGTCTTTCTTTAGACCATTACTGACGTCCCATTCACCCTTATTAACGCTAACCATACGGCCGGCATGAACGGAAAAACCGCCATTAGACAATAAATATGGCGGATCGGCAAATATCATATCAATCGAGTTCTCCGGCAGAGTAGCTAAAAATTCCAAGCTATTGGCTTGGTATAATTTAAAGTCTTTATCTTTAAAAAATGGATCTAACATTTTTTTGCTTTTTTTCTTAGTTTTTATCGCCTTTTTTGAGGTAGTCATATTATAGCAAATTGGATATGAAGAAAAGATAAAGTCCTATTCCCTGGCTTAATTTTAAGGTTTTTAGAGCAAAAAGTCAAAGAAAAAGAGGGGCTTAATAGCCCCTCTTTTTTCTAGCAAAAATACTAAAGACTCCTTTTTAAGGCTTCAATAGCGACTAAATCATAACATCTGCCCCAAGTAGCTATATCTTTGCCTAACTTATTTGGATTTCTGAGTTCTTTTGCCTGGTCACCTAGCCTGGCGGCTAAATCCCCTTTTAATTCTCTAAAAAATTTAATAGGGTTAGTCTTCCAAGAGCATTTACCATCCTCGATTCTCACTAAATTTCTAAAACTAGCTAATATAGGATAAATAAAACTGCTAGGTATCCTATAAGTTGATTCCTTGTCAGTAAAAGCCAACTTTTCTTTATGCATTCTGGCCTTATTCGATAGTTCAACAACCCCCGTAAGACCCCCGAATTTACCACCCGCATGATTATATGCCTCGGGTAACTCAAGGTAAATAAAATCTCTAAGCTCTAAGATCACTGGTAAGAGCGGTATATATTTTAACATTCTTTCCTGATTATCTCTAAAGTGCTGGACCACATTTGCTTTTGTGGAGTAAGCTTTAATTGGGTGTTTTTCTCCAGTAAAGCTCTCGACATCAAAGCAAACCAGGTACGATAATATATCTTTTATATCGATATTTTTCTTACTACCATCATCCAGTAATTCGAACTCTTTGTATGCGATATTCTCTGCGTAAGGCTGATCCTTTAAGACATTTTTAATTTCTTCATAATTCTTTTTAAGCTCTTCAATGCTTTGCTCTTTTACCTGAGTTGAGGTATTTCGAGACTCAACAATCCCTACCGCCTCCTCTATGTCTTTTATTCCTTCTAATATTTCAATTCTTACATAAGCGTTAATTTCTGAAATTTCGTCCTTTGACAACCCTTCTAAGTAGTTCCTAATAATTTTAAAAGTGTGCCCACCGTCCAATAACCCATTTTTATGTTCATTAACCATTTCTAGCTTAACCTCATTGGTCTGATTATCAAAATCGACCTTTTCCACCATCAAAGTAATGCCTCTATTTTTCAATAAAAACGCCTCTGGATTATCTTCCAGGGTAGATTTTATTTTTAATGCCACTCCTGAATTAGTTTTTGGATCTCTAGGGTTTAATTTTCTCCAATCATCCAATGATTCTGGCACGTCCTTCACATTAACAATGGCAATATACATTTTCCCTCTTAAATCATCATGCGGCCCAATAATTCTTCTAAAAGAAACTGCTGGAAATTTTATTAAAGTTGACGTCATAAATTTAATTCAATAATTATTTTAATAAACAAAAACATGCTCTCGCATGCCTAGTAAACTAATTATTGAATTCCCTATACAGGGTCGACTTTTAATTCAAAATATTAGCACTGCTAAACACTTTTTCCGAGGCGAACCTGCGGACATTACAGCTTCTGCTAGTAATGATTGACTGCGAGCAAATCAATATATATATTTTAGCAGAAAATTATCGTCAGGTCAAATCGACTAACATTAAATAAATAATTTTCCACAGATGTTTCCTTGATATCAGGGAAACATCTGTTAATAACTATCAAGACCAAATTAGTCCTTCTATAATATCATTTTTCTAGAAACCATACTACCTCCTCCCAAACACCCCAAACTTCGTCCCATAGTCATAATAATCCTCCTGCTCGTTCTTCTTAAGGAAGCCGATGACCTTATAGGTCAAGGGCGTGAACAATACCTCGATTAAGGTCTTAAATACGTAATTAGAGACTATGAGGGTTATGATCAGGGGCCATGGCAATAAGCCGGCAAAAGCGACGAGAACGAAAATCAGGCTATCTACTAGCTCCCCGACTACGGTCGACCCAATCGTCCGCGTCCAGAGCCACTTGCCCTTAGTCATTATTTTCATCTTCGCGAGAATGAAAGAATTCATGAACTCGCCGCAAAGATAGGCGACTAAGCTCGCGACGACGATGCGCGGCGTGAGACCCAAAATCTTGTCATAGGCCTCCTGATTCTCCCAGCCCGGAGCGGCCGGTAGCTTGCCCACGATAATGAAGACTAAAGACATGACGAGGGCCGCGAAGAAGCCGAGCCAGATCGCCTGCCTAGATTTCTTATAGCCATAGACCTCGGTCAGGATATCGCCGAAGATATAGCTCAGCGGGAATAACAAGGTTCCGCCGTCGAAAGTAAACCATTTCAGATCGACGATCTTCGTCGAAGCGACGTTAGAGATCAAGAGCACAGAGACGAAAAAGACACAGATAGCGCTAAAATATTTATAGGATTTTTCCATATAGTCTAGAATTCATTAATGATAGAATGATAACTTCATACTAAGATAAAAGACGCCTGAAATCAAGACGTCTTTTATGCTTTTCCGCACGGGATGAGGGAATCGAACCCCCGTCTGCTCTTTTGGAGAGAGATATGTTACCACTACACCAATCCCGCAATATTAGCTAAGTTTTTAAACCTCTCAATAATAATAAAAATCTCTTTTATTATTCTACTATCTCCATATCGAATTGACAAGCAACCTTTATAGCCGGGTTTCTTGTTTATTCCGGTATGGGGCTTATTATATATGGAAAAATTATTTTTGGGAATACCCGTTATTTTAGACCAAAAACTAACCATTTCTTCCCGATTATGGTATTCATGGAGATGGAGCCGGCCTTTCAAGCGTTCTTCTTTAATGCTAAAAGACTTTCTTAATAGCCATAGGTATATCCTAATCATGTCTGGATCAGAATTGATAAAATTAAGTCTATGCTCAGTCTTAGCCCCTTCTCCCCAATATAAAAGCGCCAAGAATAATTTATAATCATCCGGCCCATATTTCTTATTAACCATTGCGCCGCAATTATTTTTAATATCATCGAGAATCAAGGCTTGCTTGCGCCTGATAGTCTCTTTAGCTTTCTGTCTGCCTTTATCTCCTAAATATTTTATTCTCATCCTAGCCGCCTCGCTCAATGGCTCCGACCTAGTCCAAGAGGAAACCGTACTTTTAGCAACATTAAGCAGCCGGCTCATTTCATTAAAAGAATAGCCCTGTTTTCTCAAATCCAACGCTTTTTGCTTAAGGATATTTTCCATACCTATATTATAGCAATAACACCTAATGGAATTTTAAAGAAAACCTAAACAAAAAATAAAGACCGCAAAAAACGGCCTTTATTATCAAAATTGCTTTATTTATGACTAGTCTTATTCCTCCCCGTCAAACCCATCCTTCTTGATCTGCATCTCCTCGCCGCAACAGATAAGCTTGCCATTCCCGTCCTTCTCGAATTTGACTTCATTGCCGCAGATACGGCAGAAATAAGTTTTTCCGACTCGTGTGCTCATATATTTATTGCTTAGTAAGTCTCAACGAAAACCTCGAAATAAGCTTGCGGATGGCTGCAGGCCGGGCACTTGTCCGGAGCCTCCGTCCCTTCATGGATATAACCGCAATTATCGCATTTCCAGCGTTTGACTTCCGGCTTCTTGAAGACTTCGCCCTTCTCCATATTCGCGAGTAATTTCTGGTAGCGCGCTTCGTGCTTTTCTTCGACTTCGCCGATCTCCTTAAATAACTTGGCAATATCTTCGTGCCCCTCTTCGAGCGCTTCCGCCTGCATGCGCGGATACATTTCCGAATTCTCGTAATGCTCGCCCTTAATCGCCGCTTTCAAGTCTTCCATTAAATCCGGAGAAATCAGGCCGAGCTGCTTAGCCCAGACCTTAGCGTGCTCTTTCTCGTTGCGCGCGGTCTCTTCGAAGATATTGGCTATCTGGACATAGCCGGCTTTCCGGAAGGCCGAAGCGAAATAATCATACTTATTGCGAGCCATGGATTCGCCAGCGAACGCCTCTTCCAAATTCTTTTGAGTTTTTGGTCCGATCATATGATTTAATATTATTTTTAAAAGTTTATTTCTTCTTCTTGGTACTTAACTCTGCTAGGCGAGCCTCCTCCGCGCGCTCGGCTATTGCAACTTCGTTCCTCAATTCGCGGCAATTCTCGCCGTCGAGCGAATCGCAGAATTCGAGTTCATAGATATGGAAGACCGTGACCGCCAGCGCGATCAGGAGCGGGCCGAGGACGACGCCCCAGAAGCCGAAGAGGACGATGCCGCCGAGGATAGAGAAGAAGACGAAGACCGGATTTATTTCCGCTTCATCCTTGACCATATAGGTGCGGATGACGTTATCAATAGTGCCAATGATCAGCATGCCCCAGAGGAGGATGAAGATTCCCTGCCAAACATCGCCGGTCAAAAGATAATATATGCCGACCGGAACATAGAAGATCATGGAACCGACATAGGGCAAGAGCGACAGGACGGCCACTAAGATACCGGCCAGGAAAGCTGGAAAGCCGATAATCGCGAAGCCGATAGCGCCAACCGCGCCTTGCGCTAAGGCGACGACGAAAGTCGAGACGAAAGTCGTGCGGCTGACTACTCGGAATTTCCGGAATAATTCCTTATCATACTTATTCTGGAGCGGCGACAGGAACATCAGCTTATTAAGCATCTTTTCGCCGTCGACAAAGAAGAAGAACATTGTGATGATGATGAGAACGAGAGAAACGATGAAGCTCGTCGTCTCTTTGACGGCAAAAGTCGCGCCAGATAAGAGCCAATTGCTCGATTCCTTGAAAGTCGTCAGCAGCGCGTTCTTGAAGTTCTCGCTATGGAAATCAAAATTATCTACGTTGATGCGACGCAGGACGCCGCGATCAAAGAACTCAGTCTTGAACAGGTCGTTGATGGTATGGTTATCAAAGAATTCTACGGTCGCGCTATAGGCGTCGACGGATTTTTCTCCAGCATAGACCATGAGCTTGATCGAGGGCAGGATGATGATGACCAGGAGCAACAAGCACATCAAAAGAGCCGCTAAGCTCTTGCGGCCTTTGAGGAAATTAGAAAAACGGAGGAACGGAGTATAAAAAACCGACGCCAGAATGGCGGCGACGATTATTTCCGTTAAAAACGGCTTGAAGACTAGATAACAGCCGGCGAGAACTAAACCCACTAAAATTAAGATGAAAGGCTTGGTTAATTTTTGAGGCATAATATTTAGCTGCCGGCTGAGCCGGAAAGCGTTTATTTAGTTTCTTTGTGAGGCGTATTCTTCTTGCACTTGTTGCAATACTTAGACAGTTCCAAGCGTTCCTTGATAACTTTCTTGTTCTTGCGAGAATGATGAGTAGTGGTCTTGCAAACCGTACACTCCATTTTGATCATGTTGTCCTGTGACATATTGATAGCGCGATTAATTTATTAACTGTTTAAACAATATATAAAAACTGACTAAAAGTCAAATTTGACAAACTGCGCAATAATGCGTGCCGCGTCCGGCGATTTTAGCTTTTTTAAGAGGATTATGGCAATTCGGGCATTTTTCCCCGCCCCGGCCATAGACTTTCAAGAACTTGGAAAAATTACCGCTGCGGCCGCGGGAATCGACATAATCGCTGAAAGTCGTGCCCCTCTTCTTGATAGCTAGCTTGATTATCCGGTTGATAGCGTTATAAAGCTTCTTCAGTTCCGCCGGCTTCAGGCTCTGAGTCGAACGGTCCGGCCGCAGACGCGCTTCCCAAAGGACTTCATCGGCATAAATATTGCCGAGCCCCGCGATCAGTTTCTGATTCAAGAGTGCGGCTTTGATCTTCACATTCGTGCGGCTGAGCGCATACAAGAAAGCCGGAAAAGTAAAAGTCGAGGTTAGCGGTTCCGGGCCATAGCTTCTGGCTAAGACATCTTCCAGTTCTTTCTTAGAAACTAACTTGATATAGCCGAAGCGGCGGATGTCATTGAAAAATAATTTTCCGCCATCAGCCAACTGCAGAACCGCGCGCGTATGCTTGTTCGGCAAATCTTTTAATTCCGCTTTGACGTTGCGGCTATGCCCGCCAGCGACTTCGTCTTTTTTTCCGGAAAAAATCAGCTGGCCGGTCATCTTCAAGTGCACGATGATATAATCCATCCTCTTGCCCGCGTTCGGCGAGAGGCGAAATATCAGGAGCTTGCCGCGGCGGCCAACCTCGGTTATTTTCCGGCCGACGAGCTCTTTCTTAAAAAAAGCCACCGAATGCGAAGCACTCCCCGGAGACATGATGTCCACGGAAATAATTTTCGAGCCTAGCATGATAGCCGCCAAATCGCGGCGGATAGTTTCTACCTCGGGAAGCTCAGGCATATTATAGGGCGAGCAAGACAAGGGTGACGATCGCTAGCACAACGAACTCGATGGCGAAAATTTTCACCATGCCGACGCCGATCTTGTCAGGGTTGATTATAGGCATATAGCAATATTATACAGGATTATTTATTAGCGTCATAGTTGGCCTGATACGAGCCCCTGAAGGCGTCGACTAGGCTCTTGATATCAGTAATCATGATCGATTCGCTATTAGTGAAAAAACCGCCGAAACTCCAATTATTAGTTCCAAACAAAGCAATTTTATCATCGATTATCAAAAGATGCTGGTGCAAGAAAGAATTGAAGCCAGTATCGTTCATGAGCCGGCCTACTTCCGCGTTCCGCTGGCTGTCTTGGATAAGCTCAAGCTTATCTAATTTCTGCCTGGCCCTCTGAGCTTCTAGGATCGGGAAAGCCGAGCCTGGAGCGAGCCAATTAAAATCGTCAGTCACTAGACAGACCGGCTTGGTCCGAGACGCTTCCGCTAATTCAGCGGCAATCTCTTTATCGGTCAGATACCAGATCAAAACCTTGATATTGTTCGTGGAGCTCTGAATCAAGCCGATCATCCGGCTCTTGATATTATGTTTAGGCGTTCCCGGCGCGAACCAAACTTCCAAGAAGCCGTCGGTATATTCTATCCGGGCGGCAAAAGGATTGACGGGCGGCTGCTTCACCTTATCATTAAGCTCGACGACCAAGCGGTCGAATTCTTTGCCAAAGACGGCTACTAATTCCGGGCGGCCGGTTTCAAGGATGAAGCTCGGATCATATTTACCCTGGAAATAAGTAAAATTATAAGAAGAGAAAAATAATTTCTGGCGGCTCAAACCACGATCGACCAATAAGAACTTATGATGCATATAGCTGGAAATATCCGAAGGGATAAAGCCGATCTTGACGTTATCCGGTTTATCCTTGAAAAGCGCGACAATTATCTCCTGGCGCTTATCACTAAAGATGGCACTAACCGTGACGCCTCTCTTGGCCGCGCGATAGAGAGCGTCCCGGATGTCCTGGCTATCCATGGAATAGACGGCGATATCAACGGTCTTCTCGGCCTGATCAATGCTGCTAACGATCAGCTGAGAAAAATCATCCTGGCCGAGTTTGTCGTTAAAATGCGCACTGCCTGAGAACGGCTCGTTGATCTTGATCATCTCTGCTGGCGCGATCTGACGGCCGACTGACTCCTGATACAAACGGAATATTGTCATGCCCGCATATGCTACCAGTCCCAAAATCACGAGCGGCAAAATAATCAACCGGGCTTTCTGCCCGCGGTTATTCCTATTATTAAGATTTAAGATTCTTTTCCAGATCATAATATTTATCATAATTTAAATTATCAATCTTCTTATTGGCAAAAACAACGATGATGGACTCTGGCAATTCCCGGCTGATAACGCCTAACATTTCCTTGATGCCCGGATAATCTAAGTCTAGCCACAAATTGTCGATAATAATGAGCGCGGGCTTGACGACCAGGCAATGCGCCGCATGCACGGCGAAGGCGGTCAGATGATTGCTCCAGACATCACCAGCCGACAAATTAAAATTCTTCTTAGGAGAAACTAGGTCGGATATCGCGGGATGGGCGGCTATGACCCGCAAGGCTTCTTCGATTTCCGGGAAAGCAGTCTCTTCTCTATCCAGGCCGGTAATTATCTCAATCAGACTCTTCTGAGAATTAAAACTAGGATCGAAATAATAAGCCTGATTGAATTTTCTCTGGTACTCATAAAAATCCAGCCTCTGCCCGTCTATCTTCACTTTCAGCGCCTTAGCATTATAAGTCTCGCCGCCAAAAAATAGCTTGGCCAAGACGGTTTTGCCCGAGAGGTTCGGTCCGAAGAACAGATAGCGGCCGCCTTTTGAGAAACGAAGCTCGAGGTTTCGATAATACCTGCCCTGCCTGAACAGTTTTGTCTTTTGGCTTAAAAAGGCAATCTCGGTTTTGATATTCTTGATATTGCTGCGATGCAAATATTTTTCCAGCGGCACGTTAGTGAGCGATAAGCCCAGCTTGGCCGGGAAAAAATAAAGACCGATGCGCAGGGATTCGGTGACGATGCGCGACAAATAGATCAGGAGGAAGACATATAAAAATTTCAGCTCCGGCCTGATCAGATTGATCTTCTCAACCAGGCCGCCGTAGAAAGCGTTGCTCAATACAGAAACGACCAGGACGATAGCGAAGACTATCTTGAACCCCATCTTCATCCAGAGATCGCGGCGTATTCTGAAAAGAGAATCGAAATCGACTAGGCGATCGAATTTCTTCATGACCACGGGCTCCAGATTAAAGCCTTTGGAAAAATATTTTTCCGACAAGCTGAGATTGATATGCTTGATGATCTGCGAGAAGAAGGTGACTTCCTGCGAAACATAGCGCTTGACCGTAAAATATGAGGCTAGCGCGATGATGACTGATAATATTATAAAAAAGGCAGCAATGAGAGATACATTGAGGCCAGCTAAGAGCGCGACGACCAGAGCTGAGGCCAGATAGATGAGCCAGCGCGCTAGGCCGAAGAAAGAATTGGAAACGCCCATCGAGACGAGCGGCAGATGATAAGAGATCTTAGCGACGAGATCGGCCTGCCCTTCCGCTTTCATCTTCTCCGGCGCCTTACCCAGATAATTCCTAAAGATACGGCGGCGGAGATTATTAACGAAGATGACGATGATGGTCTTCTCCTGCTTGATGGAAAAAAAAGAATTGACGACGAATAACACGAGCAGGATGATCAAGAGCTGCCAGAAAAGCATCCCCGGCGTCCGGCCGCCGTCATAAGCCAGCCGGCTCCGGCCGACAATGACCAGAAAAGTCTCAATGATTCCTTGAGTCAGGAATAAGGCGAGAGTCCCTAAGATCAGGAGCTTATGCTTCCTGAAAAAGGTCCGGATATAATCCTTATTGAGATCCTCGGATTCCTGCGTCTGATATTTGACGCGCCGCGTCCGAACCTTCCGCAATAATTCTATCTGGTTCTTATCGTCTATCATAATGAAAATTCTTATAGGTATTATAAAGGGAGACGATGCCGAATTCTTTCAGGTCTCCTTCCAGGCGGCGGCGATTGCGGGGAGAATAATGCTCATAGAAGAACTTGGTCAGGATCGAGAAGAATTTCTCCGACATCTTCTGGATCTGCGCCGAGTCATTAATCTGGCATTTATCTCTAACTATCTTCAAAAATTGGTCATTAATGCTATTATCCGGCCGGCTCATCATCTTCATGATTATCCGTCTCTTAGCCCATTCCGCCGAGTGCTGATAGATCAGGAGCTTCTTCCATTCCATCTCTATCCGCCTGATGAAGCCCGGCTCTAAACCGATCAAACCGGAATTAAAACCATAGCCGAGGAAAGAAAATTTGTCCTTAGCCGGGCCGCTGAATAATTTCTTCGGGTTGATCTCCAGACCACGCGCAACAATATCTTCGGAAATCTCCGCCAAGATACCCTGGAGCTTTTCCGGGCTCGGATCCAGCAAGGCGATATCATCGCCGACGCGGATATAAAAATCCGCTTTGGCTTGATATTTGAAATCTAAATCGGTCAGATAAAGATTAGCGAATAAAGCGATGAGCGGCACACCCTGCACCAAGCCTTTATCAGGCGTGAGGCAGACGCCGTCGCGATAGACCTTATTGAAGATGAAGAGGCGCAGTAGCTTTAAGACTTTCTTATCAGGAAATATTTCCTGCAGCTGGGCGAACATCTTATCTCGGTCTATCCGGTCGGAATAATTCTTCAGGTCTATCACCAGCGCTTGGTCGCCCGAGAAGCTGTGGCGGTAGCGGCGGCAAAAGATCCGCGCCGCGAGATACGGCGGCTTGCCCGGCCGATATGAAAAAAGCCTGTCAGAAAAGATCTTCTCGAACTCCGGCAGGACGACGCGATAGATGGCCTGAGCCTTGATCCTTTCTTGCAGGTTGTAGATGAAGATTTCCCGGTACTCGCCCGGCTTATTAGGCTTAGGGATAGAGACGCAGAGCGCCGGCTCGATCTCCTTCTTCTGCAAGAGATCGGCTAAAGCCGACTTGATTATCTTCCGAGACTTAAGATCGATATCGCGCAGGAAGATATTATCCAGGCCGTGATACTTGAAATTGCGGCGGTCGCTAGAAAACTGTTCGATTATCTCCAGATAAGCGGCCTCGAAATTAGAGTAACACAAAATTTTACTAAACATATTTTAAAAATCATCCCCAAGATAACCGGTCGGCTATGGCCGGATATGAATTAAATTTAACAGATATTCCTTCTAACTATTTCTCGGATACGGCTTCGATATTAACGAAGTTAATGCCAGGTCCGAAAAATAATTGCTAATATCCCGAATGATCGGGTTTTGAGGATGATTTTTAAAATAACTAGCACGCTATTATCTTAGCCTAATATAGGTTTTTTTTCAACATCAAAAAAGACCGCCTGATTAAGGTGGTCTTCTCTTCAAAAGTGGGGATCCCGGCACGATTTAGGAACATGACTCGTTAATAATAGATATGTTGATATTATAGCTTTAGACAAATAAAAAGGAAGTCTGATGTTTTAGACTTCCTCAAAGCAGTTCTCAAAACTAATACCGATTAAAATTTCGAGGCCCTCTTCTTAAAAAAGGAGTTTGGTTTAAGCCACATGCCCACACAAACCAGGGCAAGGCCAGCATATCCGATTATTACGGCAAGTTTTATATTATCCATCTCGGTCGTAGCTAAAGTCTTTGGATGCAGCTGATTATATACAACTAATCCAAGACAAACCAAAGTCATAACAAGTCCCAAAAAAATAAGCCAGTTTTTTCTTTTCATGATTCCTTATTTTAAGTTAAATACTGAGTTAATAGGTTAATTTGGTAATTAATCAAATTTTACTATATTTGTAAACGAACTTTATAGTTATATAATAGCATCTTATTAATAGAATGTCAATAGTTTGGGCAGATTTGATACAAAACTGCCTCAAAATGCTAACAAAAATACAAAATATTCCCTATTCGCAAAAGACCCCCAAAATGGGAGTCTTGATCTAAGGTGGGCCGAGTTGGATTCGAACCAACGAAGGCGCAAGGCCAGCAGATTTACAGTCTGCCCCAGTTGACCGCTTTGGTATCGACCCTTGATGATTGCTCTACTATATTAAAAAAAATATCGGTAATTGTCAAACCGGCCTGAAAACAGGCCGGAGTCCGATATTTTCTTGAAGCTAGCTTAAATACTATTGCGTGACGACCGTACCGAGAATGAAGCGGGTCAAGCCGTAAGCCGAGAAGATGACGACGAGGCCGATAGCCGCCCAGAGCAAGGTATCCCGACCCTTCTTGACTTTATCCGCACTGCCCGAAGAGGTCATCCAAGTCAGGCCGCCATAGACGAACATGAGGAGGGCCAGAGACCCGACGACGCCGAGGATAGAGTTAATAATCTTACCGATAAAGGCTTGCGGGGAGGTGACATCGCCGAGGGGGTTAGTCAGGGTTATGCCGGAGCCGCCGGTATTGACTGTTCCGGACTGAGCTAAGACCGGGCTGAAACTTAAGGCGAAAGAGGCCAACAACAGAGCAAAAATAATGAGTCTTTTCATGGTAGTTTGATTAATTTTATCTGTTATTATTATACCATTTCATTGAAAAATAAAAAAGGGATGACGTTCTGTTTGAACATCACCCCTGATAGTTAGACTCTCGCAATCACTATAGTTATAGTTTCATCTCCGAGAGCTTGGATTTGAAAAGGTAAGCCTACTTCCAAAGGAACGCTGGCATCCTTGCCGCCCTTATAAACTTTCTTCTTGCCCGCAATTATGAATTGATAATTATAATTTGGGGACGAGATATGATAGTTTATGAGGCCTTCACCGTAAGGAAGCTTCATCCATTTAGTAGTCATGCCGGGCTCAAGCTTGAAGCTGTATCTCCCCGGTCTCAAAGCTACGACAGAATCGGCTGGGTGTCCTTTCTTGGATATAACTTGTCCAGCCCGATCAGAATGCCCGTCAGAAGAAATAAAGTAATGGTTAGATATGTTATAGATGAATAACAATGATAACCAGATCACCACGGCTTTTCCAATTACCGGCGGGGTCGATTGCACGGCCCTGAAAGCTGCTAGGAACAAGCCGCCGATGATAAGCCCGATAAAATGCTTAAGAAAATAATTCATCGTATCGGACATGAGCCATACCGCTAAAAAATAAACTCCTGAGGCGACTATGGCTGCCGAGATGAATCTGAAGGCATCAACAGCTAGCTGACTCTTCTTTATCCTTTCTCTCCAAGATGACACTGGCACATCGGAATCATCAGAATCCGTCTTCACTTTTTGCGATTTTGTCTGTCTGGGAATGAATTGAACTTCATGAATTTCCATCTTTTCCTGTTTTTTTTATTTTTTTGTCGTTGAATTGAATCCAGAACCAAAATTAGCTCCGCGAGAGGCTTCTTTGCCGCTGCCGCCGTCTTCAATGATCGTCACGGTGTTGCCGCCTTTTTCAATAGATTCCCATTGCTTGTTCTTGATCAGCAGCCTGCCGATCTGACCCTTAGGCACGCCGGCATTAACGATCTTGGTGATCTGTGCGGCGATGCCTTCGCCTAAAAGAATCTCGTGCTGTTTTTTTGCCTCGGATTTCTTGATAGAGACAGTCTTATCAGCTTCAGCATTCTTGATTTTCGTTACGTTATCGACATCGGCCTGTTTCTGCTTGATATTAGCGACTTCTAATTCCTTTTCGGCAGTCAATACGACTTGTCTGGCCTGATCAAGGCTTTTAGTCAGCTTGATATCTGATATAACTAGACTAAGAGGCTCAACTCCCCACTTCATCAGAGAAGTATAGGAATCTCTGCTTTTCCATTTAGCTTCGATATCTTTCTTCAAATTGTCCTTTTCATCTTCGCTCAAAGGCGTATCAGGGCAAAAATCGATCAGCATAACGATCGCTTCCAGATAAAAATTGCTTTTCATCTTAATGACTTCTTCTAGCTTATAAAGGCCGAGAAATGATCTCAATAAGCTATCGGTCTTCTCTTCTACGGCCCTAAACAAATCATTAGTCTCATAAGTCGATTTCTCGGAATCAATAATCCGGAAATACAGGAAGGCTTTAAGGCTTGAGGAACAATCCTCGAATTCGACATCTCCGCCGCCGTAACCATCTTTAGTGTTCTCATCAAGATAAAGTTCCATCAATTGATCACCTTTGAAGACAACATTTCTGATTCTTATAAATTTGAACCAGGGAAAGAATATATACCATCCTTCTTTCAATGGATAGCCTATATAAACTCCAAAGATCTCAATGATGTAATCCCATTTTTGCGGAACTATTACCCAGCCGTCATAAGCGGCCTTAATCAATATGCCAAAGAAAAAAATAACACATAGCGGTAAAGCTATAGCGGAACGCATCTCTATGGCGTGCAAAATTAAAAAAATTATTGCACATAGTGTAAACAGGGATACTGTGAAAGCCACCCAAAGTCTCGTGTTCGTTTTCATGATTTAGTCTCCTATTTTTAGTTTTTACTTTATTTACTTGTCAAAGAGCCACTTTTGCCAAGGCATCCGCTGCTCATTATGTTTCAAATAATTATACTACTTTTTAAGATTTTTGTCAATGATTTAACGAGTCCGCCTTTCCAACAAAAAAATCCTCTAATATTAGAGAATTTTATAAATAATTAAAAGGCAAAAAATTAAGAAATGAGCTTTATCTGCTTCTTATATGTCTTCGGCTCGACATTCCCCCGGGCTTTCTCCGAGAGCGATAAAAGCTCCTTGTCATAAGCGAAAACCTGAGGATCCAGCTTATACGCCATCTCGTTTATGCCTAGTAGGTATAATCCGTCCAGGCTAGTCAGACGGGATAAAGCCACATAACCCATGCCGTAGCCGAAAGAGCGGCTCAGATCGATTTCAGCCGCTTCAATAGTCATGCCCTGGCTCTTATGGACGGTGATTGCCCAAGCTAAGCGGAGAGGAACCTGGGTTATCTTCGCCAGGATATTGTCTTCGTCATCGATTGTCCAGCTGTCCGGCAGCGCCGCTACCTCTTCGCCGGAATTCAAGCGGACGATAGGATAGCGGCTTTCATCGAAGCCGACGACGACGCCCGTGCTTCCGTTAACATAAATGGCTTTCTCGTCCTTGAACTTATTCTTGACGAACATGACTTGCGCTCCTTTCTTCAAAATCAGATTTTCCGGAACAAGGCAATTCTTTTTCAGGGACTCCACTAATTTCTTTTCGCCTTCCCCGCTCATGCGATAAGCAAACTCGGAAGCGAAAATCTTTTTTAGCTCGGCGTCATTAATAAGATCAACATCGACATTATGCGTGAATAGCCTGACCGGTCTGGCTTCATCTGCTATCGGCTTATTCATCCTCTCTTTCAATAATCCAACTATTTCCGGACCGACAGTATCTTGCCGCAAACTTTTCAGGACTTTAGTCATCTTCTTGTCTTTCTGCCGATGCTGCTCATCGAGATAACAGACTCTCAGATCCATTTCCGCCCAGACGTCAGCCTTATAGACGAATTCTGCCTCTCCCCCTCCCGGAGATATTGGCGGAAGCTGGAAGAAATCTCCGGACATGACAATCTGAATGCCGCCGAAAGGCAGATAATTATCCTTAAACGCCTGGCAGACTTTGTCGACCATGTCTAAGCGATGGGCGTGCAGCATCGAGATCTCATCAATCACCAAGACGCTCACTTTCTCGAATTGCTTCTTAAGATAAGCTCTCTTAGTAAGATTGTGAATATCCTTAGAGCTTAGAGAATCCTTGATTCCGATCCCCGCCCAAGAATGGATAGTGCGGCCGCCGATATAAGTCGCGGCGATGCCGGTCGAAGCGGTTATGGCCACGCCAATCTTCTTATCTTTAAGATAAGCAATATATTTATTCAATAAAAAAGTCTTGCCGCTTCCGGCTGGACCGGTTAAGAGGACGTTATGGCCTGCTTTCAATATGTCTAAAGCTTCAGACTGTTTCATAGTAAGAGTAGTATAGTATAAAAGAGGCATTCCTGGCAAAAATATGTTTTACCAAACAAAAAACCGGCTTGATAAGTCGGTTTTTTGTACTGGAGCCGTTGACCGGGTTTGAACCGGTGACCTTCTCCTTACCATGGAGATGCTCTACCAGCTGAGCTACAACGGCGCTCTTATAGATTTTCGATCTTCTCTTTCCACTTTTCCAGCTTCTGATTTTCAGGATTGACGGCGGCTAATTTCTCCCAAGATTCCTGCGCCAAAGATTTATCTTTTCTCATTATACTTAAATATAAAATTAAATCAAGGTAGCGGGGGCTATTCGGCTCTAATTCCAGGGCTTCTCGGATATTTTCCAGGGCGGCATCGAGATTTCCCGCCTCTTTCTCGACCTCGGCCTGCGCGAAATATATCCGCTGTAAAGTGATTTCTCCGGCCGCTTCGGTATTCTGGAGCTGTCGGGCCAGCTTCAAGGCATAGTCGAAAGTCTGACTCGCTTCCGACCATTTCTTCTGGCTGACATAAAGTTCCCCCAGTTCGAAGAAAGCGCCGAGATTCTTAGAATCAAGGCTGATAATCTCGAGCAGCTTCTCTTCCGCTGACTTTTCATCTTCCTTCTTTAAAAAATCTTCAGCGGCGGACGCTAGCTCCTTAATCTTCTTCTGCTTCTCGAGCCACGGCATCTTAATATTCGTCCGATAGCTCGTCTTAATCTTCC
This sequence comes from Patescibacteria group bacterium, assembly GCA_041661685.1. Lineage (GTDB taxonomy): Bacteria > Patescibacteriota > Patescibacteriia > Patescibacteriales > UBA12465 > UBA12465. The sequence continues at coordinate 403,958 of JBAZTY010000001.1, forward strand.
TAAGACTTGCCTGTTGCGACCTTAATGATGCGGATAAGCGCTTGCTCAAGAACAGCCAGATCCCGCCCAAGAATCCGCCCCAGCGAGCGAGATCGCGTTCGACTCGCGCCTTGATTATCTGCTCCTTAAATTTAGCTTCTTTCTCCCCGGGAATATTGGCCGCGTTAAGAATGGCCAAAGCCGGAAACTTCTTGATGACGATAAAGAGGATGACGGCTAAAGCTAAACCGAGACTAATGAGAGATATTATAGTGAGCATATATAACTGAAATCTTTAATCTTGAGGGAGGCGCCACCGACTAAGAGCCCTGTAATATTCTTCTGACTTAAGTATTCGCCGGCGTTGGCGGCGTTGACGCTGCCGCCGTATAAGACGGCGACCGGCTGTTTCAATATCTTAACGGCCTTCGCGGCGATGAACTGATGGATACTCTCGGCTTCTGCCGCGCTCATCGGGCGCGCCTTCTTATTCGTGCTAATGGCCCAAATCGGTTCATAAGCGATAATCAGATCAGTCGCTTTCTTTATCTTAACGCCTTTGAGCGCATGCCTGATTTCTAAATCAAGATATTCTTCGGTTTCTCCATTCTTTCTTATTTCCAGTTTCTCGCCGACGCATAAGACCGGAATCAAGCCGTTCTCTAAAGCGGCTTTTATTTTCAAATTAATGATGTTGGAGTTCTCATGCAGATGCTCGCGTCTTTCGCTATGGCCCAGAATTACATATTTAACGCCTAGCGCTTTAAGATTAAGAGGCGAAACCTCGCCGGTATAAGCGCCGCGGCTAACCATAGCGCTATTCTGCGCGCCCAAATCCAAACCTGTTCCTTTCAGGATTGGACCGACGAAAGGCAGAGCCAAGAAATCCGGACAAAGCACGACCTTATTCTTCCCTTTTATCTTCTTCGCGGCCTGCTTAGCCAATTCCAAACTCTCTTTCAAAGAAAGCTGCATCTTCCAGTTGGCGATGATGGTTTTCATATATTACTTATTAACATTCTTCGCCCATTCAATCGTGCGCTCTATCCCTTCTTCCAGCATCACCTTCGGCTCCCAATCTAAAATTTTCTTAGCGAGATTAATATTAAGGCAACTGCGCATCTGTTCTCCCGGCTTAGCCGGTCCTACTTTGATCTTCATCTCTTCGCCCAGCGCTTTCGCGATATCGCGGCGTATATTCAAGAGACTAGTCTCGATGCCAGAACCAATATTTATCTCCCCTTGATAAGAAATTTCCTTAACGCTCGATAAGGCGGCCACGACATCATCAACATAGACGAAATCACGCGTCTGCGTGCCGTCGCCATTCTGCCGGCTCTCTAGATCCTTAACGGCATTATCAATGAAGATAGCGATAACCCCGGCCTCCCCACCCTTGAATTGGCGCGGGCCATAAACATTCGCGAAACGCAGAACCGTATAATCAAGGCCGTAGACCTGATAATAGCAATTCAGATATTTCTCGAAGGTGAGCTTATGGATGCCATAAAAAGAAATCGGGTAAGCCAGATAAGATTCGGACGTCGGTATTTCCGTAGCGTCGCCATAGACTGCCCCGCCGGTCGAAGAGAAAATCAATTTCTTAACGCCGTTCAGGCGGGCATTCTCTAGGATATTGAAGCCCCCTAAAAGATTAACGGCATTATCATGCTTCGGGTCAAGCATGGATTTGCCAACCTCCATCTGGGCGGCCAAATGATAGACGATATCGAAGCGCTCGGTCCTAAACATTTCTGCCACTTCCGGCGAGGCGATATCAAGATGGTAAAACTTGGCGGCCGAATTAAGGTAAGCCTTCAATCCTGACGATAAATCATCGATAACGACGACCTCATGGCCTTCGGAAATAAGCTTGTCAACTAGCGTGGAACCGATAAAACCGGCGCCGCCGGTTACTAAGATTTTAGACATAATTTAAGATTATTTTAACTATATATACCATGATAACACGATTTTTTTATTTTAAAAAGCGGGGTAAAAAACGGGGTAAAAAACATTTGCCAAAGCCTATTTTTTTTGCTAAAATATACTAAGATAATTTATTAAAAATTCAGCTAAAAATACCCTTAAATATCGGGAATTTTTTGTTTTAAATCTTGTTTATAATATGTCTAAAGACCAAGTTAAAGCTAGTGAATACGGCGCCGACCAGATCACCGTTCTGGAAGGATTAGACCCGGTGCGCAAACGCCCGGGCATGTATATCGGCTCGACCTCAGCGGCCGGATTGCATCATCTGATCTGGGAAGTAGTCGATAACTGTATCGATGAAGCCATGGCCGGATACGCGAATGAAATTACGGTCGCTTTATTGCCTGACAGACTGGTAGAAGTGGACGATAATGGCCGCGGCATTCCGGTTGAAAAGCACAAAGTCACCGGCGTGTCCGCGCTCGAAACTGTACTCACAAAACTTCATGCCGGCGGAAAATTTGGCGGCGGCGGCTATAAGGTTTCCGGCGGCTTGCATGGCGTCGGTGTTTCTGTCGTTAATGCGTTAAGCGAATACTTGAAAGCGGAAGTGCGCCGCGACGGCAAAACTTGGGAACAGGAATATAAGAAAGGCATCCCGCAGAAAGCGGCGAAACCAGTCGGCCCGGCGAAGACCACCGGCACGAAGATCACTTTCAAAGCGGATTCAACTATCTTCACTGAGCTAGATTATAATTGGGGAAAAATTCTGGATCGCTTAAGACAGCAAGCCTACCTGACTAAAGGAATAACTATCAATGTCCTGGATAAGCGCGAAGGCCATCGCCCCAAAAAATATAAATTCCATTTCGAAGGCGGCATCAAATCTTATGTAAAATCCATGCATCGCAATAAGACGGTCAAAAATGACACTGTCTTCTATGTTGATAAGGATACTAATGATTGTAAGATAGAAATCGCGCTCCAATACAACGACGAATATAACGAGAACGTTCTGACTTTCGCCAATAATATCCATAACCCTGAAGGCGGCACGCATGCCGTCGGCTTCCGGACAGCGCTCACCAGAACTTTGAATAATTACGCCCGCAATAAGAACCTGCTTAAAGAGAAACAGGAGAATCTGAGCGGCGAAGACGTCCGCGAAGGCCTGACAGCGATCATCAGCGTTAAATTGCCGGAACCGCAATTCGAGGGCCAGACCAAGGGCAAGCTCGGCAACGCGGAAATGAAAGGCTATGTCGAGACTATCTTCGGCGAATCTTTTAATATCTTCTTAGAGGAGCATCCGAAAGAAGCGGAAGCAATCATCGGCAAATGCTTATTGTCCGCTCAGGCCCGCCTGGCCGCGCGCACCGCTCGCGCTTCAATTCTACGCAAAGGCGCGCTCGAAGGCATGACCTTGCCAGGAAAATTAGCCGACTGCTCTAGCCGCCATCCGGAAGAATGCGAACTGTATATCGTTGAAGGCGACTCCGCCGGCGGCAGCGCCAAGCAAGGCCGCAACCGCAAATTCCAAGCCATCCTGCCCTTGCGCGGTAAGATCTTGAATGTTGAACGCGCCCGCCTCGATAAAATGCTGGCCAACCAGGAAATCAAGAACCTCGTCATCGCCATGGGTACGAATATCGACGACCAGATCGACCTGGATAAGCTCCGTTATCACCGCATTATCATTATGACCGATGCCGACGTCGACGGCGCTCATATCCGCACGCTTCTTCTAACCCTATTCTTCCGCCATTTCACGCCACTCATCACCGGCGGTCATATCTATATCGCCCAGCCGCCTTTATACCAGCTCAAGAAAGGCGCGACTATCCGCTATGCTTATAGCGACGAGGAAAAAGAAAAGATAATCTTAGAAATGGGCGGCACCTTAGAGGAAGCGGAAGTCAGCGAAGAGACTGATGAAGGCGAAGATATCTCGATCGAAAATGCTGAACTGGAAAATAATGATAAGAAGAAAAAAGCCGACGCCGTCGCGGACGCGAAAAAATCCTCCAAAATCCATATCCAGCGCTATAAAGGTTTAGGCGAAATGAATCCGGAACAGCTCTGGGACACAACCATGGACCCGGAGCATCGCATCGTCAAGCAGGTAACGGTCGAAGACGCGGCCAAGGCTGATCAGGTCTTCGACATGCTTATGGGCGATAATGTCGCTCCGCGCAAAAATTTCATCCAGACACACGCTAAGAAAGTAGAAAACTTAGATATTTAACCAAATCATATGTATCTCTACATCGCCTGTCCGATAATTGCATTCATCTTAGCGCAAGGAACGAAGGTCTTCATAAAATCATTTAAAAAGAAGATAACCTATCATGACGTCTTCGCTTATTCCGACATGCCTTCCGGACATACTGCGGTCGTCGTCTCGCTCGTCACTATCCTAGCCTTAGTGCACGGAATCACTACTCCTGAATTCGCTGTCGCCTTTGTCTTCATGGCAATTACGATAACTGACGCTATTGGCCTGAGAAATTATCTCGGCCAGCACGGCAAGACTCTGAATATTCTCGTTAAGGACCTGAAGGAAGACGAGTTCTTAGACAATAATTATCCAAAACTCTTAGAACATATCGGCCACACGCCGCTTCAAGTCTTGATCGGCGGCGCGGTCGGATTCCTGACCAGCGTCATCGGTTTCTTGATTATCAGATAAGCGAATCTCAATTGAAAGGCAAATAAAAAAACCGGATTGTTTCCGGTTTTTGTTTTCGCTTGGAGAATTATTCTTCTGGAATCAAATACGCGACTCTGCCTTGTCTTCTTTACTGCGAGTGTGTAAATACTGTCCCCTTGATGATTCTTTGAATATCTTATTAACGTCCAAATATCGAACATCAACCGGGGAAAAACCGATGCCCTCACCAGTTATTTCTTCTCGCGCGCCATATGGCCCAGAGACAAAAGAATAACTGAATAATTCCACAAAGACGGGATGATCGTCCCCGGTTATGCCTTTATAAATCTCATTCAGACCTATAAATGGAAACCCGGGGGTATCCCAAGCTTTTTTCAGGCAGATCGGATCAGAAAATACTTGGTCGACAAATTCTTTCACCTGGCTGCTTTTAAACTTCCGGCTATCTACGGCTAGACATAAAAATAGCTTGTCATCATTATTTATCGCCTCAATGGCGAACAATAAAGCCCTGGCCTGATCATTATTCAATTCGATCATGATATGGTCCTCCTATTTTTTAAGTTACTATCTTTAAAAACTATTATTTTAATCGTCTGTTTATAAAATTATTCGACTAGGCTCTTCCCCGTCATTCCCGATGGCTGTGTCAATTTCATTATTTTTAGTATCGTCGGCGCGACATCTGCCAAAGTTCCAGCCGGAGTCAACGAACTCAAATCGCTATTCAAAGGATCAGCCAGCCCGATAGTCTTGCCTTTGAACTCCGATCCGACAATTATCAAAGGAACTGGATTGCTGGTCCTCTCAGTATCCGGAAAATCAGCCGCCATATCTTTCGATTTCTCGACGTTGCCGCCCGCGGCCGTGATTATCAGGATGCCGTTCTTAGCGCTCACGGCGGCGAAGATATCTTTTAAGACCTTATCAACGGCCTCAACCGCTTTCTTATTCTCTAAAAAATCTCCGCCCGCGGCCGTCAGATCCAAACACGGAATCGCCGCCGCTAAGAAAGCGGGGGCGTCGTCTGAACTGATTGAGTCGATTATTTCCTTAGCGGTTCTCTTCATGGTCAGGCACGGCTTAATCGTTTTAGACCCAATCTTTGAGGAAATTATTTTCCAATCTTCTTGCGCGAATTTATCTTCATGATGGCCATTAAAAAAATGGGTCAAGGCGGCGAATCTTTCCGTTTCCGCGACTTTGGCCTGTTTCAGTCCGGCGGCAGCGATAATAGAAGACAGGGTCGCTTCCGGTTCGATATTCTCATCAGCTAATTCTCGGCCGCCCCCTAAAGTCAGATAACGAGCGTTCAAGCTCTTATCGCCGGCATCAAGAAGCGCGACCGGATATTCTTTTATCAGATTTAAAAAAGTCGGGGTCTTGGCGGCCGTAATCGCATTAGCAATGCTGGCTGGAGCTACGCCCCAGCCATCTAAGAGCACGAGTACTACCATAATTGTTCAATAATATCAGCTATCGCCAGCAAGCGGTTATATTTAGACAAGCGTTCGCCGCGATTCAACGAGCCGGCTTTCAGATAGTCGGCGCCGCAAGCGACGGCCAGATCGGTGATAAAATCGTCTGTAGTTTCTCCGCTGCGATGCGAGATAACTACCCGATAGCCGTGCTTCTGAGCAAGTTTTACACATTCAATTGTTTCAGTCAAGGTACCGGTTTGGCTGGGTTTGATCACAATAGTATTAGCGACTTTTTCTTCTAGAGCCTGGCGCAAGCGATTGATATTAGTCGCGAATAACTCATCGCCGGCAATAATAATCTTCTTGCCTAATTCCGTAGTCAATTCTCGCCAAGAGGCCCAATCATCATCGGCTAAACCGTCTTCAAGATATATGATAGGGTATTTCTTCAACCAGCCATCATATAGACCAAGTAGGTTGCTGGAACTGAAATAAGATTGCTCGAGCGGAAATATATACTGATTCTTTTCCTTATCATACAGGAGCGATGAACCGACATCGATGCCGAGATGAGTATCTTCTCCCGGCTTATACCCAGCCCTGATTGTCGCCGCCATGATCATTTCTAGGGCTTCGATAGTGGAATCTAATTCCGGTGCATATCCGCCCAACAAGCCGGTATTGGCGCTATAGCCGGATTCGCGCAGGACGTTTCCTAGCTCGTAGCAAATTTCCGCACCCTGCCTAATAATCTCCGAGATGTTATTCGCTTTCGGAATTATCAAGAATTCCTGAAAATCAAGATTCGTATCGGCATTCTTGCCGCCATTGAAAATATTAAAAAGAGGAATCGGAATTTTGGGCGCGGGAAAAGAAAAAGCCTGCCTGAGATAGACGAATAGCTCTTGCTTATTATCAAGCGCGGCCGCTCGGGCGCAAGCCATAGAAACCGCTAAAGTAGAATTTGCTCCCAGATTCTTCTTGTTCGTAGTCCCGTCGAGCTCAATGATAATCTTGTCGATCTTTTCTTGCTCGCTAATCTTTTTTCCAATAAGAGCCGGGGCGATTATTTCCTTAATCTTGATGATGGCTTTCAAAACCCCCTTGCCTTTATAACGCTTCATGTCGCCGTCGCGCAGGTCTAATGCCTCATATTGCCCCTCGGCCGAGCCGCTAGGAACGCTAGCCACCCCGCTCAGGCCATTACTCAGCGTGACTTTCGCTTCCAGAGTCGGCACGCCGCGCGCGTCTAGAATCTCTCGGGCTGAAATGCTCTTTATAGTCGCCATAGATTTAAGACTAATATTATTAAGCTAAGCTATTTATATTGATTGGAAATCTTATTTAAGCTGACACGATTTTCTTGAGTCCCGGTAATTTCCCGCCGCCGAGATAAGCCAGCATAGCTCCGCCAGCCGTCGATACCCAATCGACATACTCGGATACTTTAGCTAGGTTAAGCGCTTCTACCGTTTCTCCGCCACCGGCAACTCCGTAGGCTAAGCCGGAAGAGCGAGAAGCAAAAAGCAGGGCCACAGCTAAAGTCCCGTGCTTAAAGCTCGCCTCTTCGAATTTTCCCAAGGGGCCGTTCCAAACCAAGGTATTCGCTTTCTTGATGTAAGCAGCAAAATCATTAATCGTTGCCGGACCGATATCAAGAATCATATCGCTCGCCTTAACTGCTGCGGGCGCGACGACTTTCGCTTGGCCATCCTTAGTTTTAACGATAACATCCTGGGGCAAGATTATCTTCGCGGACAATTTTTTGCCCTTAAAAAATTTCTTCACATATTGCTCGCTGTCAGCATCGATCAGCGATCGACCAATCTCGAGTCCTTGAAATTTAAAAAAATTATTGGCTAAAGCGCCACCGATGAGGATATGGCTGGCGGCCGGATATAGTTTAGAGATGAGAGGCGCTTTTGTGCTTATCTTCGCTCCGCCCATGATAACGACGAGCGGTTTTTTGGGTTTTAAGATCTTATGAAGGGCAGTTATTTCTTTTTCGAGTAATAAGCCGGCATAAGACGGGAGATATTTCTTGATAGCAGATACGGACGCCTGGTCGCGATGGCAGACGGCGAAAGCATCATTAACATAGATATCAGCTAGGGCAGCTAGGCTCGCCGCAAATTTCGCGTCATTTTTATATTCGCCTTCATTAAAACGCAGATTTTCCAGCATGATCACCTCGCCTGTTTTCATTTCTTTGACTGCGGCCGAGATTTTCGGTCCGACGATTTCGCTCATGAATCTGACCGGACGCTTCAATAAGGATTCTAAATGCCGAGCCACCGGCTGGAGCGAGGAAGTCGCTTCATAGCCCATCGGCTCGCCCAGATGCGAAGCGATAATGAGGCGCGCGCCCTGACTCAGCAGAAATTCAACGGTCTCAAGACCGGCTTTGATGCGATAGTCTTCTTTTATCTTCCCATCTTTCAAGGGCACATTGAAATCTACTCGCAAAAAAACTGTCTTTCCCGATATAGACTTTAATTTTTTGAGCGAATTTATTTTCATATTATTTTTTCTCTCCCAATTTTATTTCCACTTCCTTTTCCGCTCCGGCGCGAATATAAGTCAGAGTAATCTTGTCGCCGGCCTTATAATTAGCCAACAAGTCAGCTAAGTCATTATTCGCATCTATCTCGACGTTATTTACCCAAGTAATTACGTCGCCGGCTTTCAGCCCAGCTGTTTCAGCTGGACTGCCTTTGAGAACTGCCGGTTGGCTGGCCGAAGCCGGATAAAGCCAAGCGCCCTTATCCAAAGAAACAATATTAGTCTTGACCCTAGTTAGATCAAGATAATTAACCCCCAAGTAAGGAGGCAAAATCTGATTTTTCTGAGAAAGGCTGGACCAGGCGGAATTAAAAGAGAAAGCCGGCACGACAGTTTCGTCGCCAGCGACTAGGGCTACTAAATTTCCGGACAAATCAAAAACGAAAGAATTCTTCAAGCTTTCGTCGCCTCCGCTGCTAAGCTTGAGGCGGACGCTAGCCGTATCGCTATTAGCGACGATAGAATTTCTTGATAGGGCCGCCAAGGTGACCGGACGGACCGAGGTCAGGTCGTTTATAACCAGCAAGCTCTCGCCCAGAGTCAGCTCGGAACGAGCCGCGTTCTTCTTGACGGAAAGATTATTGGCGCCGGCCAGATGAAAAATCAAAGGCTCGCCCGGCAAATTCTTGAGAGCCGCCAATTTATCAATCTTATATATCTGGCGATCGCCGGTAATTACGACGTAATTTTTGAATTTAAAGTCATTCTTCAGATCATTAGGCGCCATGGCCGCTACCCAGCCGTCAGCCGTCACGATCAATCCGACAAACAAAGGATCTTCTAGATTATAATATTCTGCAGCGGAAGAAGTCGCGGGAATCTCCTTAAAGACGCTAGCCAAGACCGGACGGACGCCAGCGACGGTTTCCGCAATCTTCACATCCTGATTAACGACAACTTTCTTGGCGTCGCGGATGACTAATCCTGAATTAGCGGCATTCAAACCGGAAAGGTTCAATTCTCCGGAAAAAGTCGAAGAGCCAAAATCCTTAAAGATATAAATCTTAGCCAGGGATTCTCCTAAGACCCCGGCGGCTAAGCCGCAGACGATGGCGATAGAAACCAGGATCCAAAACCTGGCTCCGGGCAGAGATGACTGAGAATTATCATTTTTTGATTTTTCAATCTTCGATTCGTTGGACATATTTTTAAATTATTTATTTATCGGAATTATTATTGGGAGAGACGAGATGGCGCTAGAGCCAGCGAGCCGTCAAAAAAAGGATGATAAAAGCGAGGGCGCTGAGAATCAACGGCAACTTCAAAGCTTTCCGATTAAGCGCGTCGCGCAGATGCAAGCGGATGATAGTCAGCGCCAGATAATAACTGATAGCTAAAAATAATCCAAGCAGATGGAATTTTAGCGGCAAGAGAGACAACCCCCAGGCTAATTCTACCAGCCCGACTATACTGACAAGTATCAGGATTTTGGCTTGTTCCGGCTTTATTTTCTTGAGCGGCATGAACTGAAGAAATAAGAGACTGATTTCTGCCGCTAAGATAAGGAGGGTCGCCCAAGTCGGCCAATTAATGAAAATCGGCAGGCTGAGCAAGACGGTCGTAGCGGAAAAGACAGACAAGAAGCCGCTGACGATCAAGAGGTTGTCCAGCTTGTCTTCAAAGATGGCTTCTGATTCCTTATGGGCGAAATAATAATATAGATTCTTCAGATAGACGAACAAGAACCAAGCGACCAGAACCATGATAGTCTGAAACCAGAAGCTCCCGATAATGATCGAGGCGTAAACCGAAAAATTCAGGAAGAATAAGACTGGCGCGATCGCTAAGAGCGGCCAATCGTGCTTTCCCCGGCCCGCCAAATATTTGACGCTCAGCACTATTATCAAAGAATCTACGGCTAAAGCGGAATAGAATAAGCCCGGCCAACGCAAAAATAGCTGGCCAGAAATCCAGATCAGCAAAGGGATGATGAGCGGAATCAATCTTTTATATTTCATAACGGGAAACTAATTAGTCTTAGTTAATGGCTGCGGACGAGGTCGTCGCGGCGCCGGCATCTGTCGCCGAAGCAGCCGGGGTCTCTGCTGAGACCGAGGACTCGGCCGGAACCGAAGAATCTGAAGCCGGAATTTCAGCCGGGGCTTCTGAGTTCGGAGGAACTTCGACGGAGTCGCCGCCAGAAGCAGAACCGCCGCTAGGCGCCGAGCCCTGAGCGGCCGGCATCGGGGTAATGATATAATCATCTCCGCCTGACGTCAATTCCAAGCTCTTGATCTCCGAGAGATCGGCCAGATTATTGATCTTCAGGAATTTATTAGAAAGAGTATAAAGAGTGTCGCCGATATAAAGGCTGCGCTTAGCCGTATTGTCATAATAGCTATAGCCGTCCCAATAATCATAAGCGCCATAATGGCCGCCGGCCGAATGGTCTATCTTCCCTTTCAAAGTAAAAGCATCGTCCTTAAGAGTAAAGACCAGCGAACCCGCAAAATTCAAGCGATTATTAGAATCACGCAGAGCGGCCGGAATAACAAGAAGATTCTTAGCGGCTGAATACAAGAAAGCTTTATGATCATAAAGGGCGATAGAATCGCTGCCGGCTCCGCCCAAGATATAACTATCCAGCTCCTTAGGCTTAGCTAAATCACTGAAATCGAATAAAGATAATTTTAAGCCTTTGATGGTCACGCTGCCGTCGGCAGCGACAGCGGCATCGCGGCCGAGACCGATAAGCTTAGTGCCGTCCGCGTCAGCCGGATGAAGATAATTAGAAAAGCCTGGAATCTTGATAGCGCCGAGAACTGTCGGCTTGGCCGGATCGCTCAGACTAATGACGAAGAGCGGATCGGTCTGTTTGAAAGTCACGAGATAGACGCGGTTGCCCATAAAACGAGCGGCATAAATCTTTTCCGTCGTCGCCAGATTTTCCAGCTTCCCGACCGTTACCAAATTAGAATCAAGAACATAAACACTGCTATAAGAATCGGACGAGGCTTCGCTGAGACGCGAAGAGTATTGGCTGCGCGTCGTCGCTATCCGGAAATAATCGCCAGACTCATCCATGGAAAACTGATTCAAGACTTGTCCGCTAACTTCGCCCATGGCGCGATAAGAAATCTGATTGCCGCTAATGCCAATCTTATGAATGATAGTCTTTTCCATGTCTTTAGCTTTCGCGGTAATCTTTTCCGCTAGGTTCGTATCAATGTCCGCGCTCAAGACCGCCTGATCAGTCGAGCTTAAAGAATTGAAATAACGATCGATGTATTGCGCGGTCTTGGATTTTTTCTCTTGATTGTTGAGGATAAAACTCGGGGTGGCTTCGATCTTATTAATCTTATCCTGGATATCGGCGGCGAGGCGCGGGTAAATTAATTCCCTCCTAGCCTCCTGCTCCAAATCGTACTCATTTATATACTGAGTGTAGGTGATATAGATATTATTTTGGGAAACATAGAGATTCTGGCCGCTATTTAAAAGATAAGATTGGCCGCTGATAGCTTCGGCGCTATTCTTAATATTGATCGCCGTGATATTGGTGAAATTATAGGAATCGTAATTGATATCAAAATAATAGACATCGGGCGCGAAGCATTTCTCACTGCCTTCGCATTTCGACGGCAAAGCCAAACCGCTATCGAGCACGCGCGGCACGAGCGGCTCGCCAGTGATATAATTGCTATAGGTATCGGTGATGAAATAGACATAATCGCCAATCAAACGGGCATCGCGATATGAACCTTCGAAATCAAGATCGCGAACCTGTTTCGGATCGGCCGGATTACTGATATCGAAGACTTTAAAGAAAGTATAAGAATTCTGGCGACGGAAGCTCTGATATATGCTCTGAGAATAAATCAGGTTATCATTGCCGAAAACCGCTAAAAAATTTCCATTAATGAAGATGTCTTGCGGCCGAGACTTGAAAACAATTTTACTGACGACTTTAGCATCGGCGGCCGGACTGGCGCTGATAACTGATAATTCATTCCGAACCAGCGCATAGATATAGCGGCCGTCCGTCTTAACAATATCGGCTTCGTCGACTCCGGCAACCTGATTATTGGTCGCGGAATAATCTAAAGAATTATTCGGCTGAGAACTGTCGCTGGCTGCTGCGCTGCTGCCGGCGCCGGCGACCGAAGACGCGACTGGTGCGCTCGCGGCCATCATCTCGGATCTGACCAGGCCGGACGAAATATGCGTAGCGACAGCGGTCGGGTTATCATTAGCGGCTAAGAACTCCGCCAGCTCATCGTAGTTATTGAATTTTTTCAGCTTGCTGGTTCCGGTCGAAGCGATCGTTTCCGTAGTCGTCGACGTGTCTGTGCCTCCGGCTACGTTTTCAGTCCCGGGCGCGACTGTCTTCTGCCAAGGCAGAGTACAAGCGCTAAGCGCGACGGCTAAGAACAAGAGAATCAGGGATAATAAAAAATTTTTCTTTGACATAAGACAAAAAAATTAGCATTGACTAGGCTAGAGTAATTATATCATTTAGACGCTAGAAAAACAAAAGCCGATAGTCTCGTATCGGCTGGCTACTTTATCACCACTTCAGTTCCCTTGCTCACCCTATCATATATATACTCAGCCGGACCGATGCCGAGGCGGACGCAACCATGCGAAACCGGCTTGCCAAGATGGTCCGTGCCTTCGCGATAACCGCTCGGCCAAACCGGCAGTTCATGGATCCCGATCTGACCGCGGTCCAGCCCCAGCCAATAAGGCATCCATAACTTATAAGTATTCGACCAAGCCTTAGAAATCTTATTAATAATCTTATAATTTCCTGGCGTCGTCGGCATGCTCGGCTTGCCGCTGGAGACGATAAATTCTTTCCAGGGCTGGCCGCCGACGAGATAGATTAATTTTTGCGCGGCCAGATCGATCTGTATCTTCTGCGAGAGTTTCACACTCGAGCTGGCGAGAGGATTATAGCCAAAATCTATTTCCGTACCATCCTGGTAGCCATCGCCGTCGGAATCGACGACGAAGGGTTCAGTCTTGAACTTTAATTCCCAATAATCGCTCAAACCGTCGGAATCCATATCGCTCTGCGTCAGCTTCACCTTCTCAGGATTGAAAGGAGAGTAGCCATTTTTAATTTCATCCGCGTCGCTATAGCCGTCGCCATCAAAATCGAGTTCTGATTCTGAGTTGACCAGAAGACTAGGGCTGGAGCTGGCAGTAATCCCGGCCGCTCGCGCTGTAATCGGCGCTAAAAATAAAAAAGCCGCCAGAGAGAATATGCTGGCGAGCGAAAAAAATAATTTTAGATATTTAAGATTCATATGACTGACGTGTCTGAATATTATTTCAGCTATCGGCCTACTTTTTGGCCGCGCTTTGACCGAGTGAATATTCGCAGCCGCAGAATTTCTGCCGGTAAAGCCCGAGCTCTTTCGCTAGTTCTTGACTGCGGCGATAGCCGTCGTCAGCTTGAAAATCCATATCCAAAAAAGCAATCTCGATCGACTCTTCTAATTCCTTGCCTATCTTGATAATCGCCTGTGCGTCCTTATACGGACTGACCAAAAGAGTCGTCCCGAAAATATCAAAGCCCTTCTCTTTCGCTAAGCGAGCAGTGCGGACGAGGCGGTCGCGGTAGCAGAGACGGCATCGTTCCCCTCTTTCGGAATCGGTAGCGCGAGCGCAAGCCATCTCTTGCCATTCCTCGTGCTCATACGGCTCGATGATGAGAGGAAAATTATATTTCTCCGCCATCAATTTTACCATCGCTAAGCGCTTCTCATATTCTTCAAGAGAAACCAGATTGGGATTGCAGAAATACCAAGTCAGATCATAATGCGGCGCGAGGCGATCACGACTGATATAAGTGCCGCAAGGCGCACAGCAAATTTGTAAAAGCAATTTTTTCATAAAGCCTAAGAGATGTTCCCGGAAATACCTCCGTTCTTATTCTTCTGCCGATCCAAGAACCAGAAGCCGATGATAAGCGCCATCATAACGGCGAGCAAGGCGATGAGCGCCCAGAACTTGCCGCGGCTCTGCAAAAATAAGCCGCTTAATCCGAAGATAAGTGACAAAAGATAAAAGACAAGAACGGTCCGGCGTTGACCGATACCTAAGGCGAGCAGGCGGTGATGCAGGTGCTTCTGATCGGAAAATTTAAAAGGATTCTTGCCTTGCAGGAGGCGGCGCGCAATCGTCCAAGCGACATCGAGGATGGGTATACCCATAACGAGCAACGCTATGGCGATTTTACCACCGGAAATTATCGCCAATACTCCCAGGATATAACCCAAGAGCAAGGAGCCGCCTTCGCCCAAGAATATTTTAGCCGGATGCCAATTGAAAATCAGAAAGCCGGCGCAGGCTCCGGCTAAAAGAATAGCGGCGAAAGCAATATCCGGCTGATAATAGCGGGTCGTAATCGTAAATAAAAAAATTACTAGGCCGCCGATACCGCTTACTCCGGTCACCAGGCCGTCGACGCCGTCCAATAATTTAGTCGTATACATCATGCCCAAGAGCCAAAGACTGATTAGGATCGGAGAGATGATAGCAAGGGCGCTCAGATTAAAATAAGTTCCGAAAGGATTGGTAATCTTAGTTATCTCGACGCCGCCGAAGATAACGGCCGCGATCGCCAAGAGAGGAAAGATAATCTGCTGCCAAGGCTTAAGATTATATTTATCATCGAGCGTGCCGCCAATCATGATGAGCAAGGCGCCGACAAAAAAACCGATAAGATGCGATGACTTAAGATTACCTGATAAGAAATAGCCCTGATTAAAAAAAAGGATCGTGAAGTAAGCGACAAAAATAGCTATTCCGCCCAAGAGCGGTATCGGCCGCGTATGAATCTTCCGGCTGGCTTCCCCGCCCTGATCCGGCAGGTCGACTATATTAAAATGAAAAGCGACCCTCTTAACCAGAAACGTTAAGATGGCCGTTAGGGCGAGAGCGGAGATGAAGATATAAAGATAGGACATAGCTTATAATTCTTGCGCTTTTTCGATTTCAATCTCGGCGCGGCTGTTGATGATAATAGTATCGCGGCGCTTCAATTCTCCGGCCAAAATCTTATTGGCGATATTATCCTCAATCTTATCCTGAAGCAAGCGGCGGAGAGGGCGGGCGCCGAATTTAGGATCATAACCCTCGTGCGCCAGGACAGCCACACCGTCCTTGTCCGCCTTCAGGTCGATGCCCTTGAGCGCCAGATTCTTCTTGATCTTCTTCAACATGAGGGTTGCGATCGAGATAGTGTCATCTTCGCTCAGCGGCTTGAAGACGATAATGCCATCGAAACGATTGATGAGTTCCGGCCGCATGTATTTATTAAGCTGATTGTCGATAAGATCCTGCTTGATGATATTGATAGGGGTCTTGGCTTTAATCTGATCCTGAATGAAGACCGCGCCGATATTGGAAGTCGCGATAATAATGGATTCGGAGAAGCTGATAGTCCGTCCTTGCCCGTCGGTCAGGCGGCCGTCATCAAGCAATTGCAACAAGAGATTTAAGATATCCGGATTAGCTTTCTCAACTTCATCTAATAAGACAAGCGCGAACGGCTTCTTGCGTACCGCTTCCGTCAGGTAGCCGAGCGTGCCGTCGACGTCGCCGATCATTTTGCGGACGCTATCGGCCGTCTGATATTCACTCATATCCAGACGGATAAGATAATCCTCGTCGCCGAAATAGACCTGGCTGACTGATTTCGCGAGTTCGGTTTTACCGACGCCGGTCGGACCAAGAAATAAAAAACTGGCGATCGGGCGCTTGCTATCTTTCATCTCGGCGCGCGCGCGGCGCAAGCTAGCGGCCACGGCATTAACCGCTTCGACTTGATCGACTAAGCGCTGATGGATTTCCTGCTCTAAATTCAATAATTTCTGGCTTTCGGAAACAGTCACCTTGTTCGCCGGAATGCCGGTTAATTCGCTAATAGCCAGAGCCACGTCTTCACGGCCGCAGAAAGATGATGCTTCCGGATTGTTCACCGTTCTCTTAGCGCAGATTATCGCCGCTTTCTCAAGCAGATCGATCGCCTTGAGCGGCAAGAACTTGTCATGCAGATAGCGCGTGGACATGATAACCGCCTGCTCGATAGCGCTATAAACGATATAGACAGCATATTTAGCTTCTAAGAATCCGACTTTGCTTTCTAACATCTGGATAGCCATGTTAGTCTCCGGCTCCTTGATGCCGATAGTCGTCATAACATTGCCGATTGGCTTGCTTTCGATATGCTTTGAATAATTCTCTGTCGTGGCCGAAGCTAAGCAGTACAGGTTCTTTCGGCTGATCGCTTCCGCTAATACTTCGGATAGATCCAAACTCTCTTGGCTGCCCGCGGTAATGCCAATGATATTTTCGATATTATCCAGATAAAGGATGATGTTTTCCGAACGGCTGATTTCATTAAGGCTCGCCAGCAAGCGTTCTTCGGCCGTAGCGGCGTCAGCGCCCGCGATTAGACGCGAAGCATCAAGCTCTACCAAGCGCTTGTCCTTCAAAAAATCGGGCACATCTTCGGCGACCATCAACTGGGCGAGTCCGTCGATAATGGCACTCTTACCGACGCCGACTGTGCCGACCAGAAGCACGCCGTTATGTCCGCCCGTAAACGCTTCGAAAATACTATTTATCTCTTTATCGCGGCCGACGCAGATATCCAGACCCCCGGATTTGGCGCGAATAGTCAGGTCATGAGAAAAATGATCAAGAGTCGGAGTCGCAATCGCCGTATAAGCGCGATTCATATTACTCCCCGGCTTGAAGCCGGCCAAGCGGCGATAATTGCGATAATTTTCCAAGAGACGATGGTTGACCCGGAACCAAGCGACGGTATTTATAATCTTATCCTTATCAACCTCTAATTCATAAAGTATCTCGGCTAGGATCGGATCACGTTCATAGCAGAATTGGATGATGTTCAATAGGTCGACGCTAGCCTGCTTCAAGCCGTGAGCGTCGACGAAAGCGGCCACGAGAACTTCCTGCAGGGCCGGAGATAATACTGTCCGCCCGGATTTATCGTCTTGCGGCTTAACTAAATGACGGTCGACGAGTTCCACTAATTTTTTTGCATCAACGTTGAGGCGAATGAAAAGATTCTGAATGTCCTTAGATTTCAGAATGACGCGGAAGAGATGGATAATTTCGGCCTGACCTTGATTCAGTTTCACGGCCAGAAGATAAGCGTCTTCTATCGCCCGCAGGCTCGCGTGAGAATAGGCCAACGCGACATTATATTTCTTAGCGCTGCGGCCAGTCTTTTTCTTTTCATCAAAAAGACGATAATTGATTTTCTTCAACGCCGCCTTGTCCTGACTATGACGATAAATTAAAAACAAATCAAACCATAAAGAGGCCAAAAAAATAAAGATAAGCGGATCAAATTTTTTCCAGAAGAAAAACAGGCTAATCGGCTTAGCGATCAAGACCGCTTGATTATTAAAAACCCAGAAACCGAAAGCCGCCCAGCCGGCAAACAATATCAACCAAGCCAGGAATATTAAAAGGCTGTCGATCTTTTCTCTGGTTCTTTCCAGACTGATGACCGAACGGCGAGGCGCGATTCCCCAGAACAAGAAGCGCCCTAAAAACCAGGCGCCGCGGCCCCCATTATTCTGCTCATCAGTAAAAGTTATTTTTTCCGGTTCCATATTTTTTAATTCGCCAATTGAAAAACTAGCCCTAAGAATAACAGGATTGGGAAAGTCAGCCAGATAATTAGAACTATTAGGATGACGGCGAGCCAAAATAACAAAATCAGACCACGAAAAATCACCTGAATCAAGCGCATGACAAAACTAATGATGCGGCTGGCGATATCGCGCTGGCCATACATAGGCACGAAGATATTTTTCAGCCAGACGCTGAAGCCTAGAGATTCCTCGCGCGCGCGCCAGAAACGGAAGACGCTTTTAACCGCTCGAATGAAGCCGACGCTATACCACCAGACTGGGAAATATAAGATTTCTCCAAGGATCTGGAGGATAATCTTGCCGGTATAAGTGAGAAAATTATGATTTAACATAGTCTTTTTTACTCTAATATAATAGCATGTTTCAGATTCGAATGACAACAATTTTTCGATGATTGACAAGCGGCTTTTCTTATATTATTATTAAATTAGCACTCTAATAACAAGAGTGCTAAAATAAAACTTTTATAAAATATTCATATGTTCAATAAATTCACGGAAAAATCACAAGAAGCGATTATTAACTCCCAAGTCATCGCCTCTACTTACGGCCAAGCCAATATCGAGGCGCTGCATATCTTATTAGCTCTCTTGCAGCAGAACGAAGGCCTGGTCAAGCCGATCTTAGAAAAGATGAAAATAGACCCGGAGATCATCGAAGAGTATACGATCAAAGAGATCAAGAAATTGCCGCGCGTAAAGATCAACCCAAATAACGGTCCGGTTCAGGCTGTCTCCGGCACAGCCGAGACCGCTCTAATACTCGAACGCGCTCAGAAAGAAGCCGACGGCATGAATGATGAATATATCTCGACCGAGCATATCTTCTCCGCTCTTATCGGCGTTCCCTCCCCGGCGCAGAGCGTCCTGCTTAATTTCAAAGTCGACTACGAGAACGTCAAAAATGTCTTGAAGGAGTTGCGCGGCGGCACGACCATCACTGATCCATCGCCCGAAAATAAATATAAAGTCTTAGAAAAATATACGACTAATCTGACGGAACTGGCGCGCCAAGAAAAACTCGATCCGGTCGTCGGCCGCGATCAGGAAATACGCCGCATCATGCAGGTGCTCCTGCGCCGCACTAAGAATAATCCGGTCCTTATCGGCGAAGCCGGCACCGGTAAGACCGCGATCGTCGAAGGTCTGGCTCAGCGTATCGTCGCCGGCGACGTTCCGGAAAATTTAAAAAATAAAGAGATTGTCACTTTAGATTTAGGGTCACTCGTCGCGGGCGCTAAATTCCGCGGCGAATTTGAAGACCGCCTCAAGGCCGTCTTGAAAGAAGTGAAATCCCAGAGCGGCCGCATCATCCTCTTCATCGACGAACTGCATACCCTGATCGGCGCTGGCGCTTCCGAGGGTTCGATGGATGCTTCCAACATGCTTAAGCCGGCCTTAGCCCGCGGCGAACTCCGCACTATCGGCGCGACCACGACCAAGGAATATCAGAAATATATCGAAAAAGACGCCGCCCTAGAGCGCCGCTTCCAGCCAATCATGGTCAATGAGCCGAGTATCGAAGATACGATTAGCATGCTCCGCGGCTTGAAGGAAAAATATGAAGTCCACCACGGCGTCCGCATCACCGACAACGCCCTCATCGCCGCCGCTAAATTATCCAACCGCTATATCAGCGACCGCGCTTTGCCGGATAAAGCCGTCGATCTTATCGACGAAGCGACTTCATCGCTCCGCATGGAAATAGATTCCATGCCGGATGAGCTTGATCAACTAAAGAGAAAAATAAACCAGCTTGAATTAAATAAAGCCGGCCTGATGACGACCGACAAGAAATCTTCGAAAATCAGGACGCTTAATATTGAACTGGCGAAACTGAAAGAAAAAGCCGATCAATTAGAATTGCATTGGAATAATGAAAAGAATATCATCTCCCAGATCCGCACTTCCAAGAAAGAGATCGAGGACTTGAAGATTAAAGCAGAAATCGCGCAACGCCAAGGCGCCGACCTGACCGAAGTAGCCAAGATAAAATACGGCTTGATTCCGGAATTAGAAAACAAGATTAAGAAATTTCAAGAAGAGCTAATCAAAATTCAAAAGAAAGGCCAGCGCATATTAAAGGAAGAAGTCGATGAAGAAGACGTCGCTAAAGTCGTCGCCCGCTGGACCGGCATCCCGGTCAACCGCATGCTCCAAGATGATATCCAAAAATTAAGCACGGCGGAAACTGAACTCAATAACGAAGTCGTCGGACAGACTGAAGCGATTAAGGCAATCGCTAACGCTCTGCGCCGTAGCCGCGCTGGCATTAATGAAGAGAAGAAGCCGATCGGCTCTTTCCTATTCGTCGGTCCGACCGGCGTCGGTAAAACCGAACTCGCGAAGACTCTGGCTCGCTTCATGTTCGATGACGAGAAAGCTCTTATCCGCTTAGATATGAGCGAATACATGGAAAAGCATAGCGTCGCCAAGCTCATCGGCTCGCCTCCCGGCTATATCGGCCACGACGATGGCGGACAGCTAACCGACAAAGTCCGCCGCCATCCTTACAGTGTTGTCCTCTTCGACGAAATCGAAAAAGCGCATCCGGATATGTTCAATATGCTCTTGCAGATATTAGATGATGGGCGCTTAACCGACTCTAAAGGCCGCGTCGTCAATTTCAAGAATACTATCATCATTATGACTTCTAATCTCGGGAACGAGATTATCAAGCAATATTCTATCGGCTTCAGCGATAACGGCGACAAAAAACAGGAGATTAAGATGCGCAGCGCTGAGATGAAAGAAAAGATTGATAAGATTTTGAAGAATCATTTCAAATTAGAATTCCTGAATCGCATCGACGAGATCGTCCTCTTCCAAAGCCTGACTCCGGAAGCGTTAGAAAAAATCGTCGATTTAGAGCTGACTAAGGTTGAGAAACGCCTGAGCAATAAAAATATCAGCGTCAAAGTCGGCCCGAAGGTTAAGAAGATGCTGGCTGAAAAAGGCTATGACATCACTTATGGCGCTCGCCCGCTCAAGCGCATCATCCAGACTATGATTCTCGATGAGCTCGCCATGGAAATAATCGAAGGCAAGATCAAAGACGGCGACAAGGTCAAGATCGATCTGGGCGAGAAGGAAAATATCATCTTGAAGGTAAACACCTAGATAGCCCGCTACATATGAAAAAGCCTCATCCAAACGGATAAGGCTTTTTTGTTATCAGCTCATCTTTTATTTCTTAAAATACAATTTGGCGACCGGATCAACGGCTTTTGCTAAGAAGATCCCGGTCATAACGGCATCGAGCAGATTATTCGTATCAAAAATAAGAGTCTTGAAGCCCTTATTAAGGCGACAATGCGCTTCATGAAGATTGTATTCGTTCCAATCCGGCTCTTTCATCAATTCCTCTTGATAATGCAAAAGATTAACTGGAACTGCTGTGATGACGTAATTATCATAAGTGTCTGGCAGCTTCCTTTGCTGAATAGCTTCGGGGAGATATTCTCCCAAGACAGTCTCTGAGGGATTAGCGAAGATGCGATTGAACGGAAAAGGCAACGCAGGCAGAAGGCTGCCGGCTTTTATGGTCACTACTACGGATGCACCGTTCCGAGTAATATCGCTGAATTCATTGATATAAATCTTTTCAAAGATACTATCTTCAGGGAGATTGAAGAATGCTCCATAGCTCTCCTGTTTCAGCCCGGGATCGACAGCCCTGATAAGGCTTTCGAATTCTACGTGATTACCATGGATAAATGTCTTCTTTCCGCCTTCACGGTTTTCGTTATAGCATATCCTGAGAATATTCTCATAATCGAGTTTAGAAATCTCATGGAGATAGCGGATGATAAGCGCCGCGGAAATGCCGTCGCACTCAACCCCTAGGGTCTTGATCATCTCCCGGTTATAACTTGCTCTAACATAGTGAGGCAGCTCGGCAGCGACCGTTTCGTTGACATGGCTGGAACATGCGAGTTCATTAAGACAGCCGCTGATCGGATACAGGAAAGAAGCGCATACCGGCTCATTAAACTTCATACCTAAAAAATGGGAATGAAAATTATCGCCGAACCAAACCACCTCCACATTGCTATCAGCTCCTTTAGCGGCGACGATTGGAAGATTTTGAGATTTCGAACTATGATGCGACACCGTCCTTACCTTAGTAGGGTTTCCGTAACCGAAATCAATCCACTTCTTAAATTCTGCGAATTGCGATTCCTCAATGCTCTTGGCGCGCTTTTCCACGATAGCCTCTCTATCAATTTTTCCTAAACTTTTTCTAGGATGTTCGACTAATTGAGGAATAATACCATTTATAGACGAAGAAGTTTCTGTAATTCCGACACTGAAGACGGTCGTGATAGTACCGCAGTCCGCGCAAATCCAAATTCCTTCGCCGCCTCCTATATAAGGATAGTAACCGAAGATGCTCCCGCATTTCGGACAGCCATAATCTAAAAACTCATTTTCAGTTACAGCTACAGGGGTTTGATTCTTTTGCTCTTTCATTTCAACTGTATTTTAGGTTAATACTGATTGTTAAGGTAACGAATTAATTTAACATACTATAAAGAAATAGTCAATGACAAAATAATGATAAATGAAGACTATATTTTGGAGAAAATCAAAAACTATAGTATAATTTTAAAATATGAAAAACACCAAACCCATCAAAGCCAACTTGATTGGCTTAAGCGCGCTCATCTTCTGTCTTTTGCCGTTATTAGCCAAAGCGCAGACCGATATCGACGCGGCTTTCAACCCGAATCGCATCCTAGAAGACGAAGAAATGCTCAATTACGGCTCTATGGGCCTCCCGGAAATCCAGAACTTCCTCAATAATAAGGGCAGCTATCTCGCCAACTACAGTACTTTGAATACTCATGGAGACACCAGGAGCGCGGCTCAGATAATCTACGACGCGACGCATAATAATTACGATTGCGAAGGCGTGACTTTGAGCGATACGCCAACCGAAGCGGAAAAAAAAGCGAAATGCCGCCAGATAACGACTGTCAACCCGAAATTCCTGCTCGTCCTGCTCCAAAAAGAGGCGAGCCTGGTCACCGACAACTCTCCGGCTCAATCTCATCTGGACTGGGCGACCGGCTACGGCTGCCCCGACAGCTGGGTCTGTAATCCTTATTACAAAGGCTTCGGCAAGCAGGTTAATAGCGCTTCCCTGCAATTCTTGGCTTATCTGAAAGAACCGGAACGTTATAGCTTCAAGGTCGGCCAAACCTATATCGCCAAGGATAAATACGGTATCCTGAAGCCCATAGCTAAAGCCATAAACGACGGGGATTATAATACGATTATGGCCTCTCCGGACCACGTCAGCGTCACTCCGGAAAATCTAGCAACCGCCGCCTTATATAATTACACGCCGCACGTCTTCAACGGCAATTATAATACTTATAGCTTTGGAATACTTATTTCCCGAAAGTCTCGCGCCTCTACCCGGATGGCTCGATCATTAAAGCCGAAGGCGATCCTAAGGTCTGGCTAATCTCTGGCGGAACCAAGCGCCCTTTTGCTAATTGGTCGTCTTTCGCTTCCCGCTTCCGTCCGGAACAGATCGTAAAAGTCACGAGCGCTGACTTAGATAATTATCCGCTCGGCAGCGAAATAAAATTCGCGAATTATTCCATCGTCCAAACGCCCGATAAGAAGATCTATTTACTCGTCGATAATGAAAAGAGGCTGATTGCTTCGACGGCGGTCTTCAAGAAGATCGGCTTCAACCCGGAAGAGATAGAAGCTGCGACTATTGATGATTTGGCTAGCTATGCTGTCGGCAAGACTGTCACGGCCACTTCTACTTATATAACTGGCGCCTTGCTCCAAGACTCCAAGACCGGAGAGATATTCTATGTCGAAAACGGCACGCGCGCTCTAGTCGATAAGCTCCTGCTCGATATAAAATTTACTGGCAAGAAAATCGTCAAGAAAACCACTAAAGAATTAAAAGTCTACGCGACGACTACTCCGATACTGCTCGACGAAGGCAGTCTTGTCAGAACCGATAGCTTCCCGACGATCTATCTGATTTCGGGCGGAAAGAAGCGCCCCTTCGCTACCGATGCTGCCTTCTCTACTCTCGGATATAACCCCGCCAATGTCATTACCGTTACTTCAAAATTTTTATATAATTACGACATGGGCGAGAGCATTAAATAGAACGAAAACCTAAAATCCTAAATTTATGGCTCTTACAACCGTTGCTCTACTTCCCCATTCCCCTTTGTTGATCCCGGAAATCGGCCGGGCTAATTATAGTTTTCTGGCCAAAACCGCAGCGGCCTATGAAGAGATAAAAGCCCTGCTTAAAGCTAATCCGGTCGACACGGTCATAGTGATCAGCCCGCATAGCGCGCCACAAGCCGATTCTTTCGTCCTTAATGTCGCCCCGGAAATGGAAATAAACCTTAAAGACTTCGGTTTCATTCCTCCCAAGACCATATTGACCGGCGATGCTTTCTTAGCCGATCAGATTACCAACGCTCTTCGCCCTGAATTTTCTCTGCAGCTAGTTTCCGAAACCGTCCTTGATCATGGCAGCGCTATTCCTCTCTATCTATTAAAAGAGGCTTGCGGACAGGCGAAGATAATCGTTATTTCTCCGAATGAGAGCTTAAGCCTAGGAGACCAGTGGCGCTTCGGCGAAAGATTACGAACCGTCCTCATGGCTAATGAAAAAAATATCGCTCTGATCGCTTCCGGCGACTTATCGCATCGGTTAAAGAAAAAATCTCCAGGCGGCTATTCTCCCAAAGGCGCTAAATTCGACAATAAGCTAATAGAATATCTCAGCGATCCGGCCAGCGCCTCGGAAAATATCCTAAAAATGGACGCTAAACTAATAAACGACGCCGGCGAATGCGGCTTGCGCCCGCTCCTGATTCTGCTCGGAGTCTTAAACGGCTCGAAATGGCAATCAGAAGTTCTCTCTTATCAGACTGATTTCGGCATCGGCTATCTCGCTATGAATTTTAAACTATGGACGCCCTCGCAGACATCTTAAAAAACCGCCAGACCATCAAACCGCCCGCTTATCCCTGGCAGGACTTGGCTTTGCGAATAATCAGGGATCTCGGCATCCCCGGCTTCAAGCGCGGGGCGGTTTTCAAAGTCTGCAAAGAAAAACCGGCCAATCAGATTGAAATCGCGCTCAACGATACGAAAGAATTATGCAAGACTGGAGCGAAGTGGAAATATTTCTTTAAGATCATCGATCAAAATAAATAATATGCCTAAACAATTGCCAATACTAATCAACCCGAATCCGATCCTGCGGAAGATTTCCGACAAGGTCAATCCAGAAGAGATAACCCATCCTGATTTTCGAGAGCTTTTAGCCGACATGAAAGAGACGATGGTAAAAAAAGACGGCGCCGGCTTAGCCGCGCCGCAGATCGGGCATAATATCCGCGCCGTCGTGATTCATCACAACGGCAAAGTCTATTTCATGGTCAATCCCAAAATCACTAAGAGATCGTGGGCTAAAGAGATTGAAGAAGAAGGCTGCCTGTCAGTCCTCGATAAGAAAGGCGAAATCATCTATGGACGCGTCGAGCGCCACAAGAAAGTGAATTGCTCCTTCCTGGACGAGAAAAGCAAAGCTAAAAAAATAAGCGCTGACAAAATAATGTCGCGCGTTATTCAGCATGAGCTTGATCATCTGGATGGAGTCCTCTTCATCGATAAGCTCGTCAAATAAATATTTAAATTAGATTCTTCGGCGTCACGCCGTTTTTCTTGCTCCGCCATTTTCGGAATTTCCAAGCTATCCAGACGATGCCGAGAGCGAGCAGCGCCCAATATATCTCCTTATAATATTTCAGGAGCAAGGCCTGATTCGCGCCGACAAGATAACCGAGAGCCGCCAGGATACTGACCCAGAGAGCGGCGCCGAGAGCGGTATAGAACATAAACGATCCAAAAGGCATGCGGCAAAAGCCGGCCGGAATGGAAATCAAATGACGGACGACGGGAATGAGACGGCCGAAAAAAGTAGCTGATTTAGAATTAGACAAAAAATATTTCTCTACCTGCGCAATCTTTTCCGGAGTAATCAATATGAATCTCGCCGCGCGCGTTCCCGCTAATTTATAGATAACCAGGCGCCCTAAATATAAAGAGAGGAAATAATTGACTGCCGCTCCGACCATGCTGCCTAAAATGCCAGCGATGATGATAAGCGCCAAGCTCATCTTGCCTTGGCTGGCCAGATAAGCGGCTGGCGGGATGATAATCTCTGACGGCAAAGGGATAAAAGAACTTTCGATCGCCATTAAAATACCGACCCCGAAATAGCCGAGACCCTGCGTAATATTCAATATCCATTCGATCAGATTAGAAAACATATAGTCTTAATATATCATTAATTTTCTCCTTATGTCCATCAGTCCGAAAAATAAAAATATCCGCGTCATCTTCATGGGCACGCCTGAATTCGCCCTGCCTGGATTAAGCCGCCTGATCGCCGCGCCCGAATTCGAGATTGTCGGTGTTTTTACTCAGCCTGATAAGCCGGTCGGACGAAAACAGCTCCTAACTCCGCCGCCGGTCAAAGAATTAGCCTTAAAACATAAGATCAAAGTTTTCCAGCCGGAAAAGATTCGACCGGAAATAGAAACAATAAGAAGCCTGAAGCCCGATCTGATAATCGTCATTGCCTATGGAAAAATAATTCCTCAAGACATCTTAGATATCCCGACCTTCGGCTGTATCAATGTCCATGCCTCCCTTCTACCTAAATATCGCGGCGCAGCCTGCTTAAATGCGCCTATCTTACACGGCGATACTGAAACCGGAGTAACGATCATGCGAATGGAGGCCGGCCTCGATACCGGTCCAATCTTACGGCAGGCTAAGATAAAGCTAAACGGCTCGGAAACTTTAGCGGATGTCCATGACCAACTGGCAGAATTAGGTGCGACTCAGCTCGTGTCGACTCTACTTGATTTCGTTAACGGCAAGATTAAGCCGCAAGCGCAAGACGATTCTCAAGCCAGTTATATTAAAACTTTGAAGAAAGAAGACGGGCGCATCGATTTCTCTAAGAGCGCTAGCGAGATCGAAAGGATGATCCGCGCTTATAATCCTTGGCCTGGGACTTATACGGAAATAAACGGCGAAATCCTAAAAATAATCGCGGTTGAACATGAGGCGGCAAAGATCAATAAGACTAAGCCAGGGCAATTATTCCAAGATAACGGGCGCCTATTTATCCAGTGTGGACAAAATTCTTTGGTTGTATTAATATTACAGCTAGCCGGAAAAAGGATAATGAGCGCAGAGGAATTTATGAACGGCTACAAAAGCTTGATAAAGTAAAAGCTTAGACGGCCCTTTCGTCTAACGGTTAGGACGCCAGGTTCTCATCCTGGTAATAGGGGTTCGATTCCCCTAGGGGCTACTAATTAAAATAGACTCAACGAATGTTGGGTCTATTTTTGTTAGTATAGGCAAACGAGGAGAAATAAATAGTATTATGGCAACAAGCAATGCAGACTCAATTACTTCATCTCGCATCTGTCAAAATAAAAATCGTCTATAGTGCAATTTTCGTAATTGGCTTGAAAAATAAAATTTCCATTTTTAAATAAAAATCCTTGCGCAATCCCCCATCTTTTAACTGGATTATCGGTCATCGAAACATCATAACCTTCAACGGGACAATTCCCCTTTTCGTATGCTTCTAAAGTACATTCATGGCTATCCCCGAGGACGCAAATATCATATTTTTTGCCGTCGCCCCTTTCTCTTTTGACGACAGAACCGATTTCTTCGCACTTTTTAGCGACTTCAAATGCACTCTTCTCGTAATAAAATCGGAGTGCTAAATTGTTTTTCACGCCTTCATTGTTGAAATATTCAAGATTTATCGTATAAGAATAAGGCCCAGGGATAAAAGAGTTGATTTTTTCTAAAGTAATATTCTCTCCAAGCAGATAAGAGTAGGGGTGTTTAATTATTTTAGGGGAATTATTTTTACCAATAATTGAAGTGTCGGTTGGTTCCAAATAAAATATCCCTAAGTATAAATATTTCTCCTGCTCCCCATAGTTAAGCTCAAAAGGGAGTATAAAAGAAGACCCGTCATCAGAGAGATTCATCATTTTATCAACATAAGCAATTACCTCTCCTCCCGATTTCTTGCCAGTTTGTGAATCTTTGATGTCTCCTTTTAAATTTTCGCCTTTTATATTTGTCAGTTTTGCCTCAAATCCGTCCTTGTTAGGAATAATTATCGTTGCTCCGAGTATACGCCCTTGAGCCTTACTTGGCTTATTACAGACATACAAGTAAGCCCCTGCCAGCAAGAGTAACGCCAGTATTATAGAAGAGGATACGATAATCTTTTTTCGAGACATATTTTTATTTATTAACTTAAACAATTTTAATTATACATCAATATTAAATTTAACAAAATAAAAAGAGGGCAAATATCACTAAGATATAATGCCCTCACTTTTTTGGCCTCCGCCGATCTAATAGAATGTCCAGGTTCCTGTTGCGGTAGTTGAATTCGTCCAAAACTCAACTCGATAGCGAACATTGTCATCGGTTCCGCTATAAAGAGTTACTGAGTCTGATGCATAATTAACATAAAGATAATTACGAGCGTAAAACTCACGCCATCCTGAATAAGTATCGCTCTGCCAGAAAACTCGAACCGTAAGTTGCCACGGATAAAATCCTGTTGCAGAATAATTTAGGTAATAAGTGCCGATAGCATCGGGAGCAAACTCAGCCGCAACCCCTCCATCCAATGGAACGTTGTACCCATTTTGGCAGTTTCCATTTAAAGTACTCACAAAGAAAAACATTAAAGCAATTCCAAGTGTTGTTAAATAACTAAGTAAAATAATCTATCAATATTAAATTGTATACCTCCTTTCTGAATTTGCTGATAGATAGTTATATTATTATAAAAACCTGAAATTTGGTCAAGCTTTAAATTTATCTTATTCTAAAACTTCCGCCCACTTTTCAATTTCCCTAACAATTTCCTCAAAATTTTGGTAAATCTCATTTTTAAGGGCTACGAAGTGAAAGGCAGGCAAAAAGCCTGTTTTTTATTGTGGTATTTTTGTTATACAATGATGTAAAAATATGATATAATTATAAAAAAGGTGATGTCATACAAACAAAAATTAAACTAGTTATTATTATAACGAGTTAAAAATATGAAAAATGACAAAACTAAAAAACTCATCATAGCCGCCAAGGAAAAAGAAAAAACCAGGAACAAGTTAGTGGTAACCGCCAAAAAGCTAGCCACAACTGCTAAAGAGGCGGAAAGCGTTAGGAGTAAACTCGTGGTGACCGCTAAAGGAAAAGAAGACGTCAGGCGTAAACTCGCAGTGACTGCTAAAGAAAAAGAAGATGTCAGAAATAGACTGGTGGTAACTGCTAAAAAGCTAGCCACAACTGCTAAAGAAAAAGAAGATGTCAGAAATAGGTTAGTGGTGACGGCCAAAAAATTAGCTGCAACCGCCAAGGAAGCGGAAAGTGTGAGGAGTAAGCTCGCGTTGACTGCTAAAAGACTGGCCGTAACCGCCAAAGAAAAGGAGGATGTCAGACGTACGCTCGCCGTAACCGCCAAAGAAAAGGAGGATGTCAGACGTACGCTCGCAGTAACCGCCAAAGAAAAAGAGGGTGTCAGAAACAAATTGGTGGTGACGGCCAAAAAATTAGCTGCAACCGCCAAGGAAGCG